>NZ_BAZG01000036.1 GCF_000964525.1 Anaeromyxobacter sp. PSR-1
GCTCGCCGGCGACGACGAGCGTCGGCACGTCCACGTCGGGGAGGTGGGGCAGGCAGTCGTGCTCGGCGGCGGAGGCGAGCATGCGCACGAACAGCGTGGGCTCCACGCGCGAGAGATCGTCGAAGTAGCGGGTGAGGTCGGCGCGCTCGACGCGGGTGCGGTCCACCTCGAACTGCAGCGCGTACTGCATGGCGAGCTCGCTCGGGAGGAGCACCCGGAACCCGGTCCGCACCGCCTCGGGGAACCGCTCCACCAGCGCCCGCGCGAACGGGAACGCGATCCGGAGCACGGGCGAGTCGTGGAACGTGTCGATGGGCCGGCCGGGCGCGCCGCACACGAGCACCAGCGCCCGGACGCGCCCGGGCGCGCGCCGGTGCAGCTCGAGCGCCACCTGCACGCCCATGGAGTGGCCGGCGATCACGGCGGAGCGCTCGCCGGCGGCGTCGAGCACCGCCAGCAGGTCGTCCACGCAGTCCTCGAGACCGACCCGGGCCGGGTCGGCGGGCGCGGCGCTCCGGCCGTGGCCGCGGTAGTTCCAGTGGATGGTCCGGTGGCGGGCGGCGAGCGCGGGCTCGAGCGCCCGCCACACGTACCCGGCGCAGCCGATGCCGTCGGTCAGCACCACCGCGGGCTCGCCGGCGCCGTGGTTGGTCCAGTGGAGGCGGGTCCCGTCCCGGGCGACGGCCTCCTGTGCATCGGTGCGTTCCATCGGCTCCCCGTGCGTGGCCTCGGCGGCGGGCGCGTCCGCGCGCGATGCGGCGGGGCCTTGCCACGCCGCCCGCGCGTGCGCGTCCATGGAGCATGGCGTAGACTGCACGGCCCGGAGGTTCAAGCGGAATGTCGCACGGCCACCCGCACGTCCACGGAGCGCACGAGCCCTCGGCCACGACCGGGCCGGGAGGGGCCCGGGAGTGGTCCGGTGAGCAGCACGGCGCGTGCGGCCTCCACCACGCCGACCACGAGCGGGCGCACCAGCACGGCGCGCACGGGGCGGGGACGAGCCTGCGGCGCCTCGGCATCTCGCTCGGGCTCACCGCCACGATCATGGTCGCCGAGGCGGTGGGCGGCTGGATGTCCGGCTCCCTGGCGCTCGTCTCCGACGCCGGGCACATGCTCACCGACGCGGGCGCGCTCGGCCTCGCGCTCGTCGCCGCCTGGCTCTCCACCCGGCCCGCCGACGACAAGCGCACCTTCGGCTACCGCCGCGCCGAGGTGCTCGGGGCGCAGCTCAACGTGGGCGCGCTGGTGGTGCTCTCGGTCTGGATCGCCTGGGAGGCGGTCCAGCGGCTGCGCGACCCGGGCCCGCCCATCCGGCTCGAGCTCATGGCGTTCGTGGCCGGCGTCGGCCTGGCTGCGAACCTCGCCATCCTCTGGTTCCTGCACGGTGAGCACTCGCTCAACGCGCGCTCTGCGTTCCTGCACGTCCTCTCCGACACCATCTCCTCGGTGGCGATCCTGGCCGGCGCGGTGGTGATGGGCATCCGCCCGGACCTCCGCTGGATCGACCCGGTGCTCTCGCTCGCCATCGCGCTCCTCATCCTCTGGGGCGCGGTGCGGCTGATCCTCGAGATCACCGACATCCTGATGGAGAGCGTGCCCGCGCACCTCGACGCGGGGGCGATCGGCGCGCAGATGGAGTGCTGCCCGGGCGTGGTCGCCGTGCACGACCTGCACATCTGGACCATCTCGAGCGGCATGCTCTCGCTCTCCGCCCACCTGGTGGTGGAGGCGGGGAGCATGGGCCGCAACGACGAGATCCTCACCGCGGTGAAGAGCGACCTGCGCCGCCGGTACGGGATCGTCCACACCACGCTCCAGATCGAGTCGGCCGCGTACGCGCACGTGGACGACGTGCACCGGCACTGATCGCGCTCGCGCCGGGTCGCGCGGCTCCCCGCACGGCATCGCCGCGCCGCCCGCCGCCGTTATAACGGACAACCGTTCGCTTGACCGGACGGACGGGGCTCCCTAGGATGGTCATCCGCTAAAACGGATGCGGCGCCGTCGCGCCGCCAGGGAGGCAGGCATGTCTCATCGTGTGAAGCAGCCGGGCTGGCGCGCCGTCGCGCTCGCGACCGCCGCGCTGGTCGCCGTCGCGGCGCCAGCGCGCGGGGCGGAGGTGAAGCTCCTGAACGTCTCGTACGACCCGACCCGCGAGCTGTACGAGGCGGTGAACCGGGCGTTCGCGGCGCAGTGGAAGGCGCAGACCGGGCAGGAGCTGGTGGTGAAGCAGTCCCACGGCGGCTCGGGCAAGCAGGCGCGCGCCGTCATCGACGGGCTCGAGGCGGACGTGGTGACGCTCGCGCTCGCCTACGACGTGGACGCGGTGGCCAAGGCCGGGCTGGTCGCGCCGGGCTGGCAGCAGCGCCTGCCGCAGAACGCCTCGCCGTACACGTCCACCATCGTGTTCCTCGTCCGCAAGGGGAACCCGAAGCACCTCGCCGACTGGGACGACCTGGTGAAGCCGGGCGTCCAGGTGATCACACCCAACCCGAAGACCTCGGGCGGCGCGCGCTGGAACTACCTCGCGGCCTGGGCGCACGCGCTCCGCAAGCCGGGCGGGAGCGAGGCGAGCGCGAAGGCGTTCGTGAAGGCGCTGTTCCGCAACGTACCGGTGCTCGACTCGGGCGCGCGCGGCTCGACCACCACGTTCGTCGAGCGCGGCATCGGCGACGTGCTGCTCGCCTGGGAGAACGAGGCCTTCCTGGCGGTGGAGCAGCTCGGCAAGGGGGAGTTCGAGATCGTGGTGCCGCGCACCAGCATCCTGGCCGAGCCGCCGGTGGCGGTGGTGGATCGCAACGTCGACCGCCACGGCACGCGCGCGGTCGCCGAGGCGTACCTCCGGTTCCTGTACGGGCCCGAGGGGCAGGAGATCGCGGCGCGGAACTTCTACCGTCCGCGGGATCCGAAGGTCGCCGCGAAGCACGCCGGCCGCTTCCCGCAGGTGAAGCTCGTCACCGTCGACGAGGTGTTCGGCGGGTGGCAGAGGGCCCAGGCGGCGCACTTCGCCGACGGCGGGACCTTCGACCAGATCTACGTCCCCGGGACCTGAGCGGCCCCACGCACCGCGCACGCACTCCAGGAAGGGAAGCCATGACCCGACGCACCCTCATCGCAGCGCTCCTCCTCGTCGCCGCCGTCCCGGCGGCGGCGGCGGCCCAGCAGCAGGCTCCCGAGCAGCCCGCGGCCTCGTCCGCGCCCGCGGCGGAGGCCCCCAAGCCGTCCGCCGAGGCCCCGAAGCCGGCCGCGAAGCCGGCGTCCGGCCCCACGTTCTGGGGCTTCCTGAACATCCAGTACTCCCGCACCGACGCGCCGTCCCCGGCGAAGGACACGTCCAGCTTCGAGCTGCGCCGCGCCCGCATCGGCGCCCGCGGTGACCTGCTCCCGCAGGTCGGTTACGCCGTGCTGTGGGACGGCGCCGACAGCTCGCTCAAGGACGCCTACGGCGCGCTGAAGAAGCTCGCCTGGCTGCCCGGCCTCGAGCTCCGCTTCGGCCAGTGGAAGACCCCGTTCGGCTACGAACAGCCGGAGAGCGACACGAAGCTCCTCTGGGTGAACAGCTCCTACGCCGTGGCGAGCCTGGCGCGCGGGCCGGACTCGCGCGACCTCGGCGTCGGCGTCAACGGCAAGTGGGCGGTAGGGGGCGGCGTGGGGGTCGAGGTGGCGGCGTCGCTCGTGAACGGCGCCGGCCCGAACAAGAAGGACGACCTCGACGAGAAGAACGTTTGGGCGCGCGGCGGCGCGAGCGCGAAGCTCGGGCCGGCGGCGCTGCGGGTGGGCGGCTCGTACGGCTACGGCCACCAGGTCTCGTCCACCGGCGCCAACGCGCGGTTCGACGGGGCCGGGGCGGTCAACGCCGGCGCGGTGCCCGCCACCAACGACGACACGTACTTCTGGTTCCAGACCTACGGCGCCGACGCCACGCTCGACTCGCCGTGGCTGTTCGTGGCCGTGGAGCTCATCCAGTCCGAGCGCGACCTGCAGGTCCACGCCGGCACCCAGGACTTCACCCGCCGCGACGTGACGGCCCGCGGCTGGTACGCCGGGCTGTACGGCAAGAGCCCCTGGAACGTCGGCCCCGTCTTCCGCGCCGAGCGCTACGACCGCGATCGCGGCACCGGCGACAACCTGAACGAGCGGTACACCGTCGGCGCCTACGCCGACGTCGTCCCGGTGAACGCGCGGCTCATCTTCAACTACGAGCTCGACCGGTCGGACCGGCCGGTGCGCACCGGGAACCGGGCCATCGCGTTCGCGCAGGTCATCTTCTAGCCGGCGGCGGGGAGGCGAAGGGGGGAGCCCCCGGCGTCCCTGGCGCCGGGGGCTTCTTGCGTCCGCCGGGCGTCGGCGCGCGGGGGCGGGAGGGCCCGCCTGCGCCGGTCGCGGTCGCCGGCGGGCGCCTACAGCGCGCTCGCGGTGAGGCTGTCCGCCTCGCCGTCCGGCGCCGCGAAGACGCGCGCGCGCCGGGGCGACAGGTGCACCGCCTCGCCGGGCTGCAGGCCGAGCGCCTCGCCCTTGCGGACGTCCAGCTCGACCTCCACCGCCTTGCCGAAGCCGGGCGCGCTCAGCTCCACGCGGACCGCGGCGCCGAGCGGGACCAGCCGGACCACCCGCGCCTCGAAGCTGCCGGGCACCGCCGCGCGGTGGACCTCCAGCTCGTGGGGCCGGACGTAGACGTGCGCGCTCTTGCGGACGGCGCCGGCGCCGCCGGAGGTGCCGGGCGCCGCGAACTCGAGGTCGTTCACCCAGGTGCGGTTGCCGTCCACCCGGCCCTGGAACACGTTCACCGCGCCCAGGAAGCGCATGACGAACGGGCTGGCCGGCTCCTCGAACACCTGCGCCGGGGTGCCCACCTGCTCGACGCGCCCCGCGTTCATGAGCACCACCCGGTCCGAGACCTCGAAGGCCTCCTCCTGGTCGTGGGTGACGAAGACGCTGGTCACGTGCAGCTCGTCGTGGAGCCGGCGCAGCCAGCGGCGCAGCTCCTGCCGCACGCGCGCGTCGAGCGCGCCGAACGGCTCGTCGAGGAGCAGGATCCGCGGGGCGGTGGCGAGCGCGCGAGCCAGCGCCACGCGCTGCCGCTGGCCGCCGGAGAGCTGGTGCGGGTAGCGCTCGCGGAGCCCGTCGAGCTGCACCAGCGCGAGCAGCTCGTCCACCCGCGCCGTCACCTCGGCCCGCGGCCGCTTGCGAACGCGCAGCGCGAAGCCGACGTTCTCGGCGACGGTCATGTGGCGGAACAAGGCGTAGTGCTGGAACACGAGCCCCACGTTGCGCTCGCGGGCCGAGCGCGCGCCGACGTCCTCGCCGGCGTGGCGCACCTCGCCGGCGTCCGGCGACTCGAGGCCGGCCAGGATGCGCAGCAGCGTGGTCTTGCCGCAGCCGGACGGGCCGAGCAGCGCGACCAGCTCGCCCTCGGGGATCTCCAGGTTCACGTCGCGGAGGACGGGGTTCGCGTCGAACGACTTCGAGAGGCCGGTGATCTGGATGCTCATGCGTGGCTCCGGCGGGCCGTGGCCCGCGCAGACCGCTGCTTCCACTCGAGCGCCTTCTTGGCGACGAGCGTGACCAGCGCGACGAGGAACAGGAGCGACGCGACCGCGAAGGAGGCGCGGAAGGCGTACTCGTTGTAGAGGACCTCGACGTGGAGCGGGATGGTGTTGGTCACCCCGCGGACGTGGCCGGAGACCACCGAGACGGCGCCGAACTCGCCCATCGCGCGGGCGTTGCACAGGATCACCCCGTAGAGCAGGCTCCACTTCACGTTCGGCAGCGTGACGCGCGTGAGGATCTGCCAGCCGCTCGCGCCGAGCACGAGCGCCGCCTCCTCCTCCTCGACGCCTTGCGACTCCATGAACGGGATGAGCTCGCGGGCGACGAACGGGAACGTCACGAACACCGTGGCGAGGACGATCCCCGGGACCGCGAACACGACCTTCAGGCCGTGCGCGTCGAGCCACGGGCCGAGCCAGCCCTGGGCGCCGAACAGCAGCACCGTGACCATCCCCGAGATGACCGGCGAGACGCCGAAGGGCAGGTCCACCAGCGAGACGAGGAGGCTCTTGCCCCGGAAGCGGAACCGCGTCAGCGACCAGGCCGCGGCGACGCCGAACGCGGTGTTGAGCGGCACCGCGACGGCCGCCACGAGCAGCGTCAGGCGGATGGCGGCGCGGGCGTCGGGGTCGGCCACCGCGCGCCACCAGAGCTCGGCGCCGCCGCGCACCGCCTCCCAGAGCACGGCCGCGGCGGGGACCAGCACGAGCGCGGCCACGAACGCGAGCGCGAGCCCGACGAGCGCCCACCGCACCCAGGCCGGATCCTCGGTGGCGGTGCGCGCGCTCATTCCTTCCCCGTGCGCGCCCGCGTCCAGGCCTGCAGGCGGTTGATGCCGAGGAGCAGCGCGAACGAGGCGGCCAGCAGCACGCAGGCGATGGCCGCAGCGCCCGCGTAATCGTACTGCTCGAGGCGGGTCATGATGAGCAGCGGCGCGATCTCCGTCCGCAGCGGCATGTTCCCCGAGATGAACACCACCGAGCCGTACTCGCCGAGGCCGCGCGCGAACGCGAGCGCGAAGCCGGTGACGGCGGCGGGCACCAGCGCGGGGAGGATCACCCGGCGGAACGTGGCCCAGCGGCCCGCGCCCAGCGTGGCGGCCGCCTCCTCCAGCTCGGGATCGAGGTCCTCCAGCACCGGCTGGACGGTGCGGATCACGAACGGCAGGCCGATGAAGGTGAGCGCCAGCGTGACGCCCAGCGGCGAGAACGTGGCCTTCACGCCGAGCGGCTCCAGGACCGCCCCCAGCCAGCCGTTCCGGGCGTAGACCGCCGTGAGCGCGATGCCGCTCACGGCGGTGGGCAGCGCGAACGGCAGGTCCACCACCGCGTCCACCAGCGAGCGGCCGGGGAAGCGGTACCGCGCCAGCACCCACGCCACCAGCACGCCGAAGACCACGTTGACCGCGGCGCCCGCGAGCGAGGCGCCGAAGCTCAGCCGGTACGAGGCGAGCGCGCGCGGCGAGGCGACCACCGCCCAGGCCTGCGCCCAGGAGAGCGTGGACGCGCGCAGCGCCAGGGTGGAGAGCGGGACCAGCACCACCGCCGAGAGCCAGGCGACGGTGAGGCCGGTGGAGAGCCCGAACCCGGGCAGCACCCGGCGCGCGCGGCCCGCCACCGCCGTCGCGGCCGAGGCGCTCATCGGCGCTCCCCGCCGGGCGCGAGGCGGTGCAGCCCGCACTCGATCTTCTCGCGCCCGCGCCAGCGGCCGGCGCGCGGGTCCTCGCCGGGCCGGACCGGGCTGGTGCAGGGGGCGCAGCCGATCGACGGGTAGCCCTGCTCGTGCAGCGGGTTGGTGGGGACGCCCAGCCGGCGGAGGCGGCGCCACACGTCCTCCGAGGTCCAGGCGACGAGCGGGTTCACCTTGGCGAGGCCGAAGCGCGGGTCCCACTCGAACACGCGCGCGCCGGCACGGTCGGGGGTCTGGTCGCGGCGGATGCCGGTGACCCAGGCGCCGGAGGGGCCGAGCGCGGCCAGCGCCGCCCGCAGCGGGCGAACCTTGCGAGCGTCGCAGCAGGCGTCCGGATCCCGCTCCCACGGCGGCGGCTCGCCGGGCCGGACCACGGCGGGCGCCTGGCCCTGCACCGCGCGGATCCGCACCCCGTGGCGCTCCTCGAGCCGGCTCCACAGCGCGTACGTCTCCGCGAACAGGAACCCGGTGTCGAGGGTGAAGATCCCGACGGGCAGCCGCGCGCGCCCGACCGCGTCCACCAGCAGGCAGTCCTCGGCGCCGAAGCTGCACGCGAGCGCGACGCGCCCGGGGAACCGCTCGGCCGCAGCGGCCAGGATCTCCTCCGGCTCGCCGCCCTCGTGGCGCGCCGCGAGCGCCGCCAGCTCCTCCGCGATCGCCCCGCTCACTGGATCATCCCCGCGCCCACGGTGTCGTTGGTCGCCTCGTCGATCACCACGAACGCGCCGGTGGGGCGGGCGTCGGCGTACCGGTCCGCGGCCAGCGGCTGCGCGAGGCGGAGCGTCACCCGGCCGATGTCGTTCATGGCGAGCCCGTCCGCCGGCACCCGCTCCAGCGCGGCGAGATCGAGCCGCCAGGCGATCTCGCTCGCCTGCGCCCGCGTCTCGCGGGTGGTGTGGCGGACCAGGTAGCGCCGCGCCGGGGAGAGCGGCCGCTCGGACAGCCAGCACACCAGCGCGTCCACGGTGCGCGTGGGCGGCGGCCCTTCGCCGGGGTGGACCAGCAGGTCGCCGCGCGACACGTCCACCTCGTCCTCGAGCGTGAGCATCACGGACTGCTCGGCGCCCGCCGAGGCCAGGCGCTCCTCGCCGAGCCGGATCTCCTTCACGCGGGTGGTGCGGCCGGAGGGGAGCACCTGCACCGCGTCTCCCACCGCCACCGCGCCGGACTCGACCCGGCCCGCGAAGCCGCGGAAGTCGTGGTGCTCGCGCGTGTGCGGCCGGCAGACCCACTGCACCGGGAAGCGGAACCGCTCGCCGGGCGCGGAGTGCGCCGCGGGCGCCCGCTCCAGCAGCTCGAGCAGCGTCGGGCCGCGGTACCAGCCGAGGCTCGCGCCGCGCTCCACCACCATGTCGCCGTGCAGCGCCGAGATGGGCACGAAGCGGACGTCGGGGATGCCGAGCCGGGCGGCGAAGTCGCGGGCGTCCGCCTCGATGCGCGCGAACGCCTCCTCGGACCAGCCGACCAGGTCGAGCTTGTTCACCACGAACACGAGGTGCGGGATGCCCACCAGGTGCGCGATGACCGCGTGGCGGCGCGTCTGCGTGACCACGCCCTTGCGCGCGTCCACCAGGACCAGCGCGAGGTGGGCGGTGGACGCCGCGGTCACCATGTTGCGCGTGTACTGCTCGTGGCCGGGCGCGTCGGCGATGATGTACTTGCGCGACCCCGTCGAGAAGTAGCGGTACGCGACGTCGATGGTGATGCCCTGCTCGCGCTCCGCCTGCAGGCCGTCGGTGAGCAGCGACAGGTCCACCGCCTCGAGGCCACGGCGGCGCGAGGTGCGCTCGATGGCGTGGAGCGCGTCCGCCAGGATCGAGCGCGTGTCGTGCAGCAGGCGGCCGATGAGCGTGCTCTTGCCGTCGTCCACGCTCCCGCAGGTCAGGAAGCGCAGCAGCCCGTCCTCGCGGCACGCGGCCGGGGCTGGGGCGGGGTCGCTCGCGGGGACGGCCGCGATGGTGCTGGCGGTGGACACTAGAAGTAGCCCTCCTTCTTGCGCTGCTCCATCGAGGCGTCCGAGGTCTGGTCGTCGAGGCGCGTCGCTCCGCGCTCGGTCACGGTGGCGGTGGCGGTCTCGGCCACGATCTCCTCCACCGTCGCGGCGGTGGACTCGACCGGCGCGGTGCAGGTGATGTCGCCGACGGTGCGGAAGCGGACCGAGACGACCTCGACGCGCTCGCCGGGCCGCGGCGGGGTGAGGTCGGTCACCGGGACGAGCGCGCCGCCCCGGCGCACGACCGGGCGGCGGTGCGCGAAGTAGATGGACGGCAGCTCCAGCCGCTCGCGCGCGAGGTACTGCCACACGTCGAGCTCGGTCCAGTTGGAGATGGGGAAGGCGCGGATGTGCTCGCCCCTGCGGATCCGCGCGTTGTAGAGGCTCCACAGCTCCGGCCGCTGGTGCTTGGGATCCCACTGGCCGAGGTCGTCGCGGAACGAGAACACCCGCTCCTTGGCCCGGGCCTTCTCCTCGTCGCGCCGCGCGCCGCCGATGCAGGCGTCGAACCCGTGCTCCGCGACGGCGTCGAGCAGCGTGACCGACTGGTGCCGGTTCCGGGGCTCGTCCGGCCGCGCCAGCACCACCTTGCCCTCGCGGATCGAGTCCTCCACCGAGCGCACCACCAGCCGCTCCCCCAGCTCCGCCGCCCGGCGGTCCCGGAACGCGACCACCTCGGGGTAGTTGTGGCCGGTGTCGACGTGCAGCAGCGGGAAGGGGAAGCGCGCCGGGCGGAACGCCTTCTCGGCCAGCCGCAGCAGGCAGATGGAGTCCTTGCCGCCGGAGAACAGCAGCGCGGGGTTCGCGCACTGCCCCGCGACCTCGCGCAGCACGTGGATCGCCTCGGCCTCGAGCCAGTCGAGGTGGGCGAGGGGGCGGCGCACCGTGATTGGATGGATGTCCGTCATAACGGAAACGGCATCCTAGTTAACGGAGGAACGTCCCGTCAAGCGGACGTGCCGTCCGCGGCCCGCCGGCCGGTCGCTCGCGTGCTATGAACCCTGCGTGCTCACGCGGATCCTCGCGTTCCGTCCGCCCGGCGTGCTCGGCCGGCTGCCGCCCCACAGCGGCGCCTGCCCGCTGTCGCTCCGCGAGCTGATGGGCCCGGCGGTGGAGCTGGGGACGGCGCTCCCGCTCGTGGCCGCGCCGTCCGCGGCGGTGGCGCGCGCCGCCCTGGTGGCGGCGAAGGAGCTGGGGAGCGCGCTGGGCCTGGCGCTCCCGTCGGGCGTCGCGCCGGAGCCCTGGTTCGCGACCGTGGCCGCGGCCGCCGACGAGGTCGCGGCCGGCCTGCCCATCTTCCTCTCCGCCGAGGTGCAGGTGGAGGGCGAGGCCGCCATGCAGGTGGACCGCGCCTGCCAGGAGGCGTGGCGCCTGGTGGACGCGGGGCTCACGCACCTGGCCCTCGACGCGTCCGGGGTCGCCGCGGAGGAGCGCGCCCGCGTGCTCGCCGAGGTGGCCGCGGGGGCGCTGGAGCGCGGGGTGTGCGTGGACTGCGTGGTGCCGATCGACCCGGGCGTCCCCGCGGCGCGGCAGGCGGCGGTGCTGTTCGAGGCGCTCGCGGCGCGCGGCGCCCCGCCCGACGTCGCGAGCGTGCGCTGTCCGGCGCCGGCGGGCCCGGAGGACGCGCGCGCCCAGGTGGCCGCGCTGGCGCGGCTCTCGGCGGCGCTCGCCGGCGTGCCCATCGTGCGCCGGGGGCCGGTGTCCCGCCCGCTGCTCGGGCTGCTCGCCGGTTCGCCGGTGAAGGCCTGCGAGGACGGGGGCGCGGCCGCGGCGCGCGCGCGGGCGCCGCTCGGCGGCGGGGCCGACGAGGCCGACCGGCGCGAGGCCCGCGTCTACGTCGAGGTGATGGACTTCCTCGAGCGGCTGGGGGCGGCAGGCAGCGCGCGGGGGCTGGCGCGGGCGCTGGAGGCGCGGCTCGCCGAGGACCGCGCGTGACGCGCATCATCGCCGGGACCGCGCGCGGCCGGCGGCTGGCCGTGCCGAAGGGGCAGGGGACGCGGCCCACCAGCGACAAGGTCCGGGGCGCGGTCTTCAACCTGCTCGGCCAGTTCTTCGACGGCGGCGACGTGCTCGACCTCTACGCGGGCACCGGCGCCCTGGCGCTCGAGGCGCTCTCGCGCGGCTGCGCGCGCGCCGTGTGCGTCGAGGCGGATCGCCCCACCGCGGAGCTGCTGCGACGCAACGCGGAGACCTGCGGCTGGGCCGACCGCGTCGAGGTGGTGCGCGGGCGGGTGCCGGAGGCGCTGGCGCGGCTCGCGCCGGGGCGGTTCGCGCTGGCGTTCGTCGATCCGCCCTACGCGGAGGGGCCGGACGCGGCGCTGGCGGCGCTGGGGCCGCTGCTCGCGCCGGGCGGACGGGCGGTCGCCGAGCACGACGCCCGCCGCCCGCCCGTGGACCGGATCGGTCCACTCTCGCTGGCGGATCGGCGCACGTACGGGGGCACGGGAATCTCGATCTACCAGCGCGACTGAGCGATACTGCGCACCCCTCATGAACCGCGCCGCCATCTACCCTGGCTCGTTCGACCCGCTCACCAACGGTCACCTCGCGATCATCCAGCGCGGGCTGAACCTGTTCGACCGGCTCGTCGTCGCGGTCGCGAACAACCCGCAGAAGTCGCCGATGTTCACGGTGGACGAGCGCAAGGCGCTCATCCGCGAGGCGGTGGGCAACGATCCGCGCGTCGAGGTGGACTCCTTCGACGGCCTGATGGTGGACTACGCGCGCACGCGCGGCATTCCGAAGGTGCTGCGCGGGCTGCGGGCGGTCTCGGACTTCGAGTACGAGTTCCAGCTCGCGAACATGAACAAGAAGCTGCTGCCGGAGTTCGAGTCGGTCTTCGTGATGACCGGCGAGGACTACTTCTTCGTCTCGGCGCGGCTGGTCCGGGAGGTGGCGCAGTTCGGCGGCAACGTCGAGGGGCTGGTGCCGCCGAACGTGCTCGAGGCGCTCCAGCGCAAGCTGGGCCGCCCGCCGCGCAGCTGATCCGCGGCGCCCGCCGCCCCCGGGGGAAGGCCGCCGGCCGCGCAGGACGCCCCTGGCGGTGAGCACCCGTTCTGGTATTCTCGTTTCCCTTTTTTTCACGCCGCGGACGCTCGGCGGCGGTCACCTTCTCTCCGAGGGAACGGAACCATGAAGCTCGCGAAGCGGCTGGACGTGGTCAAGCCGTCGCCCACCCTGGCCATCACCGCGAAGGCGCGGGAGATGAAGTCGAAGGGCATCGACGTGGTCGGGTTCGGCGCCGGCGAGCCGGACTTCGACACGCCGTCCATGATCAAGGACGCGGCGAAGAAGGCGATCGACGCCGGCTTCACGAAGTACACGCCCACGAACGGCATCCCGGAGCTGCGCGAGGCCATCTCGGCGCGCATCCGCGAGGAGCACAAGCTCGGCTACAAGGCGAGCGAGGTGCTGGTCTCGTGCGGCGGCAAGCACGCGCTCTACAACCTGTTCCAGGCGCTGCTGAACGACGGCGACGAGGTCGTCATCTTCACGCCGTACTGGGTCTCCTACGCCGACATGGTCCGGGTGGCGGGCGGCGTGCCCGTGCTGGTCGAGACCACCATGGACACCGGCTTCGACTCGGCGCCGGAGCAGATCCGCAAGGCGATCGGCCCGAAGACGCGCGCGGTGATCGTGAACAGCCCGTCGAACCCGACCGGCGCGATGCTCTCCCGCCGCACGCTCGAGACGGTGATCTCCTGCGTGAAGGGCACCGACATCCTGGTCGTCTCCGACGACATCTACGACAAGCTCGTCTACCGCGGGAAGTTCGAGAACGTCCTCGACCTCGACCCGTCGCTGCAGGGCCAGGTGGCGCTCGTGAACGGCGCCTCCAAGACCTTCTCCATGACCGGGTGGCGCATCGGCTGGACGGCCGGCCCGCAGGCGCTCATCTCGGCCATGCAGAAGCTGCAGGACAACTCCACCTCCAACCCGACCTCGATCGCGCAGAAGGCCGCGCTCGCCGCGCTCACGCAGCCGGGCGTGGACGACGAGGTGGAGAAGATGCGCAAGACGTTCGACGAGCGGCGCAAGCACATCGTGGCGCGCCTGAACGCCATCGACGGCGTCCGCTGCTTCGATCCGGGCGGCGCGTTCTACGCGTTCCCGTACGTCGGCGAGCTGCTGAAGCGGACCGCCCCCGGCGCGAGCGCGCCGCTCGGCACCGACGACAAGCTCATCGACCTGCTCCTCGAGAAGCACCTCGTCGCCGCGGTCCCGGGCTCCGCCTTCGGCGCGCCCGGCTACATGCGCCTGTCGTTCGCCACCTCGATGGAGCAGATCGACAAGGGCTGCGACCGCATCGCGGAGATGGCGAAGAGCCTGAAGTAGCCCGGGCAGCCCGCCCCGGGCAGCCCGCCTGACGGCGCCCCGCCGGCCACCGGGCCGCTCGGGGCGTCGTGCTTTCGGGGGTCACGGCGCCGGAATCTCCACCCGCCGAACGAGGGAGCGTGTGCTAGCCTGCCGGCCATGGACGCGCCTCGGGAGGTGTGGGGAGACCTCGCGACCACCGCCTTCGTCGAGTCGAGCCTGCTGTTCCGGTCGCTCGACCCGGACGCGCTCCGCGATCTCGTCCAGCTCGCCCGCGCGGTGGACGCCGCGGCCGGCGAGACCGTCTCGGCCGAGGACGACGACGGCTTCTACCTGCTGATGGACGGGCGGGCCGAGGTGCTCGCCGGCGGCGAGGCGCTGGGCCAGCTCGAGCGCGGCGCCTGCTTCGGCGAGGGGCGGGTGCTCGGCGGCGGTCGCCCGGCCGCCCTGGTGGCGCGCACCGCGGTCACGGCGGTCGCCTTCCCGGCGCCGATGGTCGCGGCGATGGCCGAGCGCTTCCCGCGCCTGCGCAAGCTGCTGGAGGCGGCGCGGGCCGCCCGGGAGAAGGCCGTCCACGGCGCCTGACAGGCGGTCGGGAGGCGGGCCCGAACGCGGCCGCTCACCCCGAGCGTAGCCCCGCCGCGAGGCGGGGCGGAGTCGAGGGGGCGGGCGGCCGGACGGGTGCGCGGGAGCGCGCGGCGGGGTCCCATCGGCGGGGCGGTGTGTGCTAGGTTCCGCGCCCATGCCGCGCCGCACGGACATCAAGAAGATCATGATCGTGGGCTCCGGGCCGATCGTCATCGGCCAGGCCTGCGAGTTCGACTACTCGGGCACCCAGGCGTGCAAGGCCTTGAAGGAGGAGGGGTACGAGGTCGTGCTCCTCAACTCCAACCCGGCCACCATCATGACCGACCCGGGGTTCGCCGACCGGACCTACGTCGAGCCCATCACCCCGGAGACCGCCGAGCTGATCCTGGCGCGCGAGAAGCCGGACGTGCTGCTCCCGACGCTGGGCGGCCAGACGGCGCTCAACCTGGCGGTGGCGCTCGCCCGGAACGGCGCGCTGGCGCGCCACGGCGTGGAGCTGATCGGCGCGTCGCTCGAGGCCATCGAGAAGGCCGAGGACCGGCTCCTGTTCAAGGAGGCGATGGAGCGCGTCGGGGTGGAGCTGCCCAAGAGCGGCTACGCCACCAGCTGGGAGGAGGCGCGGGCCATCGCCCGCGACATCGGCTTCCCCATCATCATCCGCCCGAGCTTCACCATGGGCGGCGAGGGCGGCGGCGTCGCCTACAACCTCGAGGAGTTCGAGCCGCTGGCGCGGCGCGCGCTCACGCTCTCCCCGACGCACACGATCCTCTGCGAGGAGTCGATCATCGGGTGGAAGGAGTACGAGCTCGAGGTGATGCGCGACCGGAAGGACAACGTCGTCATCATCTGCTCGATCGAGAACTTCGACCCGATGGGCGTGCACACCGGCGACTCGATCACGGTCGCGCCGGCCCAGACGCTCACCGACAAGGAGTACCAGCGGATGCGCGAGGCGGGCCTGCGCATCATCCGCGAGATCGGCGTCGAGACCGGCGGGTCCAACATCCAGTTCGGCGTGCACCCGAAGACCGGGCGCATGGTGGTCATCGAGATGAACCCGCGCGTGTCGCGGTCGTCCGCGCTCGCGTCCAAGGCCACCGGCTTCCCCATCGCCAAGATCGCCGCGAAGCTCGCGGTGGGCTACACGCTCGACGAGATCAAGAACGACATCACCCGCTACACGCCGGCCTCCTTCGAGCCGACCATCGACTACGTGGTCACGAAGGTGCCGCGCTTCGCCTTCGAGAAGTTCCGCGGCGCCGACGACACGCTCACCACGCAGATGAAGTCGGTGGGCGAGGTGATGGCCATCGGCCGGACCTTCCAGGAGTCGCTCCAGAAGGCCATCCGCGGCCTGGAGATCGACCGCTGCGGCCTGGAGTCGCCGCTCGGCAAGCGCCCGGGCGACGCCTACGCGCCGGACGAGGTGGAGCGGGTCCGCGCCGAGGCGCGCGTGCCGCGCGCGCACCGGCTGTTCTGGCTGGCGGAGTGCTTCCGCGCCGGCCTCGGCGTGGACGACGTGCACGGGATCACCCACGTGGACCCGTGGTTTCTGCGCGAGGTGGAGGAGCTCGTCGCCACCGAGCGGACGCTGGCCCGCGGCGTCCCCGCCACCGCCGAGGCGTTCCGCGCGGTGAAGCGGATGGGCTTCTCCGACAAGCGCATCGCGCAGCTCGCCGGCCGCAAGGAGGCCGAGGTCCGCGAGGCGCGCCACGCGCTCGGCGTCCGCCCGGTGTTCAAGCGCGTGGACACCTGCGCGGCCGAGTTCGAGGCCTACACGCCCTACCTCTACTCGACCTACGAGGAGGAGTGCGAGGCGGCCCCGACCGACCGGCCCAAGGTGATGATCCTGGGCGGTGGCCCGAACCGCATCGGGCAGGGCATCGAGTTCGACTACTGCTGCGTGCACGCGTCGTTCGCGCTGTCCAAGGCCGGGTTCGAGACCATCATGGTCAACTGCAACCCGGAGACGGTCTCGACCGACTACGACACCTCCGATCGCCTCTACTTCGAGCCGCTCACGCTCGAGGACGTGCTCGAGATCGTGCACGTCGAGAAGCCGAAGGGGCTCATCGTCCAGTACGGCGGCCAGACGCCGCTCAAGCTGGCGGTGCCGCTCCACGCGCTCGGCGTGCCCATCTTCGGCACCGCCCCGGACGCCATCGACCGGGCCGAGGACCGCGAGCGCTTCGCCGCGCTCATCGAGAAGCTCGGGCTCCGCCAGCCGCGGAACGGCGTCGCGCGCAGCGCCGACGAGGCGTTCGCGGTGGCGCACCGCATCGGCTACCCGGCCATGGTCCGCCCGTCCTACGTGCTGGGCGGCCGCGCCATGGAGGTCGTCTACGACGACCGCGACCTCGAGACCTACCTGCGCGAGGCGGTGCAGGCCTCCAACGAGCGCCCGGTGCTCATCGACCGCTTCCTCAAGGACGCGGCCGAGGTGGACGTGGACGTGGTCTCGGACGGCCGCGACGTCACCGTGGGCGGCGTGATGGAGCACATCGAGGAGGCCGGCATCCACTCCGGCGACTCCGCCTGCGCGCTCCCGCCGTACAGCCTGCGCCCCGAGCACGTGGCCGAGATCGAGCGCCAGTCGGTGGCGATGGCGCGCGAGCTGGGCGTGGTCGGCCTGATGAACGTGCAGTTCGCCATCCAGGGCGACGACATCTACGTCCTCGAGGTGAACCCGCGCGCGAGCCGCACCGTGCCGTTCGTGGGCAAGGCCACCGGCCTGCCGCTCGCGAAGGCGGGCGCGCTCTGCATGGTGGGCAAGACGCTGGCCGAGGCCGGCGTGTCCTCGGCGCGGCGGCCGCGGCACACCTCGGTGAAGGAGGCGGTGTTCCCGTTCGCGCGCTTCCGCGGGGTGGACACCGTCCTCGGCCCGGAGATGAAGTCCACCGGCGAGGTGATGGGCGTCTCCGACGACTTCTACCGCGCGTTCTTCAAGGCGCAGGCGGCCGCGGGCAACGCGCTGCCGGCGACCGGCGAGGGGCGGCGCGCGTTCGTCTCGGTGCGCGACGCCGACAAGCCCGCGGTGGTGGACATCGCCCGGCGGCTCGCGAAGCTCGGGTTCGAGGTGCTCGCGACCACCGGCACCGCCGCGTTCCTGGCCGGGCACGGCCTCGAGACCACCCGCGTGCGCAAGGTGAACGAGGGCCGGCCGTCGATCGTGGACCGCATCATCGACGGCGACGTGCACTTCGTGGTGAACACCACCGCCGGCAAGCAGGAGATCGCCGACAGCTACTCCATCCGGCGCGAGACGCTGATGAAGGGGCTGCCGTACTTCACGACGCTCACCGGCGCGCGCGCGGCGGTCGGCGCCATGGAGGCCGCGCGGGGCGGCGCGCCCTCGGTGCGCACCATCCAGGAGTACCACGGGGGCTGACGGCGGGGCCGGGGGCGGCCGCTGGATCGTTGACACGGCCTCCGCGGCGCTCTAGTGAAGGAGAGGAACGCGGCCGCTCCGGGCATCTCCGGGGTCGGCCGTCCTCGTTTTTCGGGAAGGTGAAACGATGCAGCGCGTCCCCATGACCAAGGGCGGCCTCGTCCGGCTGAAGGATGAGCTGAGGCGGCTCAAGAGCGTCGAGCGTCCCAAGATCGTGAAGGAGATCGCGGAGGCGCGCGCGCACGGGGATCTCTCCGAGAACGCCGAGTACCATGCGGCCAAGGAGAAGCAGAGCCACATCGAGGGCCGCATCGCGCAGGTGGAGCACTGGATCGCCAGCGCCGAGGTCATCGACGTCACCAAGCACGCCGGCGACCGCGTGGTGTTCGGCGCGACCGTCTCGCTCGAGGACACCGAGTCGGGCGACCAGGTGACGTACCGCATCGTGGGCGAGCTGGAGGCCGACCTGAAGCAGGGCAAGATCTCGGTCACCAGCCCGATCGCGCGCGCGCTCATCGGGCGCAGCGAGGGCGACACGGTGGTGGTCCGCTCGCCCGGCGGCGAGAAGGAGTACGAGATCCAGTCGATCGCGTTCGTGGAGGAGGAGCTGCCGACGGAGTCCGAGTAGTCGGACCCGGCTGGTAGCCTCGCCGCCGTGGAGCGCAAGCAGGGCGGCCCGGCGGATCCGCGCCAGGAGGGAGACCTCCCGGGCGCCGCGGCGGCCCGTGCGCTCGAGGCGCTCCTGCCGCCGCTCCGGTTCGCGGTGAAGGACGGCTTCGCCGGCGCGTCCCGGCTCGCCGGCTTCGGCGAGACGGTGCACGGCGCGGTCGCGCGCGCCCGCGCGGCCGGGGCCGGCGACTCCCCGGCGCTGCGCCGGCTGGAGCTGGAGGCGGAGGGCTTCGACGCGCTCCCGCTCGCCGCCCGCCGCAAGGCGCTGGCGCGCATCGCCGCCGACCTCGCCGCGCTCATCCCGGTCCCCCGAGGAGCTGCGCGCGCTCGCGCGCGCCGCGCGCGTGGAGGCCGAGGCCCGGCCCGGGGGCGCCCCGCCGCCGCCCGCCGCAAAGGCCCCGCCGTCGGCCGCAAAGGCCCCCGCCGCCGGTCGCGGAAGCCGCCCCGCGCCCGCCGCTCGCGCCCGATCCGCCCTGGCATCCGCTCCCCGACGCGCGCACGCCGGAGGAGCGCGCCGCCCGCCGCCGGCGCCTCGCCACGCGCCTCGCCGACCTGCCGCGGGTCCACCCGGCGCCGCGCGCGCTGCTGGAGGAGCGCGGGCGCGAGACGGTCGAGGCGGCCCTGGAGCTGTGGCCGCGCGCCTACCAGGACCGCACCGCGCTGCGCCGCATCTCCGAGCTGCGGGTGGGGGACGAGGCGACGGTGCTCGGGACCGTGGCCCACGTGCGCGTCCAGCGGATGCGGAACGGCCGGCCGCTGCTCAAGGTGGGCGTGCAGGAGGGCGGCTCGGCGCTGGAGCTCGTCTTCTTCAACCCGCCGCCCTGGCGGCTGAAGCAGTTCGCGGCGGGCGAGTCGCTGCTCTGCTCCGGCAAGGTCACCGAGGGCTTCGGCGCGCGGCGGCAGATGAGCCAGCCGGAGGTGGAGAAGGTCCAGGCCGGCGACTCCGCGAACTTCGGCCGGATCGTGCCGGTGTACCCGGGCCCCGCCGACTACCAGCACCCCGCGCTCCGCAAGCTGATGAAGCGGCTGGTGGACGAGCTCGCGCCGGCGGCGGTGGACGACGTGCCGGCGGAGATCCGCGCCCGCCGGGCGCTCGCCGGCCGCGCCGAGGCGCTGCGCGACGCGCACTTCCCGCCGCCCGGCACCGACCCGCTCCGCGCGGCCGAGCGCGTCACCCCCGCGTTCCGGCGGCTCGTGTTCGAGGAGCTGTTCTTCCTGCAGCTCGCGCTCGCCATGCGGCGGCGCGGCGTCCGCGCAGAGGCCGGGATCGCGTTCGACGCCTCGCCGGCGGCGCTGGCCCGCGCGGTCGAGCCGCTGCCGTTCCGGCTGACCGGCGCCCAGGAGCGCGCGCTCGCGGAGATCGCCCGGGACATGGCGGAGCCCGAGCCCATGAACCGCCTGCTGCAGGGCGACGTGGGCAGCGGCAAGACCGCGGTCGCGTTCGCCGCGATGATGCTGGCGGTGCGGTCGGGCTGGCAGGCGGCGCTGATGGTGCCGACCGAGATCCTGGCCGAGCAGCACGCGCGCACGCTGTCGCGCTGGCTGGAGGGGCGCGGGGTCGAGGTGGCGCTGGTGGGCGCGAGCGCGCGCGGCAAGGCGCAGCGCGAGGCGCGCGCGGCGGTGGCGGAGGGCAGGGCGCGCATCGCGGTGGGGACGCACGCGCTGCTGGAGCAGGCGGTGGGGTTCGAGCGGCTCGGCCTGGTGGTGGTGGACGAGCAGCACCGCTTCGGCGTGATGCAGCGGGCCTCGCTCATCTCCAAGGGGCGCCGGCCCGACGTGCTGGTCATGACCGCCACGCCCATCCCCCGCACGCTGGCCCTCGCGTTCTACGGCGACCTCGACCAGTCCAAGATCTCCGAGCTGCCGCCGGGCCGCACCCCGGTGACCACGCGGCTGTTCGGCGACTCGCAGCGGAAGGCGGCCTACGCGCTCGCGCGCGGCGAGCTGGAGGCGGGCCGCCAGGTGTACGTGGTCTACCCGCTGGTGGAGGAGTCGGAGAAGTCCGACCTCGCCGACGCGACCACCGGCGCGACCGAGCTGGCGAAGGTGTTCCCGGGCCACGAGATCGGGCTGCTGCACGGGCGGATGAAGCCGGAGGAGAAGCAGCGGGTCATGGACCGCTTCCGCGCGGGCGAGCTCCAGGTGCTGGTGGCGACCACCGTCATCGAGGTGGGCGTGGACGTGCCGAACGCGAGCGTCATGATCGTCGAGCACGCCGAGCGCTTCGGCCTGTCCCAGCTCCACCAGCTCCGGGGGAGGGTGGGGCGCGGCGCGGCGAAGAGCTTCTGCCTGCTGCTCGCGCACTTCCGGCGCGCCGGCGACGAGGCGCGCGAGCGGCTGCGGGCCATGGAGGAGACGCAGGACGGCTTCGAGATCGCGCGGGTGGACCTGCGCATCCGCGGCCCCGGCGAGCTGCTCGGCACCCGGCAGTCCGGGCAGAAGCTGCTCGACGTCGCCGACCTCTACCGCGACGAGGCCATCCTGGAGGAGGCGCGCGAGGAGGCGTTCGGCCTGGTGGAGCGCGACCCGGACCTCGCCCGCCCGGAGCACGCGGCGGCGCGCGAGGCGCTGGCCGGCCGCTGGGCGGGGCGGCTCTCGCTGGCGCAGGTGGGCTAGCGCGGGCGGCCGACCCCGGCGGGCTCGCCCCGGCGGACGGCGGCGGCGCGCCACCTCGCGGGCGCGGCGCGGGAGTGCCTAGCATCGGGCGTGAGCAGGGAGCTCGCCGCCTGGCTCGGCCACATGGGCATCCGCGACCGGCGCGTCCTCGACGCGATCGCGGAGCTCGACCGCGCGCGCTTCGTGCCGCCCTACCTCTCGGCCGAGGCCTACGCCGACCGGCCGCTGCCCATCGGCTTCGGCCAGACCATCTCGCAGCCGTTCGTGGTCGCGTTCATGACCGAGGCGCTCGAGCTCGACGGCGGTGAGCGGGTCCTCGAGGTCGGGACCGGCTCCGGCTACCAGACCGCGCTGCTGGCGCGGCTCGCCGGCGAGGTCTGGTCGGTGGAGATCGTCCCCGAGCTGGCGGCGCGCGCGCGGGCGCTGCTGCTCGAGGACCTCGGCCTCGAGAACGTCCACCTGCGCGAGGGCGACGGCGCGCTGGGCTGGCCGGAGGCCGCGCCGTTCGACCGCATCCTGGTCACCGCCGCGGCGCCGCGGGTGCCGCCGCCGCTTCGGGCGCAGCTCGCGCCGGGCGGACGGATGGTGCTGCCGGTGGGTGAGGCGGAGTCGGAGCAGGTGCTCCGCGTGCTGGAGCGCGCCGCGGACGGGATCGAGGAGATCGAGGACGTCCTCCCCGTCCGCTTCGTCCCGCTCACGCACCTCCCGCCTGCGGTATGATCCCGCCCGCATGATCGTCTGCCCCGTGTGCGACCACCCGCAGGCCCTCGGCTCCGAGTGCGAGGTGTGCGGCAAGCGCCTAGCCGTCCACGGCGTGGCGGGCGACGAGGTGCCGCCGCTCGACGGCCTCGAGCCGACGCTGTTCCCGGCGGTCCAGGCGCAGGACGACAGCGTGCCCGGGCTGGAGCCGACGCGGGTGGGGGAGGCGACGCTCCCGCCGGCGCCGCCGGACGGGCTGGCGGAGGCCCTCGAGCCGACGCGCACGGCGCCGGTGGAGGTGGAGGTCGCCCCGACGCCGGACGTCGAGCGGACCGGGGCGGAGCTCCCCGAGGCGGAGCGCACGCAGCTGCCCGTGTTCGTGACGTGCCGCTACTGCCGGACGCCGGCGATGCCCGGCGAGCGGCTCTGCGGTCGCTGCGGGATGCGCCTGCCGGTCGCCGGCGCCGCGCCCGCCGAGGCCGGTCCGGCCGGCCGGCGCTGCGGCTGCGGCGCGTGGGTGACCTCGGGGCCATGCCCCGCTTGCGGGGCACGCGCCCCCGTCACGGCCGGGTAGCTCGGCGCTTGCCATTCGGCGCAGGTCCCGGCAAATTGGCGGGTCCCGCCATGAAGACCTTCAACGACCCCGAGGCCTTTGCGCGCGTCAAGCGCCTGCCGCCGTACGTCTTCACCGTCACCGACCGCCTGCGCGACGAGGCCATCGCACGCGGCGTGGACGTGGTGGACTTCTCCATGGGCAATCCGGACGGCGCCACGCCGGACCGGATCGTGGAGCGGCTGCGCAGCGCCGTCGGCGACTCGAAGCTGCACCGGTACCTGAACCCGCGCGGCCTGCCCGAGCTGCGGGCGTCGGTGTCGCGCTGGTGGAAGCGGCGCCACGGCGTCGAGGTCGATCCGGAGCGCGAGGTGCTCGTCACCATCGGCTCGAAGGAGGGCATCGGGCACGCCCTCATCGCCATGCTCTCCGAGGGCGACACGGTCCTCGCGCCCGCGCCGACCTATCCCATCCACGCGTTCGGCGCGGTGCTGGCCGGCGCCGAGTCGCTGCCGGTGGCGGTGGGCCCGGGCGTGGACTTCTTCGAGTCGCTGGTGGCCGCGGCGGAGCGGGCCGAGAAGCGGCCGAAGGGCCTGGTGGTGAACTTCCCCGCGAACCCGACCGCGGCGGTGGCCACCCAGGAGCTGTTCGAGAAGATCGTCCGGTTCGCCGAGGCGCGGGACATGTTCATCGTGTCCGACCTGGCCTACTGCGACATCGTCTTCGACGGCCCGAAGGCGCCGTCGATGCTGGCGGTGCCGGGCGCGCGCGACCGCACGCTCGAGTTCATGTCGCTGTCGAAGAGCTACAACATGCCGGGCTGGCGCGTCGGCTTCTGCGCCGGCAACCCGGCGCTGGTGGCCGCGGCGGCGCGGGTGAAGAGCTACCTCGACTACGGCCTGTTCGGCGCGGTGCAGGCGGCCGCCATGACCGCGCTCGACGAGTGCGACGACGAGGTGGTGAAGATCCGCGAGAAGTACCGGGTCCGCCGCGACGCGCTGGTCCGCCACTTCGGCGCGGCCGGCTGGCAGGTGCCGGCGCCGGCCGCCTCGATGTTCGCCTGGGCGCCCATCCCCGAGCCGTTCCGCCCGCTCGGCTCGCTCGAGTTCTGCAAGCGCCTCATCGACGAGGCCGGCGTGGCCGTCGCCCCGGGCATCGGCTTCGGCCCGGCCGGCGAGGGCAGCGTCCGCATCGCGCTCATCGTGGACGAGCCGCGCGTGCAACTCGCCGCCGAGCGGATCGAGAAGTTCCTCAAGAAGGGCCCGGGCGGGCGGTAGCGATGGCCGCGCCCGCGTTCTCGTCCTGGTTCCGCTGCGCGGACGGCTGCGACTTCCGCGCCGAGCTCACCGAGGTGGTGTACGAGTGCCCGCGCTGCGGCGGGCTGCTCGAGGTCGAGCACGACCGCGCCGCGCTCGCGACGCGGAGCGCCGCCGAGTGGAAGGCGCTGTTCGACGGGCGCTTCAAGCTGGGCGCCTGGCCCTACGGCTCCGGCGTGTGGGGCAAGAAGGAGTGGGTCTACCCGGGGATCGCCGACGGGAACGTGGTCTCGATGTTCGAGGGCGGCAGCCCGCTGCTCCGCATCGACCGCTACGCCCGCGAGCTGGGCCTCGACGACGTGTGGCTGAAGGAGTGCGGGGTCACGCACACCGGGTCGTTCAAGGACCTGGGCATGACGGTGCTCGTCTCCGCGGTGAAGGAGATGCGGGCGCGCGGCGCCGCGGTCCGCGCGGTCGCCTGCGCCTCGACCGGCGACACCTCGGCCGCGCTCTCCGCCTACTGCGCGGCGGCCGGCATCCCCAGCGTGGTGCTGCTGCCGCGCGGCAAGATCTCCACCGCGCAGCTCGTCCAGCCCATCTCCAACGGCGCGCTGGTGCTCGAGCTCGACACCGACTTCGACGGCTGCATGCAGGTGGTGAAGCAGCTCAGCCGCACGAAGGACATCTACCTCGCGAACTCGATGAACTCGCTGCGCATCGAGGGGCAGAAGACCGCCTCCATCGAGATCGCGCAGCAGCTCGGCTGGACCTCGCCGGACTGGATCGTGATCCCGGGCGGCAACCTGGGCAACGCGAGCGCGGTGGGGAAGGGCTTCCTGCTCATGAAGGAGCTGGGGCTGGTGGACCGGCTCCCGCGCCTGGTGGTCGCGCAGGCGGAGCACGCGAACCCGCTCTGGCGGGCCACCACCGGCGCCGGGGTGAAGCCCACCGCCGGGGTGACGGTCGAGCCGCTCGCCGCGCGGAAGACGCTCGCGTCCGCCATCCAGATCGGCGCCCCGGTGTCGGCGCGCCGCGCGCTGCGGGCCCTGGAGGCGCTCGACGGCGTGGTGGAGCAGGCGAGCGAGCAGGAGCTCGCCGACGCGGCCGCGCGCGCGGACCGGGCCGGCATGTTCACCTGCCCGCACACCGGCGTGGCGCTCGCGGCGCTCGAGAAGCTCGCCGCCCGCGGGGTGGTGAGGAAGGGCGAGCGGGTGGTGGTGATCTCCACTGCGCACGGCCTCAAGTTCTCCGACTTCAAGGTCGGCTACCACGACCAGACCTTGCCCGGCATCCGCGCCGGGCTGCCCAACCCGGCCGTCCAGCTCCCCGCCACGCTCGGCGCGGTCCAGGACGCGATTGCCGGCCGCTTCGGGCGAGGGTAGAACGCCGGGCCATGAGCACCGCCACGCCCACCCACCCCGGCCCGGAGACCGGCGCGCTGCGCGCCGAGCACGACGCGCTCGCGAAGCAGCTGGAGGTGCGCCGGTCCATCGACGTGGCCCGGCGCGGCGCCTACGAGATCTTCGCCGGCCTCATCGCCGTGGGCGCGTCCATCGCGCTCGCCTGGGACCGCTGGGGCAAGCTCAAGCCCGGCATGGTCCGCAAGGTGGCGAAGGGCCCGCCGGTGTTCCTGTACCTGGCCATGGCGGCGGCGCTGGTGCTGCTCGCGCTCGCCATCCGCTCCTTCCTGCGCGCCCGCCGGCTGATGCGCGAGGAGGACGCGCTGTACGTGCGCTTCCGCGCGCTGCGCGAGACGCTGAGGCTGGACCCGTGAGCGCGGCGGGCGGCGGGCGGGGACGTCCGGCCGCTCGCGGCCGCTTCGTCGTCGTCGAGGGGCTCGACGGCGCCGGCACCACCACGCAGGCGCGGCTGCTCGGCGAGCGGCTCCGCGCCGACGGCCGCACCGCCCACGTCACCGCCGAGCCGTCCGGCGGGCCGGTGGGCGCGCTCGTGCGCCAGGTGCTGACGCGGCGCGTGGCCGGCGGCGGGGGCGCGGACTTCGACCCGCACGCGCTGGCGCTGCTGTTCGCGGCGGATCGCCGGGACCACCGGGCGGTCGAGATCGACCCGAAGCTCGCCGCCGGCATCGACGTCGTCTCCGACCGCTACACGCTCTCCTCGCTCGCCTACCAGGGCGCGGCGCTGGGCGAGATGGAGTGGGTCCGCCAGGTGAACGCGGCGGCGGGCCCGCCGGACGCGACGCTGTTCCTCCGGGTGCGGCCCGAGGTCGCGCTCCGGCGCCGGCGCGCCGCCTCGCTCGACCGCGAGATCTACGAGGTCGGCGCGTTCCAGCGGAAGGTGGCCGCCGAGTACGACCGCGCCATCGCGCTGCTGCGCCAGGCCGGGGAGACCGTCATCGAGATCGACGGCGAGCGCCCGGTGGAGGCGGTGGCAGCCGCGGTGTGGGCGGCCGCCTCGACCCTGTAGCCGGCTGGCGTCCGCGCGCGGGACGGGTTACGGGAGGGGGCGATGCCCCGCACGCCCACCGCCGCCCTCGTCGTCGTCGGCAACGAGGTCCTCTCCGCCAAGGTCCAGGACGAGAACGGACCGTTCACCGCGCGCCGGCTGCGCGAGCTGGGCGTGGAGCTGGTCACCATCCGGACCGTGCGCGACCGGGTGGACGAGGTCTCCGCCGCGGTGGCGGCGCTCCACCCCGAGGTGGACTGGGTGTTCACCTCGGGCGGGGTGGGGCCGACGCACGACGACATCACCGTGCGCGCGGTGGCGGAGGCGCTCGGCAGGCCCATGCACCGCTCGCCGGCGCTGGTCGAGACCATCCGCGCGCTGCACCGCCGCGCCCACCCGGGCGCCGAGCCGCCCGAGGCGGCGCTGCGCATGGCCGACGTGCCCGAGGGGACGAAGCTGCTCGGGGACGAGGGCTACCCGACGCTCGCGCTCGAGAACGTGGTGATGCTCCCGGGCGTGCCGCAGTTCTACCGGCACCAGTTCGAGCGCATCGCGCACCTGCTCCAGGCGCCGCCGTTCCGGCTCGCGTGCGTGTACCTGTCGGCGGGCGAGGGCGAGATCGCGCCCGCGCTCGACGCGGTGGCGGCGGCGCACCCGGCGGTCGAGATCGGCAGCTACCCGCGCTTCGACGCCGGGGCCGACCACCGTGTGAAGGTGACGCTGGAGGCGAAGGACGCGGCCCGGGTGGAGGCGGCCCTGCGCGCGCTGCTGGCGGCGCTGCCGGCCGGCTCGATCCTGCGGACCGAGGGGCCGTGACGGCCCCGGCCTACAGCTCGTACTTGTCGATCTTGCCGGCGCCCTGGAGGATCTCCAGCGCGCCCTTGGTGGCCTTCTCCTTGTCCGTCCCCTGGAGCTTCACCACCAGTGGGGCGGCCGGGCCGGCCTGCGTGGGGGGCGGGTAGACCGTCACCGCCCACGAGTCGCCGAGATCCTTGTCCACGTGTACCCGGCATTCCGTGCTTCCGATGAACGCGCGTGCCATGCTGAGTTCGCTCCGAGAGGTCGTCGGGAGCCGGGAACATAGCCCAAACGAGCCCCATGAGAAAGCCGACCGTTCTGCTCCTCGTCCTGGCCGCATGCTCCTCCGGACCCCGCCTCCCGCACGTCACGCCCAGTGAGACCGAGGTCGAGGTGCGCGGCGCGGTGAAGGGCGGCCCGTACCCGCTCGGCCGGGCCGAGCTGGCCGCCCTGCCGCAGCGGTCGGTGCGCGGCCTCGACCCGGAGTCGGGCCGGGCGGCGACCTGGGAAGGCACCGCGCTCGCCGCGCTGGTGAGCGATCGCGTGGAGCGGACCCGGGGCGCGGACGTGGTGATCGTGCGGACCCGCGACCGCCGCGCCGTCCCCGTCCCGCTGACCCTGGTCCGGCAGCTCCAGCCGGTGCTGGCGGATCGCGCCGACGGCCAGCCGCTCCCGGAGCGCGTCATCGCCTGGCCGACGTTCGACCAGCGCGGCCTCGAGACCGATCCGCGCGCGCGGCTCTGGTGGGCGCGTGGCGTGGTGGCGCTCGAGCTCGCGAACTCGTTCACCACCTACGGCCGCGCCCTGGCGGTCCCGGACGGCGCCGCCGACGGCGCGCGCCTCGGCGCGGATCGTTTCGGCGCGCGCTGCATCGGCTGCCACCGCGTGCGCAAGGCGGGCGGCGAGGCCGGGCCGAACCTCTCGCGCCTCACCGACCGGATGACCGCGGACGCGCTCTACGCGCGGATGCGGGCGGGGCACCCGGGCTGGTCGGACGGGCCGGAGGATCCGGGCCCGGCGGCGGCGCGCCAGGTGTGGAGCTTCCTGCGCGCGGTGGCCGCGTTCGAGGGGACGGGCGCCGCCGAGGAGCCCGGGCCGCCGGAGAAGGATCCCGTCGAGGAGGAGCGGCGCCGGGAGCGGCCGCCCCGTCCCTAGACCGCCCAGATGTAGCCGATGCGCACGCCGACCAGCTCGGCGATCTGCTTCGCGACCTGGCGCCCGTCGCGCCCCGCCACCCACCGCGGCAGCACCACGTGGAACTCGCCGCCGGCGAGCTCGGCGGCGGAGGAGAAGAGCTGCCAGCGGCTCGCCACCTCCTCGAGCGCCACCGGGCCGGGCGAGAGCACGTCGAGGAACACCGGCTTCGGCGCCTCGCAGAACAGGCTGGGGCGGTGGTCGCGCATGGCGCCGTGGATCACGTCGGGCGTGTCCCAGCCCGGCAGATCGGCGCGCACGCCGGCGTAGCCCGCGAGCGGGAGCGTCTCCGCCATCAGCCGGATGAAGGCCTCCTTCTGAACGTCGACCTCGGGCTCGACGGTCTGCTCCAGCATGGCGGCTCCCCCGTCCGGACGGCCGGCCGCCGGCGACGCGCGCCGACCGCCCGGATCACACTCTGGGGCCGCGCGTCGCGGGGGGCATCCCCCGCCGCCGGGCGAGCGCACGGACCGCGGTGACGCACCGGTGACAGCGGCCCGCCAAGCTCCGGGGCTCATGCCGCGCGACCCCGACCGCATCGACTGGCTGCCGTCGCTCCCGTTCTTCGCCGCGCACCTCGTGGCGCTGGCCACGCCGTGGCTCGCGCCGTTCGAGTGGCGCTGGGGCGCGCTCGCCGCCGCGCTGTACGCGGTGCGCATGTTCGCGGTGACCGCCGGGTACCACCGCTACTTCTCGCACCGCAGCTACCGCACCTCGCGCGCGTTCCAGCTCGTGCTCGCGGTGCTCGGCGCGAGCGCGGCGCAGAAGGGCCCGCTCTGGTGGGCCGCCCACCACCGCGACCACCACCGCCACTCCGACGGGCCGGAGGACGTCCACTCACCGCTGGAGCGGGGCTTCTGGTGGAGCCACGTCGGCTGGATCCTCTCGCGCCGCCACCACGAGACGAAGCTCGACCGCGTGCGCGACCTCGCGCGCTACCCGGAGCTGCGCTGGATCGACCGCCACCACCTCGTCCCACCGGCGGCGCTCGCCACCGGGCTGTTCCTGGCGGGCGGCCTGCCGGCGCTCCTGTGGGGCTTCTTCGTCTCCACCGTGGCGCTCTGGCACGGCACGTTCGTCATCAACTCGCTGGCGCACGTGTTCGGGCGCCGCCGCTACGCCACCGACGACGGCTCGCGCAACAGCCTGGTGCTGGCGCTCGTGACGCTCGGCGAGGGCTGGCACAACAACCACCACTTCTACGCGGCGAGCGCGCGGCAGGGCTTCTTCTGGTGGGAGCTCGATCTCTCCTGGTACGCGCTGCGCGCGCTCGCGGCGCTGCGCGTGGTCCGCGACCTGAAGGTCCCGCCGCCGCAGGTCCGCCTCGCGCACCTCCGCACGGCCGCGCCGCCGCCCGCGGTGCGCGCCGAGGCGCTGTGACCTCGCCCGCGCGCTAGAGGAACACCGAGCCGCGCGCGGCCACGTCCTCGTCCAGCATCGCCTGGAGCATGGCGCGCACCGTCTCCGCCAGCTCGCCCACCCGCGCCGCGTCCTCCGCGTCCGCCGGCGAGCAGCCGGCGAGCGCGATGGGCGGGCCGAAGCGGAGCGACCAGCGCGAGGGCAAAGGCAGCATCGCCGCCGGCGCCAGCCGGAGGAGCGGGCTCGCGGTGAGCAGCGGCAGCCCGAGCCGGTCCGCCAGCCAGCCCGTGCGCGAGATGCCCGGCGCCGCCTCCTCGCTGCCCACGATGGCGCAGGGGACGAGGGTCGCGCCGGCGCGCAGCGCCACCTTCACGAAGCCGCCGCGGCCGAACCGCTGCAGCCGGTAGCGCTCGCTCCACGGCTTCCGGGCGCCGGCGCTCCCCTCCGGGAACACGCCCAGCGCGCCGCCGTCCTGCAGGATGCGCCCCGCCGCCTCGGGCGTGGCGCGCACGGCGCCCAGCCGCACCGCCAGGCCGCCCAGCACCGGCAGGTCGCACTCGCGGTCGTCGAGGAGCGGGCGGAGGTCCCGGCGCGCCGGGTGATCGCGGCGCAGCGCGTGGCGCAGCACCAGCGCGTCCCAGGGGACCACCCCGGCGTGGTTCGCGACCACCATCACCGGGCCGCTCGCCGGCACGTGCTCCGCGTCGCGCACCGCGGTGCGCCACCAGGTGGCGTACAGCAGCTCGACGAGCGGCTCGGCGCGCTCCGCCAGCCGCGGGTCCATCCCGTGGCGGTCGAGCCGCTCGGGCGGCTCGAGCAGCCTCGCCAGGTCGAGCGCGGCGCCCAGCCTCGCCGCCACCGCCGGGGCGAGCCGGGCCGCGGCCTCGGTCACCTCGCGGCG
>NZ_BAZG01000035.1 GCF_000964525.1 Anaeromyxobacter sp. PSR-1
CCCGCGCGCCGGCCGCGCATGGCGGATCCCCGGCAGCGCTCCGGGGCGCGCCGGCGAACGGCTCCGCCCCCGGGAAGCGCGCCAGCGGCACCCGGCCGGCGAGCAGGTCGCGGTTCGCCTCGAGGTAGCGCTCCGGCGTGCCGAGGTCGTTCCAGTAGCCGGCGGCGACGTGGCCGCGGATGGCGCCGGAGGCCATGAGCGGCGGGTACACGTGGCGGTTCACGTCCGCCTCGAACGGCTCGGCCGGCACCGCGTCGAGCAGCGCCGCCGAGAGCACGTGCACGCCGGAGAAGTGCCAGGGCACGAGCCCCTCCCCGCCCGGCCCGTACCGCCCGGCGATGCGCCGCACCGCGCCGCCCGCGTCCACCTCCACCGCCGCGTAGCGCGCGCCGGCGGGCATGGGGAGCAGCACCATGGTGGCGAGCGCGCCGGAGCCGCGGTGCGCGGCCAGCGCGGCGCCGAGGTCCACGTCGAACAGCACGTCCCCGTTCACGAGCAGGAGCTCGTCCGCGCCCCGGAGCGCCGCCCGCGCCTCGCGGAGCGCGCCGCCGGTCCCGGCGATGACCGGTTCGCGCGACACGGTGAGCGAGAGCCCCAGCGCGCGCGCGGCCGCCTCGGCCTCCGCGGCCATGACGTCGGGCAGGTGGTGCACGTTCACCACCGCGCGGCGCACGCCGGCCCCGGCCAGCAGCGCCAGCGCGTAGCGGACGAGCGGCACCCCGCACACCGGCACCGCCGGCTTCGGCACGCGCGCGGTGAGCGGCCGGAGCCGCGTCCCGAGCCCGGCACAGAGGACCATCCCGGCGAGGTCGCCCATGGTAGACGCGAGTCTAACCGATGGCCTCCGCGGCGCGACTCCGGCTCATGTACTTCCTGTACTACGGGAACGTGGGGGTGGCGCAGCCGTACCTGGCCGCGTACCTGCGCGGCCTGGGGTTCAGCGGCGAGCAGATCGGCGCGGTGCAGATGATCCCGTCGCTGCTCGCGCCGGTGGTGGCCATGTCCTGGGCCACGTTCGCCGACCGCCACGCCACCCCGGCGCGCGGGCTGCGCCTCGCCACCGCCTGGAGCGCGCTCTGCGTCCTGGCGCTGCCGTTCGCGCGCACGCCGGCGGCGGTGGGCGCGGTGCTGCTCGCCGCGGCGCTCGGGGACCGCGCCTACGTGCCGCTGCTCGACTCGGTGACCCTGGAGCACACCCGCGCGCGGCCGGAGCGGTCCTACGCGTCGGTGCGGCTGTTCGGGTCGATCGGCTTCGTGGTGCTGGCGCTCGCCGCCGGCCGCGCGCTCACGCTGCGCGGCAACCGCCCCGCCGACCTGCTCGTCCCCTCGCTCATGACCGCGCTGGTGGCGGGCTACGCGCTGGCGGCGCGGCGCCTGCCCGCGCACGCCGGGCCGCCGCAGGCCGATCGCCCGGGGCCGCGCGACATGCTCGCCCTGCTCCGCCGGCCGGCGCTGCCGCTCCTGCTCGGCGCGTGCGCGGTGCACTGGGCCGCCTGCGCGCCCTACCACCTGCTGTTCGGCGTCTACGTGCGCGACCGCGGCCTGCCCGCCGACGTGACCGGGCTCGGCACCGCCGCGGGCGTGGCCGCCGAGATCGGGGTGCTCCTCCTGTTCCCGCGGCTCGAGCGGCGCCTCTCGCTGCGCGGGCTGCTCGCGGCCTCGTTCCTGGGCTCGGCCGTGCGCTGGGCCCTGCTCTGGCGCGCCGAGGGCGCCGCCGCGATCGTGCTCCTCCAGCTCCTGCACGGCCTCACCTTCGGGCTGTTCTGGGCGGCGGCCATGAAGGGCATGGCGGAGGTGGTGCCGGCGAGGCTGCGCGCCACCGGCCAGGCGCTGTTCAGCGCGGTGGTGTTCGGGGCCGGCAACGGGCTCGGGTTCGCGCTCTCCGGCGCCGCCTACGACCGGCTCGGCTCGGTGGCCCCCCTGTTCGCCGGGGCGGCGCTGCTGGAGCTGGCGCTGGTGGGCGTGGGCCTCGCCGCGGCCGGCGCGCTGGCGGCGGCGCGCGCCCGCGGGGCGGGCCCGGCGGCGCCGTGACCGGGCGGTCAGGTGAGCTCGCGCAGCCTCCGGGCGCCGAGCGCCTCGCGCAGCACCAGGAACAGCTCGGCGGTGGCCACCGCGTCGGTGAGCGCGTCGTGCGCCTGGTAGTCGGGGAGCCCGAGCCGGCGCCGCGCCGCCGAGAGGTTCAGCACCGGCGGGTCTGCGGGCAGCTCCGGGAAGCGCCGCCGCTCGCGCTGGTCGAGGCGGAGCAGCAGCTTCACCGTGTCCACCACCGGCGGCCCCGGCCAGCGCAGCCCGGCCGCGCGGAACGCGCGCTTCAGGAAGCCGAGCTCGATGGGCGCGTGGTGGACGAGCAGCACCGCGCCGCGGAGGCGGCGCTCGAGCTCCGGCAGGACCTCGCCGAGCGCCGGCGCGCCGCGCGTGTCGCCGGCCACGAGCTGGTGCGCCTGCACCGACCGCGGGCTCACCGCCTTCCCCTGCTCCGGGCGGACCAGGGTGCGGTACGCCTCGCCGAGCCGCAGGTGCCCGTCGCGCACCGGGAGCATCCCGACCGCGAGGATGGCGTCGCGCCGCGCGTCGAGGCCGCCGGTCTCGAGGTCGAGCGACCAGTAGACGGCGGACTCCCAGGGCGGCGAGGAGAAGAGCACGGCGCGATGGTAGCAGCCCGCCGCGGGTGGGGCCCGACGCCTTCGGCAGGCTCAGGGCGGCGGGGCGGGGACGCAGTCCCCGCCGGATCAGAAATCCGTCTTGAAGTGGAAGGCCGCGCGGTCCTGGAGCGTCTTCACCGCCCGGAGCGCGTCCTTGAGCCGCGAGCGCTCCATGGCGCTCAGCGCCGCCAGCGCCGCCTCGTTGGACGGCGGGCGGCCCTCGGCCACGGCCCGGAGCTGGAGGCGCAGGCGCAGGCCGTTCAGGAACCGGAACCCCTCCGCCGCCGCCGCGACCGCGTCGCCGTCCAGGATGCCGGCGTCGCGGGCGGCCTCCAGCCGCTCCAGCGTCCCGCGCGCCTCGGTCCGCAGCTCCAGGCCGTAGCAGCGCGCCACCGCCACCACCGCCGCGATGCCCTGCAGCTTCAGGTCCACGGTGGTGGAGCCGCCCCGCAGGCGCAGCAGCAGCGACGCGGGCGGGCGGAAGCCGAGCGCGGCGCGGGCCAGGAAGCGCAGGAACACCGGGCGGTCCACCGCGGTCGCCAGCACCGCGTCGAGCGGCGCGAGGTCGAGCCGGCCGGCCACCCGGCGGTAGTCGAAGAAGATGGCCGCCTCGAGCAGCGCCTGCGGCCCCGGCGCGTCGAGCCACGCCTCGAACCGGCCGCGCCACTCGGCCACCGGCCCCACCCAGCGGCGGGCCATGTAGCCGCCGGGGCAGGCGGGGAACCCGGCCAGCTCGAGGTCCGCGTTGACGCGCTCGGCCAGCACCTCGTACCAGGCGCGCCGCGCCTCGCCCTCGTCCGCGTACACGAGCGCGTTGTCCTGGTCGGTGAGCAGCGTCTGCTCGCGGCGCCCCTCGGAGCCGAGCGCGAGCCAGGCGTAGGGCGCGGGCGGCTCGCCCAGGTCGGCCTCGGCGAAGCGCAGGATCCGGTGCACCAGCGCGTCGTTCAGGCGCGCCACGAACCCGGCGATCGCGGCGGCGTCGAGCCCGCCGGCGAGCAGCGCCCCGGCCATCTCCGCCACCCGCCGCCCGTAGCCGGCCAGGCTCTCGCGCGTCGAGACGCGCTCCACGCCGCGCAGCACGGCCATGGGGCCCTGCGCCGAGGCGCGGAGCAGCTCGCCCGAGGTGAGCACGCCCACGATGTCGCCGCCGCGGGTGACCGGCAGGTGGTGCACCCGGGCGTCCAGCGCGAGGCCCCAGGCCTCGTGGATGGGCGCGGTGGCCGGGGTGGTCCGGAGCGGCGAGGTGGCGATGCGCGCGAGCGGGGTGTCCGGCCCGAGCCCCTCGGCGAGCACGCGGTTGCGGAAGTCGTGGTCGGTGGCGATGGCGGGCGGGTCGGCGCGGAGCAGCACCGAGGAGACGCCCTCCGCGCGCATCAGCCGCGCCGCGTCGCCCACGGTGGCGTCCGCCGCGATCCAGACCGGCGCGCGGCGCACCAGGTCGCCCACCTGGCGCGAGAGATCGGCCTGGAAGGTGGTGATGGCGGAGTGCTCGAGGCTCGACTTGAGCCGCTCGGCCAGGCCCACCGCGAAGTGCGAGGCGAACTGCGCGTCGCCGAGCAGGCGCTGGAACTCGGCGTCGGGCAGGCGGTACGCGAGCAGGTCGTCCTCGACCACCACGTCGATGGTGGCCTTGCGCGTGATGAGCGAGGTGTAGCCGAAGGTCTCGCCCTCCTCGAGCACCTGCAGGAGCTGGCCGTCGCGCTCGAGCCGCACCGCGCCCTTGCGGATGACGTACAGGTACGCGAGCGGCTCGCCGCCCACCCGCGCCAGCCGCGAGCCGGCCGGGTAGTAGCCCACCTCCAGCGACGCGGCCGCCGCGTCGAACAGCGGCTGCGGCAGCGCGTGGAACGGGGGCGTCGCCCGCAGGTACGAGACCGGGTCGAGCGCGGCCATGCGGCGAGGATAGCGGGGCGCGCGGGCCGCGTCACGGCGCCGCCCGCGGCCGTCAGCGGCGGTCGCCCACGCGGAGCGCGGTGGGCGCCGGCGCCGGGCGCACCGGCTCCCGCGGGTAGCGGAGGTTCGTGACCATGTCCTGCACCGCCTGCGGCGGGGCCGGCGTGCGCAGGGAGACGGCCACCAGGACCGCCAGGTTCACCAGCATCCCCACCGTCCCGAACCCCTGCGGCGAGATCCCCAGCCACCAGTGCGCCGGGCCGTCCAGCTCCGGGTGCCAGAACTTGAACCAGTGGACGTACGCGGTGGTCACCGCGAGCCCGCTCAGCATCCCGGCGATGGCGCCCTCGCGCGTGGCGCGCCGCCAGAAGATGCCGGCCACCAGCACCGGGAAGAACGACGAGGCGGCCAGCCCGAACGCGAGCGCCACCACCTCGGACACGAAGCCGGGCGGGTGGACGCCCAGCCAGCCCGCCACCAGCACCGCCACGGTGGCCGCGCCGCGCGCCCAGGCCAGCTCGCCGCGCTCCGAGACGCGCGGGATCCACATGCCCTTCACGAGGTCGTGCGCCACCGCCGCCGAGATGACGAGGAGCAGCCCCGCCGCGGTGGAGAGCGCCGCCGCCAGCGCGCCCGCCGCCACCAGCCCCACCACCCAGGGCGGCAGCCCGGCGATCTCCGGGTTCGCCAGCACCAGCACGTCGGGGTCGATCCGCACCTCGTTGCGGGCGGGGTCGCCGGAGACGCGCATCACCCCGTCGCCGTCGCGGTCGGTGAACCGCACCAGGCCGGTGCGCTCCCAGTCCGCCAGCCAGGCCGGCGCGTCGGCGTGGCGCTTCCCGTTCAGCGACTGGACCACCCCGGCCCGGGCGAAGGCGGCCACCGCGGGCGCGGTGGTGTAGAGCAGCGCGATGAACAGGAGCGCCCAGGCGGCGGAGGCGCGCGCGTCGCGCACCTTCGGCACGGTGAAGAACCGGATGATGATGTGCGGCAGGCCGGCCGTGCCGATCATGAGCGCCAGCGTGCTGAACAGCACGTCGATGCGGGGCCGCGTGCCGGCGGTGTAGCGGCCGAAGCCGAGGTCCGCGCCGATCCGGTCGAGCGCCTGGAGCAGGTGCACCCCCGGCTCGACCCCGAGCACCCGGGCGCCCTCCGCGCTGACCCGCCCGCCGAGGCCGAGCTGCGGCACCGGGTTCCCGGTGAGCATGATCGACACGTAGATGGCCGGCACCAGGTACGCGGCGATGAGGACGACGTACTGGGCCACCTGCGCGTAGGTGACGCCCTTCATCCCGCCCATCACCGCGTAGAACAGCACGATGGCCATGCCGAGCAGCACGCCGCGCTCCACCGGCACGTCCAGGAAGCGCGCGAACACCACCCCCACCCCGCGCATCTGCCCGGCCACGTAGGTGAACGAGACGAACACCGCGCACACCACGGCCACGCCCCGCGCCGAGCGCGAGTAGTAGCGCTCGCCCACGAACTGCGGGACCGTGTACTTGCCGTACTTGCGCAGGTACGGGGCGAGCAGCACCGCCAGCAGCACGTAGCCGCCGGTCCAGCCCATCAGGAAGATCGAGCCGTCGCGCCCGAGCAGCGCCACCACGCCGGCCATCGAGATGAACGACGCCGCGGACATCCAGTCCGCGCCGGTGGCCATCCCGTTCAGCAGCGGGCTGACCTGCTTCTCCGCGACGTAGTACGCGCTGGTGGTCCGCGCGCGGCCCCACAGGCCGGCGAGCGCGTAGAGCGCGAAGGACGCGGCGACCAGCACCCAGGTCCAGGCGACGGGGCCCACGCCTCAGTCCTCGAACACGCCGTGGGCGCGGTCGAGCCGGTTCGCGATCGCGACGTAGGCCGCCACCAGCAGCACGAACACGAGCTCCGCGCCCTGCTGCCCGAACCAGAAGCCGAGCGGGAAGCCGCCGAGGTGGAACGCGTCGAGCGCGTCGGCGAACAGGATGGCGGCGCCGCACGACACCGCGAACCAGATCGCCAGGATCGCGGCGACGGTGCGCAGGTTGGCCCTCCAGTACGCGTCCCGGCGATCCCGTTCCATGCGAGCCCTCCCGCGCGGCGTCCGGACGTCCGGGCCCGAGACTACCCCGCCTGCGGCGTTCTGGCCTCTGCCGGGACGCCGGATCCGGCCGCCTCGCCCCGGCCGGGCGCAACATTCGTCCGGCCCGTGCACCTCTTGCGCATACGCGCTGCGTCAACGACCCAACTCGGCGTACCTGCGCGATAATTCACGCAACCAACATGGGGGTTTCATCGCAGTTCGTGCGCGCAGGGACTGCGCCATGCGCGGTATTTGCGCGTTGGCCGTTGTAAACGCCGAATCCGGTGTGCTACCTCGTACCTCAGGCCACGCGGCTGGCGTCCCAACCTCACCGTGGAGGAAGAAAATGTCCGTGTCGTCGGCATCCCCTGTCCGACCCGTCCCCCCCGATTCCGGCGCACGCGCCGGCATCACCCGCGAAGAGAAGATGGTCATCTTCGCGTCGTCCCTCGGCACCGTCTTCGAGTGGTACGACTTCTACCTGTACGGCTCGCTCGCGGCGATCATCAGCAAGCAGTTCTTCGCAGGCGTGGACGAGCGCACCGGCTTCATCTTCGCGCTCCTCGCCTTCGCCGCCGGCTTCGCCGTGCGGCCCTTCGGCGCGGTGGTGTTCGGCCGGCTCGGCGACATGATCGGCCGGAAGCACACCTTCCTCCTCACCATCCTCATCATGGGCGGCTCGACGGCCATCGTCGGCATGCTCCCCAGCTACGCCACGATCGGCGTGCTGGCGCCCATCATCCTCATCTCGATGCGCATGCTGCAGGGCCTCGCGCTCGGCGGTGAGTACGGCGGCGCGGCCACCTACGTGGCCGAGCACGCGCCCCCGGGCCGCCGCGGCAACTTCACGAGCTGGATCCAGACCACCGCCACCCTCGGCCTGTTCCTCTCGCTCCTCATCATCCTCGGCACCCGCATCGGCCTGGGGAACGAGGCGTTCGAGAAGTGGGGCTGGCGCGTCCCGTTCCTCCTCTCGATCATCCTGCTCGGCATCTCCGTCTACATCCGCCTCCAGCTGAACGAGTCCCCGGTGTTCAAGCGGATGAAGGAGGAGGGCAAGTCCTCCAAGGCGCCGCTCACCGAGTCCTTCCTCCGCTGGAACAACCTGAAGATCGTGCTGATGGTGCTGTTCGGCGGCGTCGCCGGCCAGGCGGTGGTCTGGTACACGGGCCAGTTCTACGCGCTGTTCTTCCTCCAGCAGACGCTGAAGGTGGACCCGACCGCGTCGAACTACATGATCGCGGCCTCGCTGCTCATCGGCACGCCGTTCTTCATCGTGTTCGGCACGCTCTCCGACAAGATCGGCCGCAAGCGGATCATCATGGCGGGCTGCGTGCTCGCCGCGCTGACCTACTTCCCGATCTTCAAGGGCATCACCAAGTACGCCAACCCGGCGCTGGAGCACGCGCAGGAGTCGAACCCGGTCACGGTGGTCGCCGATCCCAAGGACTGCAGCTTCCAGTTCGACCCGATCGGCAAGGCGAAGTTCACGAAGTCCTGTGACGTCGCCAAGGCGTCGCTCGCGAAGAAGGGCGTGCCGTACCGCAACGAGGAGGCGCCCGCGGGCACCGTCGCCACCGTCAAGATCGGCGAGGTGACCGTCGCGAGCTTCGCCGGCAACACGCTCTCGCCGGCCGACTTCAAGACGCAGAACGCCGCGTTCGAGAAGGCGCTCGGCGGCGCCATCACGACGGCCGGGTACCCCGCCAAGGCCGACATGAGCCGGGTGAACTACCCGATGGTCGTGCTGCTCCTGACGATCCTGGTCATCTACGTGACCATGGTGTACGCGCCGATCGCGGCGTGGCTGGTCGAGCTCTTCCCGGCTCGCATCCGCTACACCTCGATGTCGCTGCCGTACCACATCGGCAACGGCTGGTTCGGCGGCTTCCTGCCGACCATCTCGTTCGCGATGGTCGCCGCCAGCGGCGACATCTACTACGGCCTCTGGTACCCCATCGTCATCGCGCTCATCACCGCGGTCCTCGGCACCCTCTTCATGCCCGAGACCAAGGATCGCGACATCCACCACGACTCGTAGCGCCGGCGCGGACCGTGACCCGTAGCCTCGTCGCGCTGGCGGCCGCCCCGGCCGCCAGCGCAGCCCGCGCCAGCGGCGACTCCGGCACCGCGTCCATGGGCGAGATGCACATGAGCGGCGCGCAGTTCGGGATGATGGCCGGTGGCCTGGCCGTGCTGGGCCTCGTCATCTGGGGAGTGGCGAAGGTCACCAGCAGGTAGTCGCCGCACATGTGCCGGGGCCGGACGTGCCATCCCGCGCGTCCGGCCCTTTCCCTTTCCGGAGGCGCCGCTGCGCGGCCCGCGCTCAGCGGCGGCCCGGCGGGCGCACCAGCGTCACGGTGCAGGGCGCCTCGAGCGCGACCTTGGTCGCGACGGTGCCGAGGATCCCGCGCAGCGGCACGTCGGGCGGAGGCGCGCCGATGACGAGGTGCTCGACCCCGTTGGCGCGCGCGTAGTCCACCAGCGCCTGCGCCGGATCGCCGGACTCGATCACGTGGAGCGAGACCTGCCCGGCCTCGAGGGCCAGCGGCTCGGCCCAGTGGCGCAGCAGCGCCAGGTGCTTGATGCGCTGGTGCGCGGCGGTCTCGTGGGCGCTCGAGCCGCCCAGCTCCGGGGTGGGCCGGATCACCGTGGCCACCGCCAGCCGCCGCGCGTCCTGCAGCGACAGGAGCCGCCGCACCGTCTGGCGGATGGCCTCGAACTGCGCCTCGTTGGTGTGCTGCGTGGCGATGCAGGCCAGCACGATGGCCGCCCCGGACAGCTCGGTGGACGGGAGCGCCAGCGGCGCCGGCTCGTAGCCGGCGGCCTTGATCCAGCGCCGCAGCACCGTGAGCGGCCCGGCGGCGCGGCGGCGCCGCCCGCGCTCGGTGATCGCCACCTGGTCCGGGTGCGCCAGGTCGAACGCGACCTGCGCCGCCGAGGCGTGGCGGCGGCTCGCGTCCGGCTCGAGGCACCGCAGCACGAGCTCCTGGAACCACTCCGGCAGCGCCGGCACCAGGGCCCGCGGCGGGGTCGGGTCGCGGTACAGCCGCCGGCGCAGGCCGCCCGGCGTGGTGGGCGCGCCGAACGGCAGCCGCCCGGTGGCGAGCTCGTACAGCACCGCCCCGAGCGCGAACAGGTCGCTGCGCGGGTCGCTGCGCGCGCCGACCACCTGCTCCGGCGCGATGTACGGCGCCGAGCCGATGGGGCGCCGGAACTCCTCGGCGAGCAGGTCCGGGTAGTGGGCGTGGTGCGCGAGCCCGAAGTCCACCAGCACCGCCTCGCCGGTGGGCCGGAACACCACGTTCGCCGGCTTCAGGTCGAGGTGGATCGCCTCCTGCTGGTGCAGGTCGTGGAGCGCGGTGGCGAGCGCGATCCCGATGCGCACCACCTCGTCGAGCGGGACCGGCCCGTCGGCGACCCACTCCTTGAGCGAGCGGCCGCGGACCTCCTCCATCACCAGGTACGGCTGCCGCTCCAGGTCGCCGGCGGCCACGAAGCGCGGCACGTGCGGCCCCTTCAGCGCGGCGAGCACCGTCTGCTCCACCTCGAAGGAGATCACGCTGCTGGCCGGCTCCCCCGGGCCGAGCCGGGGGATCTTCATGATCATGGGGAAGCCGGGGTCGGGGCCGGTGACCCGGTAGATGACGCCCATGCCGCCCGCGTGGAAGCGCTCGCCGATGCGGAAGCCGTCCACCACGTCGCCGGGCCCGGGCAGGTCGCTCACTGGGCTCACTCCCCGTGCGCGAGGCGCTGCGCGAGCCGCTCGGGCAGCCCGGCCGCGCGCACCTTGGCGGCGGCGGCCGGCCAGTCGTAGGGGACGCGGTGGAAGGTGATGGACGCGCGCGCCACGTCCACGATGGCGTAGCACGCCGCGGTGTTCCCGTCGCGGGGCTGGCCCGCCGAGCCCACCACCGCGAGCCAGCGGCGGCGGGGCGGGGCCGGGATGGCCACCCCGGGGACGGGCCGGAACGCCACCGGCCGGTCGGCGGCGCCGGTGTAGTAGAGCACCGGCTCGTGGACGTGCCCGCAGAACACGTAGGGCGCGCCCGCCGCGGCCAGGCTCCGCTGCGCGTGCAGCGGGTCGGTCACGTAGGCCCACTCCCCCGGCGCGTCGGCGCTGGCGTGCACCAGCACCAGCGGATCGCGCCGGATCACCAGCGGCAGGCCGGCCAGGAACGCGCGCGCGGCCGGCCCGAGCCGCTCGCGGGTCCACCGCACCGCCTCCTCGGCGGTGGGGTTCATGGTGGCCGCCTCGCGCGCCTCGAGCACCGCGGCGTCGTGGTTGCCGAGCACCACCAGCGCGCCGCGCTCCGCGTGCGCCTGCACCAGCTCGAGCACCGCCACCGGATCCGCGCCGTAGCCCACCAGGTCGCCGAGGAACGCGTGGCCGTCCACGCCCGCCGCCTCCGCGTGCGCGAGGCAGGCGGTGAGCGCCTCCAGGTTCGCGTGCACGTCGGCGAACAGCGCCAGCCTCATGCCCACCCCCGAGCCGCGTGGCCGCGGCGGACCGCCGGTCCGGCCCCGCGGGCCAGCATAGCAAGCGCAGGCCGTGCGGCCGCGCGGCGCCAGCGTTGCGCCAGCGACCGGGCGTGCGGCCGCCTGCCTCCCCCGATCCGCCGCCGCAATCTCACGCTCCGTGCGTATTGACCCGGGGGAAACGCAAAGCGTTCGCGCAAGCGGTGCGTCGCGCGCGAATCATCGACCCGAACCGGCGACGTCGATTGACCGAGGTCAGCAATTCGCGCAATTTTGTGCGCGGGCGCCTCTATCGTTCGCGCATTTCGTGCTGTAGGCTTGCCGCTCGAAACACCCGAACCCACGATGTGCGAGCTCCCCACGCAATCGAGGTCCTCGGGGAGAAGCCCGGCTGACTTGTCGCACTGCACTTTCGAGAGACGCCCGGCGCGTTCGCGCAGGCATCCAAGGAGAGTCAAATGGCAGAACCGGCACGGAGCGGTCCCAGCACGGAACCAAAGGGCCACAAGAGCGCGCTCCAGGTCCTCGATTCCCCCGACTTCAAGGCCCTCGTGAAGAAGCGGTGGAGCGTCAGCATGGTGCTGCTCGCCCTGCTCTTCGTCGGCTACTACGGCTTCATCCTGCTGCTCGCGACGAACAAGGCGCTCGTCACGACCAAGGTCGGCGAGGTCACCACGCTCGCGATCCCGCTCGGCGTCGCGGTGATCATCTTCGCCTGGCTGCTCACCGCCTACTACGTGGGCTGGGCCAACAAGTCGTACGACCCCGAGGTCGAGCGGCTGAAGTCGCAGCTGAAGCGCTGACCCGGATCGCACCAGGAGACCCGTGACCATGACCCACCTCGGCGTGATCCAGCAGCTCATCCTCCAGCAGGCGCAGCAGGCGGCGCCCCAGGCGACCACCACCCTCGGGAAGCCGACCGTCGCGTCCATCGGCTTCTTCTTCCTGATCGTGGCGGTGACGCTCGTCATCACCTACTTCGCGGCCAAGAAGACCAAGACCTCCTCCGAGTTCTACGCCGCCGGCCGCAGCGTGTCGGCGCTCCAGAACGGCTTCGCGCTCGCCGGCGACTACATGTCCGCCGCGTCGTTCCTCGGCATCTCCGGCATGGTCGCCCTGAAGGGCTACGACGGCATGATCTACGCCACCGGCTGGCTCGTCGGCTGGCCGGCGCTCATGTTCCTCGTGGCCGAGCCGCTCCGCAACCTGGGCAAGTTCACCTTCGCGGACGTGGTCGCGTTCCGCCTGCGCCAGAAGCCGGTCCGCATCGCGGCGGCCATCGGCGGCATCCTGACGGTGCTCTTCTACACCATCGCCCAGATGGTCGGCTCCGGCGCCCTCATCCAGCTCATGTTCGGCCTGAAGTACGAGATCGCCGAGATCATCGTCGGCGTGGTCATGCTCGCGTACGTGCTGTTCGGCGGCATGCTCGCCACGACCTGGGTGCAGATCATCAAGGCCGGCCTGCTGCTGTTCGGCGTGACCATCCTCACCGGGCTCGTGCTCGCGAAGTTCGGCTTCAACCCGGGCAACCTGTACCAGGCGGTGGTGGCGCAGTACGGCCAGCAGTCGCTCGAGCCGGGCGGCTTCGTCGCGAACCCGGTGGAGGCGGTCTCCCTGGGCCTCGCGCTCATGTTCGGCCTGCTGGGCCTGCCGCACATCCTGATGCGCTTCTACACGGTCCCGGACGCCAAGGCGGCGCGCAAGTCGGTGCTCTACGCCACCGGCCTCATCGGCTACTTCTACCTGATCATCCCGATCGTCGGCTTCGGCGCGGCGGTGCTCACGCCCGGCGGGCGCGCGTTCATCACCTCGATCGACAAGGGCGGCAACATGGCCTCGCCGATCCTGGCGGAGCAGCTGCTCGGCTCCGGCTTCCTCGGCTTCATCGCCGCGGTCGCGTTCGCGACGATCCTCGCGGTGGTGGCCGGCCTCACGCTGGCCGGCGCGTCGGCCTACTCGCACGACATCTACGTGAACGTCATCAAGGGCGGGCACGCGACCGAGGAGGAGCAGGTCAAGGCCGCCAAGACCGCCACGGTGGTGTTCGGCATCTTCGCGGTGGGCCTGGGCATCCTCTTCAAGGGCCAGAACGTGGCGTTCATGGTCGGCCTGGCGTTCGCCATCGCCGCCAGCGCGAACTTCCCGGCGCTGCTGATGTCGATCGTCTGGAAGCGCTTCACCACCCAGGGCGCGGTCTGGTCCATCCTGGTGGGCGCGTTCTCGTCCTGCATCATGATCCTGCTCTCGCCCACGGTCTGGGGCGAGGTGTTCCACCACCTGGACGCCGCCGGCAAGCCCTACGGCATCCTGCCCTGGAAGAACCCGGCCATCTTCTCGATGTCGGCCGCGTTCATCGCGGGCATCGTGGTGTCCCTCGTGACCGCCGACCAGGGCGCGCAGGACAAGTTCGAGGACGAGAAGCTCCGCACCTACCTCGGCGTCGGCGCCGAGTAGCGTCCCGGGCGGCGGCGCCTCCTCGACGCCGCCCCGAAGCAGCGCGGGCGGGCCCCTCCGGGCCCGCCCGTTTCTTTTCGACCTCGGGGCCCCGCGGCCCCCGGCCGCCTAGAACCTGCGGAACTCGCCGTCGGCGACCTTCCCGTTGCGCGCCGCGAGCGCGGGGGCCTCGGGCCCGGCCTGGGCCGGGCGCGCGACGGGGCGCGGCAGCGGCGCCGGCGCGGGCAGGTGCGGCACGGCGGCTGGCTGCGGCCGCGGGACGGCGTGGCCGTGGGCGCGGTGGTCGGCCGCGAGCTGGAAGAAGCCCATCAGCTGCTGCAGCGCCTCCGCCTGCGAGGCCATCTCCTCGGCGGTGGAGGACAGCTCCTCCGCGGCGGAGGCGTTCCGCTGCGTCACCTGGTCCACCGTGGACATGGCCTTCGACACCTGCGACACCCCGGCCGACTGCTCCTGCGACGCGGCCGCCACCTCCTGCACCAGGTCGGACGTCTTGCGGATGGCGGGGAGCAGCTCGGCGATCATCTCGCCGGAGCGCACCGCCACCGCCACCGAGGAGGACGCCAGCCCGCCGATCTCCTGCGCCGCCTTCTGGGCGCGCTCGGCCAGCTTGCGGACCTCGGTCGCGACCACCGCGAAGCCCTTGCCGTGCTCGCCGGCCCTCGCCGCCTCGATGGCCGCGTTCAGGGCGAGGAGGTTCGTCTGGTAGGCGATCTCCTCGACGATCCCGATCCGCTCGGCGATCGCGCGCATCGCCTCGACCGTCTCCCGCACCGCGGCGCCGCCCGCGTCGGCGCTCTTCACGCCCGACTTGGCCATCGCCTCCGACTGCCGGGCGGCCTCGGCGTTCTGCGTGATCGACGCGCTCATCTCCTCCAGCGACGAGGTGGTCTCCTCCACGCTGGCGGCCTGCTCGCCGGTGCCCTGCGAGAGCGACTGCGCCGTGGCCGACACCTGCGCGGACGCGCCGGTGAGCGCCTCGGCGCCGCCGCGCACCTCGGCGATCACGGTCGTGATGCGCTCGGCGGTGGCGCGCATGGCCGCCTGGAGCCGGCCGGCCTCGTCGGCGCGATCCACCGTGGGGAGCTCGCGCAGGTCGCCCTGCGCCATCCGCTCGAGCGCGGCGACCACGCCGCCCACCGGCGTCACCACCGAGCGCGTGATCACCACGCTGAGCACGCCGCCGAACAGCACCGCGATCACGAGCGTGAAGGCGAGCGTGGTCCGGACCGAGGACGCGACCGCCCCCACCACGTCCGCGCGCGACTGCATCTGCCGGTGGTGCTCCTCTGCGAGCACGTCGGAGGCCTCCACCACCGCGCGCGCCGGCGCCTTGAAGGCGGCTGCCGCGGCGTTGCCGGAGTCGGTCGAGCCGTGCTTGCCGGCGCGGATCTCGCCGAGCAGGCGCGACATGCCGGTGGTGTAGGCGTCGAGGTCGCGGTGGATCGCCGCGAGCCGCGCCCGGTCGTCCTCGCCGGCGAGCCGATCGAGCTCGGCGAGCGCGGCGCGGAGCTGCGCGAGCTCGCCGTCCCACTGCCGCTGGTAGTCGGCCACCTCGGCGGCGTCCTCGATGTTGATGAGGACGTCCTTCTCGAACCGGCGCAGGCCCAGCGCCGCGGCGCGCGCGTCGTCGGCGTGCCGCGCCATGAGCGCGTCGCCCCCGAGCATCTCGGCGGTGGCGGCGCTGATGCGCTCGGTGCCCCGGTAGCCGGCCCCCGCCACGGCGGCGGTCGTCAGCACCATGAGGCCGAAGGCGAGGAGCAGCCGGACTCGGATCGACAGGTCTCTCACACATCCTCCCGGCGCGGGCGCGCCAACGGCCGGGCACCCTGTGCAAACCGAGGCCCGATCCGGGTGCGCCACTTTGCCTCACGCATCAGGTGGACGTGGGGCGCCGGAACGCCCCAGGTCACGCGGCCTTGGGACCCCGCGGGGCAGGTTTCACCGGCCCAGCCGCGATCGGGTATGGGTCAACCCAGGGTCCCCGGGACGGCCCCGTTCTTGCTCTGTCAGTGATGGCGCGCCGCGCCGCCCGTGGGCCGGCGCCGCGGGCGGGTCAGGGCGCCAGCTCGGGCACGTGCGCCGCGAGGACGCGCTGCAGCTCCGCCAGCTCGGGACGGCGCGCGAACGCCTCGCGCACGTAGCGCAGCGAGGCCGGGATGGAGACCAGGAAGCCCGGGTTCCCCTTCACGCGGTCGATGAACACGAAGCGGCCGGCGTCCTTCAGCTTGCGCTGCACGGTGAGGAGGTCGAACGTGGCGCGGAACGGGCCGTACTCGAGGCGCGGGCCGCCCGCGGCGGCGAACCGGTCCAGCCAGCGGCGCAGGAGCGCGTCGATCAGCTCGGGCTCGAGCTCCACGTAGCTGTCGCGCAGCAGCGCCACGAGGTCGTACTGGCGGGGCCCGAGCAGCGCGTCCTGGAAGTCGATGACCGCCTGCGCGCCGGACGGCAGCACCATGATGTTGCGCGACTGGTAGTCGCGGTGGGTGAACCCGCGCGGCTCCGCCGCGAGCGCCGCGGCGATCCGGTCGAAGTCGCGATCGACCACCGCGCGCTCCGCCGCCGAGAGCCGCGCGCCCTTCCAGGCCTCGAGCCCCCACTCCAGGAAGTGGTCCAGCTCCCAGCGGTACAGCTCCTCGTCGAACGCGCGGGTGAACGCGACGCACCCGCCCGGCCGGGCCTCGGCCGCGGCGCGCAGCCGGGCCAGCTGGTCGATGGCGTCCTCGTACAGGCGCGCGCGGGGCGCGCCGGCGAGCAGGCGCGTCTCGAGCATGTCGTCCCCGAGGTCCTCCAGCACCATCAGCCCCTCGGCCTCCTCGAAGGAGAGGATGGCGGGCACGCGCACGCCCAGGCCGGCGAGGTAGCGCTGCACGTCGACGAACGGGTTCACCGCGGGCGCGCCGCCCTTGGTGACCTCCTCCGGCTTCGCGTCCGGCGGCATCACCATGACCACGTGCGAGCACGGGAGCTCGCCGACCCGCCAGTAGCTGCGCAGCGACGCGTGGCCGGCCAGGCGCCGCACCGGCGCGCGGGAGACGTCCTCGCCGGTGGCGCGCGCCACCGCCGCGCGCACGCGGGCCTCGGTCTCCATGGGTTCGCTCATGCCGTGGGCATCTCCTCTGGCTCGCGCCGGGCCGGCCCGGCGCGTTGACGCGGGTCACGCCGCCTGCCTATAACGCCGGGATTCCCGTCGATCTTTCCGGATCCGGAGCCCCCATGGCCTACCACGAGACCGTCCTCTCCGCGATCGGGCACACGCCGCTCGTCCGCCTGCAGAAGCTCACCGGTCCGGACGACGCCACCGTGCTCGTCAAGCTCGAGTACCTGAACCCCGGCGGCTCCATCAAGGACCGCATGGCGGTGCACATCCTCGAGAAGGCGGAGCGCTCCGGCCTGCTCCGGCCCGGCGGCACCATCGTCGAGAACACGAGCGGCAACACCGGGGTGGGCCTGGCCATGGCGGCGGCGGTGAAGGGGTACCGCTGCGTGTTCACCATGCCGGACAAGATGTCGAAGGAGAAGCAGGACACGCTGAAGGCGTTCGGCGCGAAGGTGATCGTGACGCCGACCAACGTGCCGGCCGACTCGCCCGACAGCTACTACTCGGTGGCGAAGCGCATCGCGGCGGAGACGCCGAACAGCTTCTACGTGAACCAGTACCACAGCCTCGACAACGTCGAGGCCCACTACCAGCTCACCGCCCCGGAGATCTGGGAGCAGACCGGCGGCAAGCTCGACGCGTTCGTGGCCGGCCTGGGCACCGGCGGGACCATGAGCGGCTGCGGCCGCTTCTTCAAGGAGAAGGACCCCGCCATCCTCAACGTCGGCGTGGATCCGATCGGCTCCGTCTACCACTCGATGTTCAAGACCGGGAAGCTCTCGCACCCCCACGTCTACAAGGTGGAGGGCATCGGCGAGGACATGATGTGCGGCGCGATGGACCTCTCGGTCCTCGACGACGTCCGCCAGGTGAACGACGCCGACGCCTTCGTGATGGCGCGCCGGCTCGCCCGCGAGGAGGGCGTCTTCGCCGGCGGCTCCTCCGGCGCGGCGGTGCACGTCGCGGTGAAGCTCGCGAAGGAGCTGGGCAAGGGCAAGGTGATCGTGGTGCCGCTGCCCGACGGCGGGCGCGCCTACATCTCGAAGTTCTACTCGGACGAGTGGATGCGCGACAACGGCTTCCCGGTGGGCGCCGGCGGCCCGGTGTCCGCGGCCACCGTGAAGGACGTGCTCGGCCGCCGCCGCGGCGAGGTCATCTCCGCCCGCAAGACCGACAAGGTCGAGGCGGTGGTGAAGAAGATGAAGGAGCACGACATCTCGCAGATGCCGGTGGTGGACGACACCGGCCGCGCCATCGGGATGATCCACGAGTACGACCTGCTCAACTTCCTCATCGAGGGGAAGCACCGCCTCACCGAGGTGGTCGAGCCGCTGGTGCAGCCGCTGCAGGGCGTGGTGGAGCCCGACACGGCGCTCGCGCGCCTGCGCGACATCTTCAACGACGACCACGTGGCGGTCGTGAAGGAAGGCGACCGGGTGACCGGCATCGTCACCAAGATCGACCTCATCGAGTTCCTGGCGCAGCGGCTCCGCTAGCCGCGCCGCCCCTCCCACGGAGCGACCATGGCCGACGCCGAGACGAAGCCCGGGTTCGACACCCTCGCCATCCACGCCGGCCAGGCGCCGGATCCGACCACCGGCGCGATCATGACGCCGGTCTACCTGTCCTCCACCTACGTGCAGGCCTCGCCCGGCGTGCACAAGGGGTTCGAGTACTCGCGCACCCGCAACCCCACGCGCGACGCGCTCCAGGGCTGCCTGGCGGCGCTGGAGGGCGGCCGGCACGCGCTCGCGTTCGCCTCCGGCCTCGCCGCCACCGACGCCATCCTCCACCTGCTCCAGTCGGGCGACCACGTGCTCGCCTCCGACGACGTGTACGGCGGCACCTTCCGCATCTTCGACAAGGTGTTCCGCCGCCACGGGCTGGAGTTCTCCCACGTGGACATGAGCGACCCGCGCAACGTGGAGCGCGGGCTGCGCCCGAACACGCGCCTGGTGTGGATCGAGAGCCCCACCAACCCGATGCTGAAGATCGTGGACCTCGCCGAGGTGGCGCGGATCGCGAAGGCGCACGGGGCACGCACGGTGGTGGACAACACCTTCGCCACCCCGTACTTCCAGCGGCCGCTCGAGCTCGGCATCGACGTCGTCGCCCACTCCACCACCAAGTACCTGAACGGCCACTCCGACGTGATCGGCGGGGCGGTGGTAACCTCCGACGACGCGCTGCACGAGCGGCTCGCGTTCCTGCAGAACGCGGTGGGCGGCGTGCCCGGCCCGCTCGACAGCTTCCTGGTGCTGCGCGGCCTGAAGACGCTGCACGTCCGCATGCAGCGGCACGCCGAGAACGCGCTGGCGCTGGCGCGCTTCCTCGAGGGCCACCCGCAGGTGGAGCGGGTCACCTACCCCGGCCTGGCCTCGCACCCGCAGCACGCGCTCGCCGCCCGCCAGATGAAGGGCTTCGGCGGCATGCTCACGTTCGTGATCCGCGGCGGGCTGCCGGCGGCGCGGGCGTTCCTCGAGCACGTGCGGATCTTCGCGTGCGCCGAGTCGCTCGGCGGCGTGGAGAGCCTCATCGAGCACCCCGCCATCATGACCCACGCCTCGGTGCCGAAGGAGACGCGCGAGGCGCTCGGGATCGCGGACGGGTTCATCCGCGTCTCGGCCGGGATCGAGGCCGTGGACGACCTCCGCGCCGACCTCGAGCGCGGCTTCGCCGCCGCGCGCCGCGCGTGACGGCGGCCCCGGTCCGTGCCACGCTCGCCCGCATGAGACCGCCCGCCGCCGCCTGCCTCGCCGCCGTCCTCGCCGTCCTCGCCGCCCCGGCCGCCCGGGCCGACGACGACGGCCCCGACGCGCAGGTGCTGACGCTGCGCGCCGGCGCGTGGATCCCGGCCGGCCCGTCCATGGCCGGCCTCGACCCCGGCCCCGAGGGCGAGCTCACCCTCGGCATCCGCCTGCTCCGCTGGCTCGGCGCCGAGATGGGCGCGGGCGTGGCCCGCCCGTCGTCGACCGCGGCGGCGGTGCGCGACGCGTCCGGGGTGGAGCGCACCGTGGAGCCGCGGCTGTGGGACGTGCCGGTGGGCGGCGGGCTGCGCGCGTTCCTGCCCGTCGGCCCGGTGGAGCTCTCCGCCGCGGCCGGCGTCGCGGTGCACTTCGTGAGCGCGGAGCGCGACGTGGCCAGCGGCGCCACCACCGCGGTCACGAGCGAGAAGGAGGAGGACGCGTCGCTCGGCGGCTGGGCCGCGCTCGCGGCCATGGTGCCGGTGGGGCGCCACACCTCGCTCGGCGTGGAGGGGCGCTTCACCGTGCTGCGCCCGCACCTGTTCGGCGAGCGCCAGCGCCTCGACGCGTTCGCGGCCGGAGTGCGGATCGCGCAGGGGTTCTGACCCGGGCCCGCGCGGCGCGCCGCCCCGCGCCGCTCACCGCTCCTCGGGCGGGCGCAGCGCGCGGAAGCGCCGCCAGAGCAGCAGGTCGTAGAGGACCTTGAGGCCGCCCGAGAGCAGGAAGGGGACGCTCGCCAGAGCGCCGGCGCCGGCGTAGAGCGGGCCCGCCAGCACCGGGGCGAGCGCCGAGCCCACCGTCCGCGCGATGCCGGTCACCCCCGCCGCGGCGGAGCGCTCGTCCGGATCCACCACCGCGACCGTGTAGGACTGGCGCGTCGGGACGTCCATCTGCGAGATGGAGAAGCGCAGCAGCAGCACGCCGATGGCGAGCGGCAGCGTGGGCATGAGCGGCACCAGCGCCAGGAGCAGGTTCGAGGGCAGGTGCGTCGCCACCATGGTGTTCACGAGCCCGATGCGCCGCGCGATGGCCGAGGCGGACAGCGCCGAGATCCCGGCGAGCACGTTCGCCCCGAAGAAGATCGCGCCGATGGTGGCGGGGCTGGCGCCGAACCGGCGGTGGAACCACCAGGCCACGAAGCTCTGCACCACCAGCCCGCCCGCGAACGCGTCGAGCGAGAACAGCGCGGACAGCTCCAGCACGGTGCGCCGGGAGCGGTGCAGCCCGAGGAACGCGGCGCGCGGCGAGGCGGCCGGGCGGGGGGCGGTCTCGACGCGCGGGGTGAGGCACAGGAACGTCGCGGCGAGCACGAGCCCGAGCGCCCCGTACAGCGCGGTGACGGCGCGGTAGGAGGCGAGCGGGGCGAGGCCGCGGCGCTGCAGGGCGCCGGCGAGCGCGCCGCCGGCGAGCGCGCCCAGCGCGGTCGCCAGCGCGCCGGCCAGCTGGTACCAGGCGAACGTGGCGGTGCGGCGCTGCGCGGGCACCGCCTCGGTGAGCGCCGCCTGCTCGATGGCGAGGAACGGCCCCACCTCGTTGCCGGACGGGCTCATCACGCCGACGGTCGCGGCGAGCAGCAGCAGCGGGAACGCGGTGGTGGCGGAGAACGCGGCGCCCGCGAGCACCATGAGGAGCGCGCCGGCGACGAGCATGCGGCGGCGGCCGATCCGGTCGGCGCGGGTGGTGATCCAGAGCGAGAGCGCGGTGTCGCCGAGCAGGGTGAGCGTGAGGAGCGCGCCGATGCGCGGCTGGTCGAGCCCGGCCGCCTCGAGGTGCAGCACCAGCACGACCGAGAGCAGGCCGTACGCGAACAGCCGGACGGCCCGGGTGGCGAACAGGGTCGCGACGTCGCGGGGCGGCCGGCTCACGGGCGGTCCGGCGCCGGAGGGGCCCCCGCGCCGGCGCGCTCCGGGGTCCGCGCCGCCAGCGCGAGGCGCGGGAAGCGCAGCGCCACGGCGAAGGCGGCGCCGGCGATCACCGCCACCGAGGCGAAGATGGTGCCCATGGCGCCCTGCAGCGCCCCCGCGAGCGGCGCGAGCACGCTCGCCTCGATCGACGCCCGCTCCGGCCCGAGCAGCCGCGACACCAGCGCCGCGTCGGCGCCGCCGCCCGCGAGCGCGTGCGCGAGCACGCCGCCGAGCACCCCCACCGAGAGCGTGCCGCCGATGGTGCGGAAGAACATGGTGGTGGCGGTCGCGACCCCGCGCCGGTTCCAGGGCACGCTGGCCTGCACCGCGATGACGAGCGGCGTGGAGGCCAGGCCCATGCCGGCCCCGTACGCGAACGCGAGCGCCTGGGGCAGGAGGAGCGGCACGCCCGGGCGGAGCAGCAGCGCGAGCGCCACCGCCGCGAGCGCGGTGAGGCCCATGCCGGCCCGGACCAGCGCGCGGTAGCCGGTGCGCGGGAGGAGCCGTCCGGACAGCGCGCTGCAGATGGGCCACCCGACCGCCATGGGCGCGATGGCGCTGCCCGCCTGCGTGGGCGTCCCGCCGAGCACGCTCTGGACCCAGAGCGGGACGAACGTGACCATGCCCAGCATCGCCGCGCCGAGCAGCGCGTTCGCCGCGGACGACACCGCGATGATCCGGTCGCGGAACAGGTCGAGCGGGAGGAGCGGCTCGGGCGCCCGCCGCTCCACCGCCAGGAACGCCGCCAGCGCGGCGGCGCCGAGCGGCAGCGCCAGCAGCCCGGCGGCGGGCGAGCGCACCGCGAGCAGCGCGGAGACCACCGCGATCGAGAGCAGCGCCGCCCCGGCCACGTCGAGCTTGTGGGCGTGGCGCTCGGGCCGCTCGTGGTAGACGAGCGCCAGCACCAGCGCCGAGCCGAGGCCGAACGGCACGTTCAGCCAGAAGACCCAGCGCCAGGAGGCGAGGTGCACGATCGCCCCGCCGAGCAGCGGGCCGACCAGGCCGGCGATGCCCCAGACCGCGCCGAACACGCCCTGGATGCGCGCGCGCTCCTCCGGCTCGAACAGGTCGCCGGCGATGGTCAGCGTCACGGGCTGGATGGCGCCGGCGCCCAGGCCCTGCAGCGCCCGCGCGGCCACCAGCGCCTCCATCGACCGGGCCATCCCGCAGGCGATCGAGCTCGCCACGAACAGCGCGAGCCCGAACAGCATCACCACCTTGCGGCCCTTCAGGTCGGCGAGCTTGCCGTAGATGGGCACGCTCACCGTGGCGGTGAGCATGTAGGCGGCGAAGGCCCAGGCGTAGAGCGCCAGCCCGCCCAGCTCCCCGACCACCGATGGCATGGCGGTCGAGACGACCGTCATCTCCATCGCGGCGAGGAACATCCCCAGGAGCAGGGCGACGACGGTGAGTCCGCGGTGGGTCCGGCGCATGGTCGTCCGCGCGTTTAGCGCTGCCGGCCGGGCGCGTCAACGCGGAGCGCAGGCCGGACCCGGCCCGCCGGGCGGCGGGCGGGCCCGGCCTGCGTGCGGCGGGGGCTCAGCGCTGCGAGGACGCGGGGACGGGGGCGCCGCGCAGGCCGGCCTTGCGCATGATGATCTCGGCCGGGCAGAAGCCGGTGAAGCCGCTCTGGAACAGGTTCGCGCCCACGAAGACGGTGAGCCAGAGCCACCGGGCGCTCACGAAGAGCGGGCTGGCCTCGACGCCCAGCAGGAGCGAGGCGAGGACGAAGGTCCCGGCGAGGATGCGGACACCGCGTTCGGCGGTCATGACATGTCTCCTTCGGGGCGTCCGGCGCCCCTCATTGCAGGCGTGAGAGGCCGGGAACGCCGGGAAGGGTTCGCGGTAGAGTGCGCGGCCATGTCCCTCGCCGCCGCGACCCTGGTCGCCCTCGCCATGACCGCCGCCCCGAAGCCCCCGCCCGCCCTCGCCCGCGCCGTCGAGCGCTGCACCGCCGCCCTGGTCGCGAAGCACGGCGAGCCCGAGCGGGATCGCGCCGCCCGCGGCGCCGCCCAGGCCGCCGCCTTCTGGCGTCCCTCCGACGGCGACGCGAAGGCGTTCGAGGCGCTCTGCGTGGAGCAGTTCCGCGCGCGCGGCAGCGACCTCGACCAGACCTTCAAGCGCTTCGAGGCGAGCTTCGAGGCGCTCGACGGGAACGGCCTCGAGATCGCCCGGACGCTCTCCTCGTTCGCGCAGCTCGACGTCGGGCCCATGCAGCCGGTGGACGGGCTGCTGGCCGCGTACGACCCCTCGGCGCACGTGGTGGACGACCTGTTCGACGGGAAGATCGCGTTCGCGGCGCTGCTCAACTTCCCGCTCACCACGCTCGACGAGCGGCTCCGCCAGGGCGAGGGCTGGTCCCGGCGCCAGTGGGCCGAGGCGCGGCTCGCGAACCGCTTCGCGCGCCGGGTGCCCGCCGCGGTGAACCGCGAGATCGCGAAGGCCGGCGCGGACGCCGACCTCTACATCGCCGACTACAACGTCTACGTGCACCACCTGGTGGACGACCGGGGGGCGCGCCCGTTCCCGAAGGGCAAGCGGCTCCTCTCGCACTGGAACCTGCGCGACGAGCTGAAGGCGCAGTACGCCGACCCGCAGGGCCTCGCGCGGCAGCGCGCCATCGCCAAGGTGATGGAGCGGATCGTGACGCAGACCATCCCGGCCGCGGTGGTGAACGACCCGACCGTGGACTGGAACCCGTGGACGAACGCGGTGCGCCCGGCGCCGGCCGAGGAGATCGAGGACGGGGCGAAGCCGCGCGCGAAGGTGGACGGCGCGCGCGAGGCCGACCAGCGCTACGCGCGCATCCTCGCGAACTTCCGGGCGCAGCGCGCCGCCGACCCGTACTCGCCCTCGGCGCCCACGCTCATCGCCCGCAAGTTCGAGCTGGAGCGCGAGCTGCCCGAGGCGCGCGTGGTCGCGATGCTGGAGGAGGTGCTGGGCGCGCCGGAGATCAAGCGCATCGCGGCGCTCATCGAGGCGCGGCTCGGGCGCAAGCTGGAGCCGTTCGACATCTGGTACCCGGGCTTCAAGCCGCGCTCGCGCCAGTCGGAGGCGGAGCTGGACGCGATGACGCGCCAGCGCTACCCGACGCCCGCCGCGTTCGCGAAGGACCTCCCGAACGTGCTCCAGCGCCTCGGGTTCGCGCCGGAGAAGGCCGCCTGGCTGGCGGAGCGGATCGCGGTGGACCCGGCCCGCGGCTCGGGCCACGCCATGGGCGCGGCGCGCCGCGGCGACCAGGCGCACCTGCGCACCCGGGTCGGGCCGGACGGCATGGACTACAAGGGCTTCAACATCGCCGTCCACGAGCTGGGCCACAACGTCGAGCAGACGTTCTCGCTGTACGGCGTGGACTCGACGCTGCTGCAGGGCGTGCCCAACACCGCCTTCACCGAGGCCATCGCGTTCGTGTTCCAGGCGCGCGACCTCGAGGTGCTGGGGCTGCCCGGGCCCGGCGCCGAGGAGCAGCGGCTCCGCGCGGTGAGCGACCTGTGGGACGCCTACGAGATCGCCGGCGTGGCGCTGGTGGACCTCGGGATCTGGAAGTGGATGTACGCGCACCCGCAGGCCACCCCGCCGCAGCTCCGCGAGGCGACGCTGGGGATCGCGCGCGACGTGTGGAACCGCTGGTACGCGCCGGTGCTCGGCGCCCGCGACGTCCCGCTGCTCGCCATCTACTCGCACATCGTCTCGAACGTCCTGTACATCCCCGACTACCCGGTGGGCCGGCTCATCTCGGCGCAGATCGAGGACCACCTCGCCAGCCTGCCGAAGGGCGCGACGCTGGGCTCGGAGGTCGAGCGGATGACCACCGTCGGCGCGGTCTCGCCGGACCTGTGGATGAAGAAGGCCACCGGCTCGCCGGTGTCCGCCACCCCGCTCGTCCGCGCCGCGGCCCGCGCGCTCGACGCGATGCCGGCGCAGGGCGCGACCGGGAGCCGGTAGCCCGCGACGGCTCCGCCCCGGGCGCGCGCCGCGCCCGGGGGCGCCGTCACTCCGCCGCGCCGGCGCCCTCCCCGCGCGCGCGACCGCGGCCCCGGCACGACGCCACGAACGCGTGCGCCTCGTCGTAGCCGCCCACGAAGCAGCGGCGGCCGCCGGGCGCGTCGTCGTAGACGGCCACCGCGCGGATCCAGGCGAAGGCCGGCTCGAACTCGTCCCAGCCGACCTCGCGCATGGCCGTGGGGCAGGACTCGCCGGGCATGGCCAGCGCGAGCCGCCCGCTCGCCTCCTCGCGGCACGGCCGGGCCTCGCGGGCCTCGGCCCAGCGGCGCAGCTCGACGACGTCCTGCGTGGTGCGAAGCATGGCTCTCCTCCGTGGCGGGGGTGCCGGCCGGACATGCCGGGCGCGCACGCGCCGCGCACGGGAAGATGCGGAGGCACCCCGCCCGGCGCGGTGGCCGCCGGATGCGCAGCATGCCGGGCATGGCCGAGAACGAGTGGACGGACGGGGCGGCCGACCGGGCGCGCGAGGCGGCCGAGCGGCGCGAGACGGGCGGGGCGAGCGTGCCGGCGGGCGGGGCGAAGGGGCCGGGGGACCTGCGGGTGCCGGCGGAGCGGCGGGAGCCGCCGCAGGAGGCGCCCGACGAGCCGCCGCGGCGCGCGGGCGTGGTCCCGCCGCCCGAGCGCGAGGAGGCGCCCGAGCTGCTCGGCGAGCAGAGCGACTACCCGATCTCGCGGCCGGATCCCGACCGCGACCCGGGCGCCTGAGCCGCGGCCGCGCCGGAGACGCGCAGCAGCGCGCGGAGCAGCTCCGCGACGCCCCACGCCTGCGCCACGCAGCCGCGCGGCGTGAACGGCGGCTCGGCGTCGAACACCTCCGAGATCTGCCCCAGGCACGCCTGGCCGAGCTCTCCCACGAGCCCGTCGAGCGCCCGCCGCGCGCCGTCGAGATCGCCCGGGTGCACCCGCAGCCACGCGTCCACCCACGGGCCGACGAGCCAGCTCCACACCGTGCCCTGGTGGTAGGCGGCGTCGCGGGTCCGCAGGTCCCCGTGGTACGTCGCCTTGTAGTCCGGGTGGTCGCGGGAGAGCGATCGCAGGCCCACCGGCGTCAGGAGCCGGTCGCGCACGGTCTCGAGCACCGGGGCCCAGCGGTCGCGCTCGAGCACCGGGCTGGGCAGCGAGACGGCGAGGAGCTGGTTGGGCCGGCAGGCGGGATCGTCCCGCCCGTCCTCGCCATCCACCACGTCGAACAGCTGCCGCCCCGCCGCGTTCCAGAAGCGCCGGTTGAAGGACGCGCGGGCGCGGGCCGCCGCCTGGGCCGCGGCCCGGGCCGCCTCGCCCTCCCCCTCCTCCTCGAGCCAGCGCGCCAGGTTCGCGAGCGCGTTGAACCACAGCGCGTTGATCTCGACGGCCTTGCCGCGGCGCGGGGTCACCACCCAGCCCTCCACCTTCGCGTCCATCCAGGTGAGCTGGTAGCCCTGCTCGCCCTGGCGGAGCAGCCCGTCCTGCGGGTCCACCCCGATGCCGAAGCGCGTGCCGCGCTGGTGGTGCGCGACCACGTCCCGGAGCACCGGCAGGAGCCGGCGGAGGAGCTGCCGGTCGCCGGTGGTCCGCACGTAGCGGTCCACCGCGTGGAACATCCAGAGCGTGGCGTCGGCGGTGTGGTACAGCCCCTCCGCGTCGCCCTCCGGGAACAGGTTGGGGATGAGCCCGTCGCGCACGTGGCGGGCGAACGCGCGCAGGATCGCCGCGGCGTCGCGCGCGCGGCCGGTGCAGAGCGTGAGCCCCTCCAGCGAGATCATCGTGTCGCGGCCCCAGTCGGTGAACCAGTGGTAGCCGGCGATCACGGTGCGCGGCGCGTCGCCCTCCGCCCGCGCCTGCGCCTCCTCCTGCACCCGGCCCGCCGGCTCCACCACGAACGCGTCGGCGGCGAGCACCAGCTCGGCCGCGGGGCCCCGCCGCGCCGCCTCCGGCGCGCGCGCCAGCAACGCCTCCCGCCGCGCGCGCTCGGCCCGGAGCGCCTCCTCCGGCGCCAGCGCCGCCACCCGGTCCCACGGCTCGGTGGACGCGACCAGCGTCACCGGCGCGTCGCGCCCGAGGTCCACCCGGAAGAAGCCTGGGCTGAACAGGTCGCCCTGCGTGTCGTAGCCGCGGCTCGCCTCCACGCGGTAGACCACCTCGGCGAGCCGCTCCTCCTCGACGGTGAACGCGGCGCGCGCGCCGTGCAGCAGCAGGCGCAGCGGCGGGAAGCGCGGGTCGTCGCCGGCGACCTCGAGCCGCCCCTGCGCCGCCACCAGCCGGTAGGCCGTCACCGGGCCGGAGACCGGCGCGTCGTGCGGGCGGAAGTGGACGCCGGGCCGGAGCGTGAGCCGCACCGGGCCGTCGCCGTCGAGGAGCCGGTAGGAGACGTGGACGGTGTTCTGGCCGTGCACGAGCGCCACGCGCCGCTCCAGCACCGCCCCGTCGAGCCGGTAGGTCCACACCGGCAGCCCGCCCTCGAGCCGGAAGCCGCGCAGGTGCTCGGCGCCGTGCAGGGCGAGCCCCACCGAGCGCTCGTCCGCGGCCAGCCGGATGGCCCGGCCGTCCGCGAGCCGGACCCGGTCGGACAGGTGCGAGAGCATCACCGCGCGCCCCACGCCCGGCAGCGCCGCGACGAGCAGGCCGTGGTAGCGCCGCGTGCACGCGCCGGCGAGCGTGCCGCTGGCGTACCCGCCCAGCCCGTTCGCCACCAGCCACTCGCGCTCCAGCAGCGCCTCGGCGCCGTCGGCCGGAGCCCAGCCCTGCCGCACCGGCAGCGCGATCATGCCGCGCCCTCCGGCTCCGGCTCGAGCAGCAGCGCGGCGTGCGCCGGCACGAGCCACCCGGCCGCGTCGTCCAGCGCCGGCGTCCCCGCGCCGCCGTAGCGCGGGTCCTCGGTCGAGAGGGCGACGCGCCAGCCGCGCCCCTCCGGCGGCGCGACGAGCGGCTCGGGCAGGCCGTCGGCCTCGAGGTCCGGGCCCAGGTTCACGAGGAGCAGCCGGTCGCCCGCGCCGTCCGCGAGCCAGCGGAGGCAGAGCGCCTCCGGGGCGAGGACCGCGCCGTCCAGCTCCGCCTCGCCGCCGCCGAGCGCCGCGGTGCCGCGGCGCAGCTCCAGCAGGTCGCGGTGGAGCGCGCGGAGCTCGCGCCCGGCGGCGCGCTCGGCGGGATCCAGCCGGCAGCGGGCGAACGTCTCCGGGTCGGCCGGGTCCGGGAGCGCGTCGCGCATGTCCGGCCCGGCGACGCCGGGGAACTGGCGCAGGAACGCGCCGCGCCCCTCGCGCACGCGGTGCCCGAGCTCGCCCCCGTGGTCCGCGAAGTACAGGAACGGCCGCGTCGAGCCGAACTCGGCCCCCTGGAACAGGAGCGGCGTCCACGGCCCGAGGAGCAGCAGCGCGGTGAGGGCGCGGTGGCGCCCGGGGCTGGTGAGCGCGCGCAGCCGCTCGCCGCGCGGGTGGTTCGCCACCTGGTCGTGGTTCTCGAGGTAGGCGACGAACGCGCGCGGGGGCAGGCCGCGGGTGGTGCGGCCGCGGCGCTTGCCCTGCCAGGCGTAGCGCTGCCCCTGGAACAGGTACCCGCGCTTCGCGGCCGAGACGAGCTCCTGCGGCGCGCCGCGGTGGTCGTGGTAGTACGCGCCGCGCCGGCCGGTGGCCGCGACCACCGCCGAGTGGTGCAGGTCGTCGTTCCAGGCGAGATCGAGCCCCATGCCACCCTCCTCGCGCGGCCGGAGCAGCGAGGCGTCCTGCGGCTCGTTCTCCGCGATCACGAGGATGGCGCGGCCCGCCGCGGCGGCCGCCGCCCGCGCGCGCCGGGCGACCAGCGCGACCACGTGCTCCTCCGACGCGTCGAACATCCCCTGGGTCGCGTCGAGGCGCAGGCCGTCGAGGTGGTACTCGGAGATCCAGGCCGCCGCGCTGCCGGCCACCAGCTCGCGCACCGGCCCGGCGTCCTCGCCGTCGAAGTTGAGCGGGTCGCCCCACTCGCCCCGGTAGCGCGTGGAGAAGAAGCCCGGCGCGAGCTCCCGGAGGTAGCAGCCGTCCGGGCCGAGGTGGTTGTAGACCACGTCGAGCAGCACGCCGAGCCCGACCGCGTGCGCGCGGTCCACGAAGCGCCGGAGGTCGTCCGGCGCGCCGTAGAGCCGGGTCGGCGCGAACAGGTCCACGCCGTCGTAGCCCCAGCCGAACCTGCCCGGGAACTCCGCCACCGGCAGGACCTCCACCGCGGTGACGCCCAGCTCGGCGAGCGCGAGCAGCTCGCGCTCCGCCGCGGCCCAGGTCCCCTCCGGCGTGAACGTCCCGACGTGCAGCTCGTAGAGCACCTGCCCGCGCGGCCGGAGCCCGCGCCAGCCCGCGTCCGTCCAGCGGAAGCGCGAGGGATCGACCACCTGCGACGGTCCGTGCGGCCCCTCCGGCTGGAAGCGTGAGAAGGGGTCCGGGTAGGCCGCCCCGCCGTCCAGCCGGTAGCGGTAGCGCGCCCCGTCGCCGAGGCCCGGCACCAGCCCCGCGTGCCAGCCGCCGGGCTCGGGCGCGAGCGCGTGCGCCGCCTCGCGCGCGCCCTCGACCCGCACCTCCACGCGCGCGCAGGCGGGCGCCCAGACGCGGAAGTGCACGCCCCCGTCCACCACCTCGGCCCCGGCGGCGAGCCGGCGCCGCGGGACGCTCGGCGGCCGCGTCCCCGGCGCAGCGTCGATCCTCACCCCCGTCACCGTAAGGCGCGCCGGCGGGCGGCGCCCCCGGGCCACCGGCGCCGTGGTTAGCGTGACGGGCGGACGGGGGGCGGGCATGGCACTCGGGATTCGGCGCGGGCGGACGGGCCGGGCGGCGGCGATCGGGGCGGGCGGGCTGGCGACCGCCTC
>NZ_BAZG01000034.1 GCF_000964525.1 Anaeromyxobacter sp. PSR-1
CCGCCGTCCGCGGGACCGGGCCGGGCGGCGCGGTGACGCGCGCCGACGTGGACGGGGCGACCCGCGCGCCGGCGAGCGCCATGCGCCAGGCGATCGCCGCCGCGATGTCGCGCTCGAAGCGCGAGATCCCGCACTACTACCTGGCCGCCGATCTGGAGGTCTCGCGCGCGCTCGCCTGGCTCGCCGCCGAGAACGAGCGCCGCCCGGTCGCCGAGCGCCTCCTCCCGCTCGTGCTCCTGCTCCGGGCGGTGGCCCGGGCCGCGCGGGCGGTCCCGGAGGTGAACGGGTACCACGTGGACGGCGCGTTCCGGCCGGCCGGGGCGGTCCACCTCGGCGTCGCGATCTCGCTGCGCCAGGGCGGGCTCGTCGCGCCCGCCCTGCACGACGTCGATCGCAAGCCGCTCGGGGAGCTCATGCGCGAGCTCGGCGATCTCGTCGCCCGCGCGCGCGGCGGCGGGCTGCGGAGCTCCGAGCTGACCGACGCGACGCTCACCGTGACCAGCCTCGGCGACCTGGGCGTCGACCGGGTGTACGGGATCATCTACCCGCCGCAGGTGGCGCTGGTGGGGTTCGGCCGCATCCAGGATCGCCCCTGGGCGGTCGAGGGCCGCGTCGAGCTCCGGCCGGTCGTGACCGCGACGCTCGCCGGGGATCACCGGGTGAGCGACGGGATCCGCGGCGCCCGGTTCCTCGCCGCCGTCGACCGCCTGCTGCAGGCGCCGGAGGAGCCATGACCCCGGAGGCGATCCGCGCCGCGGTGCTCTCGATCCTGGGCGGCATCGCGCCCGAGGTCGACCTCGCCGCGATCCGACCCGACGCCGACCTGCGGGACGCGCTCGACATCGACTCGATGGACTTCCTCCGGTTCGTCGTCCGCCTGGACGAGCGGCTCGGCGTGAGCGTCCCGGAGAAGGACTACGCGAGGGTGCGCACGCTCGCCTCGTGCATCGCATACCTCTCCGAGCGCGGCGCGTCGGAGCGCGGCCCCCCGCGACCCGGATGAGCAGGTTCGGCCGTCGGCCCTCCCGGATAAGTCGGGCTCACGCTCGCACCCAGGACGGAGGACTGGATGACCGACCCCTCGGCCCACTCGGCGGCCCTGACCTACGGCTCCTACCTGGCGCTCGACGAGCTCCTCGCGGCGCAGCGGCCGCGCTCCGAGGAGCACGACGAGCTGCTGTTCATCGTGGTGCACCAGGTCTACGAGCTCTGGTTCAAGCAGCTCCTCCACGAGCTGACCTGGCTCCAGGAGCGGCTGCACCGGGGCGAGGGCGGCCACGCGCTCGCCACGCTGAAGCGGGTCCTCACCATCCTGAAGACCGTGGTGGCGCAGGTGGACGTCATCGAGACCATGACGCCGCGCCAGTTCACCGCGTTCCGCAGCCGCCTGGAGGCGGCGAGCGGGTTCCAGTCGGCGCAGTTCCGGGTGCTGGAGGCGACGCTCGGGCGCCGCGACGAGCGGATGCTCGCGCCGTACCCGCCCGACGGCCCGGGGCACGCGCGGATCGCCGCGGCGATGGCGGCGCCTTCGCTGTTCGACTCCCTGCTGCGCTACCTCGCCACGCAGGGGTTCGCGACGCCGGCGGCCCCCGAGCCGCGCCCGGCGGGCTGGCGCCAGCCGTCGGAGGCGGTGCAGCGCGTCCTGCTGGACGTGTACCGCGCCGACGGCGAGCCGGCCCTGGTGTGCGAGCGGTTCGTGGACCTCGACGAGGGCGTCCAGGAGTGGCGCTACCGGCACGTGAAGATGGTCGAGCGGACCATCGGCGACAAGCCGGGCACCGGCGGGTCGGCGGGCGCGCAGTACCTGCGCTCGACCCTGTTCACCCCCGCGTTCCCGGATCTGTGGGCGGTGCGGGGCGCGCTGTGAACCCGCTCGCGCGCCACTACGCGCGCTTCCGCGTGGCGGAGCGGCTGCTGCTCACCGGCCACTCGCACCAGGCCTGGCCCGACGTGGCGCGGGACGGGCAGCTCGAGGCGTTCGACGACGCGGCGCGCGAGGTGGACGAGAAGTGGGGGCGGGCACTCGCCAGGGCCGAGCGGGTGCGCGACGGATTCCGGACGCTGCTCGCCGATCCCGGCGGCGAGATCGCGCTCGGCGGGAGCACGCACGAGCTGGTGCTGCGGTTCCTCTCCGCGCTCGACCTGCGGCGGCGCCGGCGGCTGGTCACGACCGACGGCGAGTTCCACACCCTGCGCCGGCAGCTCGCCCGGCTCGGCGAGGACTGGCTCGAGGTGGAGGTGGTCCCGGCGCGGCCGGTGGACACGCTCGCCGAGCGGCTCGCCGCGCGCGCCGGCGACCCGACCGCCGCGGTGCTGGTCTCGGCGGTCCTGTACGAGGACGCCCGGATCGTGCCCGGCCTCGGGGGGCTCGCCGAGGCCTGCGCGGCGCGCGGGGTCGAGCTGCTGGTGGACGCCTACCACGCGCTCGGCGCGATCCCGTTCCCGCTGCCGGCCATGGGGCTCGGGTCCGCCTGGATCGTCGGCGGCGGCTACAAGTACCTGCAGCTCGGGGAGGGGAACTGCTTCCTGCGGCTGCCGCCGCACGCGCGCGCGCTGCGGCCGGCCATCACCGGGTGGTACGCCGAGTTCGACGCCCTGGCGGACGCGGCGCGCCCGGGCCTGGTGCCGTACGGCCGCGGGGCCGCCGCGTTCGCGGGCTCGACGTACGATCCGACCAGCCACTACCGCGCCGCGCGCGTCATGGACTTCTTCGGCGAGCAGGGGCTGACCCCGGAGGCGCTCCGGGCGAGCTACCGCCGGCAGCTCGCGCTGCTCGCCGCGCGCTTCGACGCGCTCGGGCTGGACGAGGCCGTGGTGACGCGGGACCGCGGCACCTCGCTCGACCGGCTCGGCGCGTTCCTGGCGCTCGACTCGCCCCACGCGGCGGCGCTGCAGCGCGCCCTCGCGGCGCGGGGCGTGCTCGCCGACAGCCGCGGGCGCCACCTGCGGCTCGGGCCGGCGCCCTACCTCGACGACGCGCAGCTCGAGGCCGCCGTCGCGCGGCTGGGCGAGGCGGCGCGGGAGCTCCGGGCCGCGCCGTGAGATGATGCCCGAACAATCCGTCAACCGGACGTCACGGGCGCGCAACGCCGGGCGCCCCAGCGTATCGCCGCCATGATCCGACCGTCTCCGCAGTGCGCACGCCGCGTCGCCGTGCTCCTCCTCGTCGCGCCGCTCGCGGCCGCCGCGCAGCCGCGCGAGGCGCGCGGGAAGGGCGCCCAGCTCCCCGAGTCCTCGCTGCAGCTCATCCTGAGGAGCCGCGACGCGCTCGGCCTCGACGCCGGCCAGGCCGTCACGCTCGAGCTGAAGCTGAGCGAGCTCCAGCTCCGCGTCCGGGAGCTGGTCGCGGAGCGCGATCGCGACGTGGAGCAGTCGAGGTCGGGACCGCAGAGCGGGGCGCCGGGGCCGGGCGACGGACCGCTCCGGGGTGGCACCGGCGCCGCCCCGCCACCGGGGGCCATCCAGGTCCGGGACCAGCGCCTGCTCGCGGACTACCAGGCGCTGGACGCGGCGAGCGTCCAGGGCGTCCGGCGGGTGTTCCGGCCGGAGCAGCTCGAGCAGGTGGAGGCGCTGCTGGCCCGCCGCGCCGATGCGCTCGCCGGCCGCGCGTCGCGGCCACCCCCGGAGCCGCCTCGCGACGGGGGGCCGCCGGCCCCGCCGAGAACGAGCGGGGCCGGGGCGCCCTGAGACGCCCCGGCCCCTTGGGAGCAGCGGGGAGGATCGCTCCCCGCCGCCTCGCAGCGGTTGCTACGGCACCGCGTCGATCAGCGTCTGGCGGCCGTGCTCGAACACCGACGGCGCCCAGCCGTTGTCGTACGCGTGCTTGCGCAGCTGGAACTGCTCGAGCGCGTCACCGGACTGGTGGCAGCTCATGCAGGACGCGGTGGACGGCCCGAGGAGCTGGTCGTCGGCCAGGTCGTTCCACGGCGCCACGCCGGCGTCGTAGGTCACCCCGACCACCTGCCGCGGATCCGGCAGCACGTTCGCGGTGGTGCCGCCGGCCGTGTCGACGTGGCAGGCGCCGCAGTCGTTCAGCGCGCGCGGGTACTCCACCTCGACGAAGCGGTGCGGGCGCCACGTCCCGTCGGTGCTGTCGGCGAGCTCGCCCTGCGCCTTGCAGCTGCCGTCGGTGTTCGCCACGTTCGAGTAGTCCTTGCCCGTGGCGGCGGAGCCGTACACCTTGCAGTAGCTGAGCGGCCCGTCCTCCTCGTCCACGCAGCTCACGCACGCGTCACCCGTCGGCCAGTTCGGCAGGACCGCCAGCGCCTCGGCGGACCCGAAGAAGTAGATGCCGTTGGTGCGGTAGTACATGAGGCCGCGGCCGGTCTCGCCGGCCGAGTGGATCGCGTGCACCATCGTGCGGAGGTCGTACGTCTGGCCGGCCAGGCCGTCGTACGCGTTCGCGGCGGTGATGCCGATGTCGAGGCGACGGTTCTGCTCGCTCGAGGCCGGGTTGTGGCACATCACGCACAGCTCGATGCTGTCCACGCGGCTGCCGCCGTGCTGGTACAGGGTGCCGAAGTGGCACGCGTTGCACTTGTCCACCGAGACGATCTGACGGCGGATCGTGTCCGGCAGCGCGCCGTCCGCCACCATGAACTCGCGGGTCGGGGTGGTCGCGCGGACCCAGATGACGTTCCCGTTGTCGAACCGGACCTGCGGCTTGCCCTGCAGGGCGACGATGCCGCGGGTGGCCGTGGTGGTCTGGAGCGGCAGCACCGTCGTGGCGACGTGGTTGGCGTCGCAGGTCGTGTTGGTGGTGTTGAGCTGGGTGGAGCCGTTCGGCTGGCCGGGGAGGATGGTGGTGGACGTGCCGGTGAGGCCGTCGTTCACCCAGTCGTCCGCCTGAGCGTAGGAGCGGATGAAGCTCATCGAGTTGCCGCAGCCCGCGGCCGTGTTGGTGCAGCCCTCGGTGGCCAGGTCCGGCGGCGTCCGGAAGAACACCGGGCCGACCGCGTAGTTGTCGTTGCACGGATCCCACGCCGCGCCGCCGTTCTCCGGGTTGGTGGCGGTCCAGGTGACCGTCATGTCCGTGGCGCTCACCGCGACGTCGGTGATCGCGAGCTTGATCGTCGAGGCGAGCACGATCGACTGGTCGGCGCCGTCCCAGATCAGGCCGGCGCGCTCGGTGACCTGGCCGTCGTGGAACATCGAGGCGGTCTGGCCGTCATGGCACGGGGTGCAGGTGTCGAACGGCGTGAACGCGGCGTGGTTGAAGGGCGCGTCGGGGAACGAACCCATGTCGTCGTGGCAGGACACGCACAGGGCGAACGACACCGGGGCGTTCGCGGCGGCGGCGAGCCGCTCACCCTGGTGGCAGGTGGCGCAGTTGTTCATGTTGCCCGGGAAGCCCTTGGAGAAGTCGGTGAAGTTGCCGTTCGACGGCCACACCCAGTGGTACACGCCGTCCGGCATGTTCTTCGAGTTGTGGATGCCGTGGACGATGCCCATGAGGCCGGTGCCGCGGGTCCCGTCGGCGGGCGGGACCTCCACGATCGGCGGCGTCACGTTGTTGTTGGCGGCGACGTAGCCGGTGAGGCGCGTCTCGACGGCCCCGTCGCGGTTGTGGCAGACGACGCACGGGCCGACGCCCTGCGGGTTGGTCACGTCGTGGGCCGCGCCGCGCCAGATGTGGTTGCCGTGGCAGTTCATGCAGGCTTCGTTGCTCACGGAGTCGTGCGCGACCTCGCCGAGGGTCGCGACCACGGTCGCGGTCATCTCGTCCGGGCCCATGGTGCTCAGCATGAAGGTCGTGCCGGGCGCCGGGTCGGCCGCGAAGCCGGAGACCGTGATGGTGTAGTTCCCGCTGCCGTTGCTGGCCACGGACCACTGCACGTTCGGATCGCAGGTGGCGGTCGCGGTGGTGCCACACGGGATCTTGGTCCGGCGGCCGGCGCGGATCGCCGGGTCGTAGACCCAGAACGCGTCCTCGTTGTGCGCCCGCAGCGTCGCCGCCTTGTTGGTGAAGTCGATCCGGTTCACGCCGTTCACCTTCACGTTGAAGCGGAAGGTCACCGCGTGCGTGTCGGGGTTGACGCGGATCGTGTACCGATCGTCGGTGGACAGCGTCACCTGGACGGCGTCCGTCGGCGCGAGCGCGTGGACGGAGCCGATCGACCCCGCGTGACAGCCGGCGCACGCCTCGGTGGTGGCGAGCGGCGGCTCGCCCGGATCACCCTTGTCGCCCTTGTCGCCCTGGTCCCCCTTGTCTCCCTGCGGCCCCTGCGGGCCCACCGGCCCCTTGTCGCCCTGACAGCCGGCGGACAGCGTCGTCGCGAGTGCGATCGCGACGAGCATCATCAGCTTCCTCATGACTCCCCCTCCCTACGTTGGGTTGCGCTACGGAACCCGCGAACGTCGGAGTGCGATGAGACGCCCCCGAATCCCACCGGTCAATGCGACGGCCGACCACGCCACAATCCGGGATCAATCGAATGGCCCGGTGCGGCAATGGTCGCTGCGCAATCGCGCACGCCGGGAAAGCTCCTGCGCCCGGCGGCCCGCCGCGCACGGGGGCGGCCGGACCGCACGCCGGCCCGGCGCGGCCGGGGCCCCGCCCGTGGGGGCGGGCAGGGCGTCACGCCGTTGACGCCAGGGGCGCGGGCGCGCGCCGCGGCCGCGGCGGCGGGTGTCACCCGGGGTGAGGGCAAACCCGCGCGCGGCGCCGGGAAATCGCGAGCGCCTCCCCTGGCCCGGCGCTTGCTGCCGCGTCCGGACCGCCAGCCCCCGGGACGCCATGCTCGCTCGAATGAAGATCGGAACGAAGATCGTCGGCACCTACGCCATCGCGGTCGCCCTCCTGCTCGCGCTGCTGGCGGGCAGCGTCGTGGCGCTCCGCACGCTGGAGGGCATCTCCGCCGGCTTCACCGGCGTGGCCGTGCCGAACCTGAGCTCCGTGGCGACGCTCGAGTCCGAGATGACCGACGTCTCCCGGGCCGTCCACGCGCTCTCCAACGCCCGCTTCGACGCCGACTTCCGCGCCGCGCTCCGCCGGGACGCGGACCGGTCGCTGGAGGCCGTCGCCCGCGCGCGGAGCGAGTACGGCGCGCGCCCCAGGTCGGCGGAGGAGGACGCGCACTGGCGGGCCCTGGGGTCGCCGCTGGACGACTGGACCGGCGCGGTGACGCGGGTGCTCGAGCTGGAGCGGTGCCGCGACGCGCTGCTCGCGGAAGGGCTGCCGGTGGAGGATCCGCAGGTGGAGCGCGCGCAGCACCGGATCCTGGGCGCGCTCCTGCTGCACCGGGACGGCTACGACGCCGCCATGGGGCTCCTCGATCGGCTGAAGGCGAGCCAGGCCGCGCAGGTGGCGGCGGAGGGGGCGCGGGCGAGGCGCGCGGCGGTGGCGTCCGGGGTGGCGCTGGCCGCGGCGATCCTGCTCATCGCCGTCGCCGTGCTGGCCGTCGGGGCGCTGGTGGCGCGCGACGTCACCGCCACCTTCGCCCGGGTGGCCGGGACGCTCGATCAGATCGCGGCCGGGAGGATGCCCGCGCGCATCACCGAGACGCGCGGCGCGGACTTCAACGGCGTCCGCGACAGCCTCAACGCCGTGACCGGGGCGGTGGAGGCGCTCGTCGCCGACGCCAAGGGCCTGGCCGGCGCCGCCGCCGCGGGCCGGCTCTCCGCGCGCGCCGACCTCTCCCGCCATCAGGGCGACTACCGCGCCATCGTGGCCGGCGTGAACGAGACGCTCGACGCGGTGACCGGGCCGGTGGCCATGGCCGCCGACTACGTCGATCGGATCGCCCGGGGCGACATCCCGCCGCGCATCGAGCGGGAGTACCCCGGGGACTTCGCCCCGCTGCGCGACAACCTCAACACCTGCGTGGACGCGGTGAACGCGCTCGTGGCGGACGCGCGCGCCCTGTCCGCCGCCGCCGTCGAGGGCCGGCTCGCGACCCGCGCGGACGCGACGCGCCACCAGGGCGACTTCCGGCGCATCGTGGAGGGCGTCAACGCCACCCTGGACGCGGTGATCGGGCCGCTCGGGGCCGCGGCGGCCTGCGTCGACCGCATCGCGCGCGGCGACCTCCCCGGCGCCATCTCGGAGCGGTGGGCGGGTGACTTCGACGCGCTGAAGGGCAGCCTGAACGGTTGCATCGGCGCGGTGGACGCGCTGGTGGCCGACGCAGGCCTGCTCTCTCGCGCGGCGCTGGACGGCAGGCTGGACGTCCGCGCCGAGGCCGCGCGTCACCAGGGCGTCTACCGCGAGATCGTGGAGGGCACGAACGAGACGCTCACGGCGGTGGTCGCGCCCATCCGCGACGTGGCCGCGGTGCTGGGCCGCCTCGCGGAGGGCGACCTCTCGGCGCGCGCCGACGCCGCGCGGTACCGCAACGAGTCGCGCGCCATCCTGGAGGGCGTCAATGCCACGCTCGACGCGCTGCTGGCGCCGGTGCACGAGGCGGCGCAGGCGCTCGGGCGCCTCGCCGAGCGGGACCTGCGCGTGCGGATGGGCGGCGCGTACCGCGGCGACCACGCGCGGCTGAAGGAGGCGCTCAACGCGACCGCCACCGCGCTGCACGACGCGCTGGCGCAGGTGGCCGAGGCGGCCGACCAGGTGTCGAGCGCCGCGTCCCAGATCGCCTCCTCGTCGCAGGCGGTGGCGAGCGGCGCCTCGGAGCAGGCCGCCTCCCTCGAGCAGACCCGCGCCTCCGTGGACGGCGTCGCGGCGGTGGCGCAGCGGGCCGCGGAGGGCGCGCAGCAGGCGAGCCGGCTGGCCGAGCGGGCGCGCGGCGCGGCCGGCGAGGGCGCCGCGGCGGTGGCCCAGGTGCAGGGCGCGATGGCGAGCATCCGCGCGAGCGCGGAGGGCACCTCGCAGATCATCAAGGACATCAACGAGATCGCGTTCCAGACGAACCTGCTCGCGCTGAACGCCGCCGTCGAGGCGGCGCGCGCGGGCGAGGCCGGCCGCGGCTTCGCGGTGGTCGCCGAGGAGGTCCGCTCCCTGGCGCTGCGCTCCAAGGAGGCGGCCAGCCGGACCGAGGGGCTCATCCGCGAGTCGATGGGCCGCGCGGACGAGGGCGCCGCCGTCGCCACGCAGGCGGCCGCGCGCCTCACCGACATCGTCGGCTCGATCGGCCAGGTGTCCGACCTCGTCCGCCAGATCGCGGACAGCGCCCGCGCGCAGACCGCCGGCGTCACGCAGGTCCACGCCGCGGTCGGCGAGATGGACAAGGTGACGCAGCAGAACGCGGCCAGCGCCGAGGAGTCCTCCTCCGCGGCCAGCGAGCTCTCCGGCCAGGCCGAGGAGCTCGCCGCGATGGTGGGCGCGTTCCGCATCGCCCGCGCCGGGGCGGCGCCCGCCGCGCCGCCGCAGGCCCTCGAACGGCCGGCGGACCGTGACGTCGTCGCGGCCCCGCGCCGGGCGGAGGCCTGAGCGCGGGCCCGAGCAGCCCGGCGCGCCGCAGGACGTCGGCGCGCGCGGGGACTCCACCAACGTCCTGCGAAGAGGTGCCTCCATGAAGAAGCTGCTCGCCGCGCTCGCGGTCGCGATGGTCCTGGTCGGCGATGCCTGGGCGGCGGACGTCCGCGCCACGCCCGAGGACGCCCAGGAGCTGGTGAAGACCGCGGTCGCCTACCTGAAGAAGCACGGCAAGGACCGGGCGTTCCAGGAGTTCCAGAACCGCAACGGGCCGTTCATCTACAAGGATCTCTACCTGTTCGTGTACGACCTCGAGGGCACGTGCGTGGCGCACGGCGCGGATCCGTCGCGCGTGGGCAAGAACTACATGAACGTCGCCGACGAGGACGGGAAGCTCTACACGAAGGAGTACGTGGAGCTCGCGAAGACCAAGGGCTCGGGCTGGACCCGGTTCAAGTTCAGGAACCCCGCCACCGGCAAGGTCGAGCCGAAGAAGGCCTACACCGAGCGCGTGGGCGACGTGCTGGTGGGCTCGGGCGCGTACACCGCCGACTGACCCCGCCCGGCGCCGGACCCCGCGGCGGGGTCCGGCGCCGACGCGGCGCTCAGGGGCCGCGCGGCGCGCACTCCTCGAGCAGCTCGGCGACGAGCCGCTCCATCCGCGCGTGGTGCGAGCCGGCCCAGTAGACCCGGTCGCAGGAGGGGCACCGGCGGAACGCGTGGTGCCGCGCCCGCACCGCCGGTGGCACGCGATCCGCGACGGCCTCCGGCGCGGCCGGCTCGAGCGGCGCGTTGCAGCGCAGGCAGCGCCGGAACGGCGCGACGGCGCGCGCCAGGTCCAGCCGCCGGACCACCTCGGCGAGCTGGGCCCGCGGCTCGGTGGCGCGGACCCAGTAGCCGTGGGTCACCACGCGGCGCTTCAGCAGGCCCTGGTCGCGGGTGAGCAGGACGCGGCCCTCGGCCGCCGACACGGCCGCGAGCTCCTCGTCGGCCGCGTCCGATCGCCAGCGCGCGTCGAACCCGAGCATCCGCAGGTGGCGCGCGAGCCGGCCCAGGTGGCCGTCGAGCACGAAGCGCACCTCGCGGAGCGGGGCCGGGCGGACGCGCGCCAGCGGCCCGATGTCCAGCGCCTCGAACACCGGGTAGACGCTCACGCGCGCGCCGTCGCGCAGCGGCCACGAGAAGCCGACCGACTCCCCGTCCGCGAGGACGAGGTCCACCTCGGTGTGCGGCACGCCCAGCGACTCGATCGCGTCCTTGACCGCCGGGCGGCCGAGGAACGCGTGCTCGAACGGCACCCCGCGCCGGTGCGGCGGGAGGAAGTCGTTCAGCTCGGCGTAGAAGCGGAAGGTGGCGCGGCCCATGGCCCGTTCCTCCGAGGCTAGGGCCGGGCCGCGGCCGTGTCGCGGGCACGTGCGGGGACGCCCGAGGGCGCCGGCGGAGCGTCCATCCGTCCGGCGCCCGCGATGCAGCGGACCGGAGCGGTCGTCATCCGGCGACCCACCTCGAAGCGGTGAACGCACCCAGGGGCGGCCTTCACCGCAGCGGCGGCCGTGGTGCACACTGGCCGCATGCGCGAGAGCCTGATCGCCTTCGCGGTGCTCGCGGTCCTGATGTTCGCAGCGCAGGCGGTGCGGGCCCGAGGGCGCCGGCGCCCCGCCGCGCCGGCCCATGTGCCCTGGAAGCCGGGCCAGCGGCTCGTGCTCCGGACCCCGCCGCGGAACGCGTTCCTGTCGTGCGTCACCGCGCTCGTGCCCGCCGCGCTGGTGGCCGCGCTGATGATCCGGTCCTGGGCCGCCGAGCCGCGCCGCGTCGGGCCGCTGGGCATGGCCGGCGGGGCGGCGGTGGTCCTCCTCCTGCTCGCGGTCGCCGCCTTCCAGCTCGCCTCGGCCGCGCGCGCCCACGTGGTGGTCCACGACACCGGCCTCGAGCGCGTCGGGGTGTTCCGCCGCCTGCTGGTCGGGTGGGGCAGCGTGACGAAGCTCTCGTTCAACGGGGCGCAGCGCTGGTTCCACCTGACCACCGAGCACGGCGCGCACGTGTGGCTGCCGCTCGACGTCGCCGGCATGCCCGAATTCGCTCGGCTCGCGCTGCGCCGCCTCCCGCGGCAGGTGCTGGAGGCGGACCCGGCGGCGCGCGAGCGCTGCAGGAGCTGGCCGGCACCGGCGGCGCCCGCCGCTCGCGCAGCGCGATGTGACGCGCGGCCCTCGCTCGCCCGGCCTGCCCCGGACGCGCGGCCGCGCCCGAGCGGGCGCGGGCCGTCCCGGCGCCGTCGATTCGGGAATCAGCGGCGCCACCGCCGGGCGGGGCTTGAACCCGCGCGCGCGAACGGGCAGCCTGCTCACCTTCGCTTCGCCCGACGCTCGTTCACTCCGGGTGCCACCTCACGGGGCACACCTCCCAGCCCACCGATCGCACCACACCCACGGCGCCCCGCGCCGCGAGGAGATGTCGACCCATGAGCAGCGCCGTCTACGAACGCATCCGCAACGATCCGAAGTTCCACGAGCTGGAGCGCCGCCGCGGCCGCTTCGCCTGGCTCCTGTCCTCCGTCGTCCTGCTCTTCTTCTACGGCTACATCCTGATGGTCGCGTTCGCCCCGGCGACGCTGGCCCGGCCCGTCGCGCAGGGCTCCACGCTCACGGTGGGCATCGCCTTCGAGCTGGCGATGTTCGTCGGCTTCTGGGTGCTGGTGGCCGTCTACGTCCGCCGCGCCAACTCCGAGTTCGACCAGCTCACCGCCCGGATCGTGAAGGACGCGGTGCGCGAGGAGGGCGCGGCCGGCGCGGTGAAGAAGGCCGCCGGCGCGCTCCTGCTGCTCGTGCTCCCCGCGCTCGCGTCCGCCGGCGGCGCGCTGGAGGGCCCGGTCGAGAAGCAGCCGCTCAACGTCCACGCCATCGCGATGTTCCTGGTGTTCGTGGCGCTCACCATGGGCATCACCTACTGGGCGGCGAGCCGCACCCGGTCCACCACCGACTTCTACACCGCGGGCGGCGGCATCACCGGCTTCCAGAACGGCCTCGCCATCGCCGGCGACTACATGTCCGCCGCGACGCTGCTCGGCCTCACGGCGATGGTCTACTCGCAGGGCTACGACGGCTACATCTACATGATCGCCTGGTTCGTCGGCTGGCCGGTGATCCTGTTCCTGATGGCGGAGCGGCTGCGCAACCTGGGCCGCTTCACGTTCGCGGACATCACGTCCTACCGGCTCGACCAGACCAAGGTCCGCTCGCTCGCGGCGGTCTCGTCGCTCACGGTGGTGATCTTCTACCTGATCGCGCAGATGGTCGGCGCCGGCCAGCTCATCAAGCTGCTGTTCGGCCTCCCGTACAACTACGCGGTGGTGGCCGTCGGCACGCTGATGATGGTGTACGTGATCTTCGGCGGGATGCTCGCCACCACCTGGGTCCAGATCATCAAGGCCGGCATGCTGCTCACCGGCGGCACGGTGGTGGTGGTGCTGGCCATGAGCCGGTTCGGGTTCTCGTTCCCCACGCTGGTGCGCGAGGCGGTGGCGCAGTTCGCGGAGGTGACCCGGGCGAAGGCGGCGGACGGCACGCTCGGCGCCGGCAAGAACCTGCTCGCCACCGGCGGCTTCCTGAAGGACCCGGTGAACGCGGTGTCGCTCGGCCTGGGGCTCATGTTCGGGACGGCCGGCCTGCCGCACATCCTGATGCGGTTCTTCACGGTGGGGAACGCCAAGGAGGCCCGCAAGTCGGTGCTCTACGCCTCCGCGTTCGTCGGCTACTTCTTCAACGTGATCTTCGTGATGGGGCTCGCCGCCATCCTGATCGTGGGGAAGGATCCCCAGTTCTTCGAGAAGGGGCTGCTCCCGGCCGCGGGCGTCGCCACCAAGATCATCGGCGGCAACAACATGGTGGCCATGCACCTCGCCCGCGCGGTGGGCGGCGATCTGCTGCTCGGCTTCCTCGCCGCGGTCGCGTTCGCCACCATCCTGGCGGTGGTCTCCGGCCTGGCGCTCGCCGGCGCCTCCGCCATCTCGCACGACCTCTACGCGCGCGTGCTGAAGAAGGGCAAGGCGTCGGAGGCGAGCGAGATGCGGGTGTCGAAGATCGCCACCATCTGCCTGGGCATCGTGGCCATCGCGCTCGGCATCCTGTTCGAGCAGCAGAACGTGGCGTTCATGGTGGGCGTCGCCTTCGGCATCGCCGCGGCCGCGAACTTCCCGGTGCTGATCCTGTCCATGTACTGGCGCGGGCTCACCACCCGCGGCGCCGTGGCGGGCGGCGTGACCGGCCTCGTGTCGGCGGTGACGCTGGTGTTCCTGTCGAAGTCGGTGTGGGTGAACGTCCTCGGGAACGCGGCGCCCATCTTCCCCTGGGACCAGCCGGCCCTCTTCGCCATGCCGGCCGCGTTCCTGGCCGCGTTCACGTTCTCCAAGCTCGACGGGACCGCGCGCGCGAAGGCGGAGATCGAGGCGTTCGAGGACCAGTACGTCCGCGCGCAGACCGGCTTCGGCGCGGCCACCGCGGCGAAGCACTGAGGGCGCAGGGCCCGCGTCCCTCCCCGCGCGCCGCGGGGAGGGACCGGCCCCTCACAGCCGGTACCGGAACGCCACCGCGTCCTGCCAGCCGCGGATGGCGCGGAACGCCTCCTTGAGCCGGGTGCGCTCCACCGGCGAGAGCGCCGACAGCGCCACCTCGTCGCCGGGCGGCCTGCCCTCGGCCAGGTGGCGAAGCTGCAGCCGGAGCCGCAGGCCCACCAGGAACCGGTACGCCTCGGCGACGCTCTCGCGCAGCTCCGGGTCCATCCGGCCGGCCCGCTCGGCCGCGGCCAGCCGCTCGAGCGTCCCGCGCTCCGCCACCCCGCTCTCCAGCGCGTAGCAGCGCGCCAGGAACGCCACCGGCGCCAGGCCGTGCTTCTTGAGGTCCACGGTGGAGGACGCGCCGCGCAGGCGCAGCAGCAGCGCGGGCGGCGGGTGGAACCGGACCGCCTGCTCCGCCATGCCCCGCAGGAACAGCGGCAGCTCCGCCGCGCCCGCGACCACCTCCTGCAGCGGCGCCACGTCGAGCGCGCCGGCCGCGCGCCGGAAGTCGAGGAAGACGGCCGCCTCGAGGAGCGCCTGCGGCCGCGGCTCGGCCAGCCAGGTGCGGAAGCGCTCGCGCCACTCCGTCATCGGCCCGTTCCAGCGCGTCGCCATGTAGCCGCCCGGGCAGGCCGGGAAGCCGGCGGTGCGCAGGTCCGCCACCACGCGGTCCGCGAGCGCCTGGTACCACCCGCGCGCCGGGAGCCCCTCGTCGGCGAAGACCAGCGCGTTGTCCTGGTCGGTGAGGAGCGTCTGCTCCATCCGGCCCTCCGAGCCGAGCGCGAGCCACGCCCACGGCGCGGGCGCGGGCCCCAGCTCCGCCTCGGCCCAGCGCACCGCGGTGCGGAGCAGCGTGTCGTTGAGCCGGGCCACGAGCTGCGCGATGACCATCGGGTCGAGCCGCGCCCCGAGCAGGCCCGCCACCATGTCCGACACCTGCGCCGCGTAGCCAGCGAGGCGCTCGCGCGAGGCGAGCCGCTCCACGCGCCGCAGCAGCGCCATCGGCCCGTGCCCGGAGACCCGCATCAGGTCGGTGGAGGTGACCACCCCGGCGATCTCGCCCGCCCGGACCACCGGCAGGTGGTGGAGGCCCGCGTCGAGGAGCGCGAGCCACGCCTGGTACACCGGCGTCGCGGCCTCGACCGTCCGCAGCGGGCCCGAGGCGGCGCTCGCCGCCGGCGCGCTGCCGGGGAGCCCCTCGGCCACCACCCGGTTGCGCAGGTCGCGATCGGTGAGGATCGACGGCGGCTCGGTGCGGAGCAGCACCGACGAGATGCGGTGATCGCGCATGGTCCGCGCGGCCTCGAGCACCGTCGCGCCGCTCTCGACCCAGACCGCCGGCCCGCGCAGCAGGTCGCCGACGGGCACCGCCAGGTCGGGCTGGAACGCGGCCACCGGCGACTGCTCCAGGCTGGAGCGGAGCCGCTGCCCCAGGCCGGCGGAGAAGTGGCCCGCGAAGGCGCGGTCGGCGAGCAGCCGCTCGAAGACCTCCTGCGGCAGCCGCCACGCCGCGAGGTCCTCCTCGACCACCACGTCGAGCGCCGCCGCGCCGGTGAGGAGCGAGGTGAACCCGAAGGTCTCGCCCTCCTCGAGCACCTGCACGCTCTGCCCGTGGCGCTCGAGGCGCACGGTCCCGCCGAGGACGATGAAGAGGTGCCGGAGCGGCTCGCCGCCGGCGCGCGCGATCCAGGTGCCGGCGGGGAACGCGCACGGCTCGAGGTGCGCGACCGCGTCGGCGAACAGCGGCTCGGGCAGCCGGTCGAACGGCGGGATCGCGCGCAGGGCGGCGGCGGGGTCCACGCCGAGACCTTGGCACGGCCGCCGCCGGGGGACAACGGCCGGGCTGCGGCACGGTCGCGCAGGAGCGGATCGCGGGCGATCACGATGTGACGGTCGCGGTCACGCCGCGCGCCGGGCCGCGCGCCCGGCCGCGCCGGATCTCGCGCGGTTTCCGCGGCCGGCGCGCGCGCGGGGTCCGGCACGCGCGCTGCAATCCCGAGATGGCGTCGAATCCACGATGAACACGCGGGCGGGACGCCCGCACCAGGAGAGAACATGCGCACCCGGATCTTCCTCGCCCTCGCCGCCGCCGCGATGCTCGGGGGCTCCGCCCTCGCCGCCGACCTGCCGCCGAACGCCGGCTCGCACGACGACGTGAACTACGGGGAGGCCACGCACGCCACCCTCACCACGAACGGCACCGCCGGCAGCGGCGCCGTCGCCGCGGGCCCGTCCTACGACGACACCCGCTACCCGGCGCAGGCGCCGGCGCGCGAGCGGCCGGCCCGGCCCGAGGCGGCGCGGATGGCCTGCGCCTGCATGCGGTGAACCCCGTCCATCACCTGGAGGAAACGACCATGAAGCTCCGCCACTCGATCCCGCTCGCCGCGGCGCTCGCGCTCGGCGCCGGGGCGGCCCGCGCCGCGCAGACCCCCACCAGCACCGACGAGGCCCGCGAGGCGGTGCGCGCCTCGGTCTCCCGCACCGACCTCACCGCCCGGATGCACGGGCACGCGGTCGAGATGATGAAGGGCAGCGATCACCAGACCGCGTGGGACGCGACCCGCTCCGGCGACGACGGCGAGGCGATGGCCGCCCGCGCCGGGAAGCACGCGGAGGAGATGATGAAGGGGCTCGACCACCAGGCGGCGTGGGACGCGACCGACGCGTGGTGGCGGACCGCGCGCCGCTGAGCGGGGCGTGCCGGCCCCCCGTGTTGAAGCCACGCGCCCGCGCCGCTATGTGCGCAGCGCCGGGAGCTCTCGGCGCGAGGTGAGCGGATGGACGAGCACACGGGGCACCGAGGACACGAGGGGCATCCGGCGGGGCGTCCCGCTCCGCCCCCCCGGCGCGCGCCCGCCGAGCCCGGGTACCCGCGGCATCCGGAGCTCCCGGGCGGCGCGCCGGAGCGCGAGCACCCGGCGGCGCACGCGGACGGGCGGCACGGGGATCACGCGGCCCACGACCGGCACGAGGGACACAGCGTCGGGATGTTCCGGACCCGGTTCTGGGTCGCGCTCGCCCTCACCGTGCCGACGGTCGTCTGGGGTCACATGCTGCCCTCGGCGACCGGCTGGAATGCCCCGGCCTTCCCGGGCTCGCGCTGGATCCCGCCCGTCTTCGGGATCGTGGTCTTCGCGTACGGCGGGACCCCGTTCCTGGCAGGGGCGCTGCGCGAGCTGCGGGCCCGGCTGCCCGGGATGATGACGCTCATCGCGCTCGCGATCGGGGTCGCGTTCGCGTTCAGCGTCGCCGTGACCGCCGGCTATCCGGGGATGCCGCTCTGGGAGGAGCTCTCCACGCTCGTGACGGTCATGCTCCTCGGCCACTGGATCGAGATGCGCTCGATCTCGCAGGCGGGCGGGGCGCTCCGCGAGCTCGCCCGGCTGCTGCCCTCGGCGGCGGTCCGGGTCGTCGACGGCCGCGAGGAGGAGGTCCCGCTCTCGTCGCTGCGCACCGGCGACACCGTCCTGCTCCGCCCCGGCGCGCGGACCCCGGCCGACGGCCGGGTGCGCTCCGGCGAGAGCAGCGTGGACGAGTCGATGATCACCGGCGAGTCGCGGCCGGTGAGGAAGCGCACGGGCGACGCGGTCATCGCGGGGACCGTCAACGGGGCGGGGTCGCTCCGCGTCGAGGTGACCGGGACGGGCGAGCAGACCGCGCTCGCCGGGATCATGCGGCTCGTGGAGGCGGCGCAGACCTCGCGCTCCCGCGCGCAGGCGCTGGCGGACCGGGCGGCGTTCGCGCTGACGCTGATCGCCGTCGCCGCGGCGGTGATCACGGCCGCCGGCTGGGGGCTCGCGGGCGCGCCGGGCGCCTTCGTGGTGGAGCGCGTCGTGACCGTCCTCGTCATCGCGTGCCCGCACGCGCTCGGCCTGGCGATCCCGCTCGTCGTCGCGATCTCGACCACGCTCGGCGCGCGATCCGGGCTGCTCGTGCGGGACCGGCGCGGCCTCGAGGAGGCGCGCCGCCTCACGACGGTGGTGTTCGACAAGACCGGGACGCTGACGCTCGGCGAGCACCGCGTGGTCGGGGTCCGGGCGGAGGGGCTCGGCGAGGCGGCGGCGCTGGCCCTGGCGGCCGCGGTCGAGCGCGACTCCGAGCACCCCGTGGCACGGGCCATCGTGCGCACCGCCCGCGACCGGGGGCTCGCGATCCCGGAGGCGCAGGGGTTCGAGGCCATCCCCGGGCACGGGGTCCGCGCCCGGGTGGACGGACGCGAGCGGTTCGTCGGCGGGCCGAACCTGCTCCGCCGGCTGGACCTGACGCCCGCCGCCGGGCTCGAGGCGTTCACGCGCGAGGCGGCGGGACGGGGCCAGGCGGTCGTGTTCCTCGTGGACCGCGGCACCGCGGCCGCGGCGTTCGCCGTCGCCGACGCGGCCCGCCCCGAGTCGGCGGACGCGGTGCGGCGCCTCCACGCCATGGGCCTGGAGGTCGAGATGCTCACCGGCGACTCGCGCGCGGTCGCAGAGGCGGTCGCACGCGAGCTCGGGATCGACACCGTCCACGCGGAGGTTCTCCCGGACCGGAAGGCCGAGGTGATCGAGGCGCTCCGGCGGGGCGGCAAGCGGGTCGCCATGGTGGGGGACGGCGTGAACGACGCGCCGGCGCTCGTGACGGCCGACGTGGGCGTCGCGGTCGGCGCCGGGACCGACGTCGCGGTCGAGGCGGGCGACGTGGTGCTGGTGCGGAGCGACCCGAGGGACGTCCCCCGCATCGTCGCGCTCAGCCGGGCGACGTACCGCAAGATGATCCAGAACCTCTGGTGGGCGGCGGGCTACAACGTCGTCGCGATCCCGCTCGCGGCAGGCGTGCTCGCGCCCTGGGGCATCGTGCTCGCGCCGGCGGTCGGCGCGGTGCTCATGTCCGTCAGCACCATCGTGGTCGCCGCGAACGCGCAGCTCCTCCGGCGCGCGGAGCTGTGATGGCCCTGGCCGCCGGGGGCGAGCGACCCTCCGCCCGCCCCTCGACGGGCTCGGGGCGAGCGGCAGCCGGGGTCCGGATGCGCTACGCGGCGCGCTCGCCCGCGTCCGCCCCCGGGCGGAAGTCCTCGGTCGCGCCCGGCTCGATGAAGTCCTCGGGCCGGGTGTCCTCGAGCCGCAGGTGCTCGTACTCGGCGAGGACCGCCTTCGCGCGGTCCAGGCTCCGCGCGAAGAACGGCCCGGCGGCCTCGCCGTCGCGGCGCCCGGCGAGGTAGAGCGACGTGAGCCGCGCCAGCGCCTCGGGGACGCGCCGCGCCGGCACCTTGGCGGCGAGCCGGCCGAAGGTGGCGCCGCCCGCGTCCACGTGACCGCCCAGCAGCACGAAGTACTGCGGCACCGCGCGGCCGCCCAGCTTGCGCGCGCTGCCCTGCAGGCCGATGGCGGCGAGGTGGTGCTGGCTGCAGCCGTTCGGGCACCCGGACATGGCGACGGGCAGCGGCGTCGCCGCGGCGCCCGGCACCGCGCGCCGCACCTCGGCCTCGATCAGGCGCGCGAGCGCGCGGGTGCGCGTCACCGCGAGCCGGCACACGTCGGCGCCCGGGCACGCGACCACGTCGGCCGCGGTCCCGGCGCCGTCCCGCCCCAGGCCGGCGGCGGCGAGCCGGGCGTGCAGCGCCGGCACGTCCTCCTCGCGGACCCAGCGGAGGAGCACGTGCCCGCCGCTCGTGAAGCGCACCGCGCCGTCGCCGTAGGCCTCGGCCAGCGCGGCGAGCGCCTCGAGCTGCGCCGCGGTCGCGTCCCCCTGCGCGAGCGACGCGGCGACGATCGCGTACCCGGCCTGTCGCTGCGGGAGCACGTTGGTGGCGCGGAACGCCGCGAGCGCGCCCGGGGCCGGCTCGGTGACGATCCGGAGCGCCGGCGGCTCGCCGGGCCCTCGGAGCGGGGCGCCGCGGATCCGCGCGGCGAGGTCGGCGACGGCCGGCGCGGGCGGGCGCGCGGCGGCGGGCGGGTCCTCGACGGGCGGGCGCTCCGGATCGAACGGCAGCGCCGGGGCCCCCCCGGCCCGCACCTGCTCCAGCGCCTCCAGGACGAGCGCGCGGAACGGCTCGAAGCCGAGCGCGCGGACCAGGAACTTGAGCCGGTTCCGGTGCCGGTTCACGCGATCGCCGCGGGCGTGGAACACCCGGATCACCGCCTCGCCCAGCGCGAGGACGTCCGCGGCAGGCAGGAAGTCCACGAGGAGCGCGCCGGCGGTGCAGAGCGACGAGGTCCCGCCGGCCACCGTCACCGCGAAGCCCCGGACGCCGTCGCGCAGCCGGGCGCGGAAGCCGAGGTCCTGGATGGCGGTCGCGACGTGGTCGGCGGCGCAGCCCTCGAACGCCACCTTGAACTTGCGCGGCAGCGAGTGGCCGAGCGGGTGGCGCAGGAAGTGGCGGGTGAACGCCTCCGCGTACGGCGTCACGTCGAAGACCTCGTCCGGCGAGACGCCGGCGCGCGGGCAGGCGAGCACGTTGCGCACCGTGTTGCCGCACGCGCCCGAGGTGGTGATGCCGGCCTCGGCCAGGCGCCGCAGGGCGGGCTCGAGATCGGCGGGGCGGACGTAGTTGAGCTGGAAGTTCTGGCGCGTGGTCACGTGCCCGAAGCCGCGAGAGCAGCGGGTGGCGACGTCCGCGATGGCGCGCAGCTGCGCGCCGGTCACGGCGCCCTGCGGCAGCTTGATGCGCAGCATGTGGACGCCGTCCTGGCGCTGCCCGTAGACGCCCCTGGGGACGCGGTAGGCGCGCCAGGCCTCGGCGTCGAGCTCGCCGCGCTCGAAGCGGCCCAGCGTGTCGAGGAAGGCGGAGATCTCGGCGTCGTCCGCGAAGGAGGCGCGCTCGCGCGCGGCGGGCGGGGGCGTGGAGGTCACTGGGGATCCTTTCAGGCCGGCCGCGCGTCGGCGCGGGCGGCGGGCTGCGAGGTGGAGAGCGGCGAGCGGAGGGAGAGGGCGGCGACGGCTCCGATGACGAGCGTGCCGGGGAGGTGGGCGCGATCCGGCGGGAGCGCGAGGCAGGCCAGGTCGGCGAGGCGGCCGCGCCAGGTGTGGGCGAGCTCGCCCGACGCGCCCAGGACGAGCGCCGCGGGCGTGTCGGAGGACCAGCCGCGGGCGCGGAGCCGCGCGGCGATGCCGGCGCGCTCGCCCACGCCCATGAGCACCACCAGCGAGAGCGTGCCCGGCGCGAGGCCGTCGAGCACCGGGCCGTAGGAGGCCTCGGCGTGCCCGGCCACCACCGCGAACGCGGCGGACGTCCCGCGGTGGGTCACCGGGATGCCCGCGAGCGCCGGGGCGGCGACGGCGGACGAGACGCCGGGCACCACCTCGAACGGCACGCCCGCCGCGGCGAGCGCCAGCGCCTCCTCGCCGCCGCGGCCGAACACGAACGGATCGCCGCACTTCAGCCGGACCACGCGCTTGCCGGCGCGGGCGGCCCGCACCAGCAGCCGCTCGATGGCGCGCTGCGAGACGCTGGGGCGCCCGGCGCGCTTCCCCACGTGGAAGCGGTGGGCGGAGGGCGCGAGCGCGAGCACCGCGGGATCGACCAGGGCGTCGTACAGGACCACGTCGGCGGTCCGGAGCCGCTCGGCGCCGCGGCGCGTGAGCAGCCCCGCGTCGCCGGGCCCGGCGCCCACCAGCGAGACGAGGCCGGGCGGGGCGGGCGCCTCGGCCGGCTCGCCGTGGAGCGCGTTCAGGGTCCGGAGCAGGTGCCCGCGCCGCGCCGCGAGCGGCACGCGCGCGGCCTTCCAGCCGGGCCGCGCCGCCTCGGCGGCGTCCACCCAGCCGGCCACCTCGGGCGGGAGCAGCGCGTCCAGCGCCTCCCGGAGCAGCCCCGCCAGCGCCGGGGCGCGCCCGCCGGTGGAGATGGCCACCGTGGCGTCCCCGCGCCGGATCACGCCCGCGGTGTAGGCGGTGGCGTGCTCCGGGTCGTCCACCGCGTTCACCAGGATGCGGCGCGCCTCGGCGGCCCGCGCCACGTCGCGGTTCACCTCCGGCGTCGCGGCGGCCACGGCCAGCCAGGCGCCGTCGAGGTCGCCGCCGCGGAACGGTCGCCGGACGAGCTCCGCCGCGAGCCCGGCGACCTCCTCGCGGATCTCCGGGGCGACCACCTTCACGCGGGCGCCGGCCTCGGCGAGCTGTCGGACGCGGAGCGCCGCCATGGCCCCGCCGCCCACCACCACCACCTCGCGGCCGGCGAGCTTCACGAACAGCGGCACGAGCGGCGCGGTCACAGCACCCCCCAGCGGCGGACGTACTCGAGGAAGACGCGGTACTCCCGGTCGGCGAAGCCGAGCGCGCGGAGGCGCCGCTTCGCGTCCTGCGCCTCGACGTCGCTCGACTCGCCCACCAGGCGCCGGCGCCCGGCGTGGACGGTGAACCCGAGCCGGGCGAGCGCGCGGCCCAGCTCGGCGGCGCGGGGCGCCCCGGCGTCCACGGTGATGCGGGTGACGTGGTCGACCATGGCGCGCCTCACCGCACCGCGAGCCAGTAGGCGTCGAAGACGTGGGTGGACAGCCAGTAGCCGAGCGGGACGTTCACGAGCACGCCCACCGCGAACGCCGCGAACGGGCGCCAGCCGAACCGGGTCAGCTCGCGGAAGCGCGTCGTGAAGCCGATGGAGAGGAACGTCCAGGTGAACGCCCAGCCGCGCAGGTTCTTGAGGGGGCCGATCGCCTCCTTCGAGAAGCGCGTGCCGGCCCCGGTGTCCACCGAGGCGAGGATCACGGTCACCACGAGCGACGCCGCCAGGAAGCCGAGGATGAACTTCGGGAAGCGCCGCCAGATCTCGCCGGTCCCGACCTGCTCCGGCGCGCCGGCGCGCTCGCGGTCCCAGCGGGTCACCGACAGGAACGCCACCACCAGCGCCCACACGCCCACGAACATGTCGCGGCCCACGACCTTCATGAGCGTGAACGTCTTCACCGCGCGCTCGTCGCCCAGCGCCGAGGCGGCCGCGAACCCGGCCGCGTCCGCGAACTCGGAGGTGCCGATCCAGGCGCCGGCCACGCCGGGCGCGAGCCCGAGCGCGCGGCAGGCGAACGGCAGCGCGAAGATCATCGCCACCGCCCACAGGATGACCATGGAGATGGCGACCGACACGTGGGACTTCTCCGCCCGGCACGCGCCGCCGATGGCGATGGCGGCGGAAACGCCGCAGATGGAGCCGCCCGCGCCGAGCGTGGCCGCGAAGCGCGGGTCGAGCCCGAAGAGGCGCGTGGCCGCGAGGTGGATGGTGACGAACGTGGTGACCGCGACCAGGGTGGCCTGCGCGATCGCGAGCGGGCCCGCCTCCAGGATGATGGTGAACGGCAGCGTCGCGCCCATCAGCACGATCCCCACCTTCACGTAGAACTCGGTGCGGAGCGCCGACTGGAACCACGCGGGCAGCGTCACCGCGTTCCCGAGCAGCATCCCCACCGCGAGCGCCAGCAGCGGGGTCTCGAGCTGCCACTGCTTCAGCACGGCGTTCGAGCCGAGCGCGGTCACCACGATGGAGAACGCGAACAGGAGCGCGAACCCGGCCGCGTACCGGGCGACGTCCCAGCCGATCACCAGGGACGCGACCGAGAACGCCACCAGGAACGTCCCGAACAGCGCCAGCGGCGCGAGCGGGTTCGCGCCGACCGCGCCGAGGAGCTTGCCGCCGTCGGACCAGGTCGGGAACGAGAGCGCGGTGGCCGAGACGGCGCGCGCGCCGCCCAGGAAGAACGCGGTGGTGACGGCGAGGACCAGCCCGAGCGCGATCAGGATCGCCCAGGTGTCCTCGCGGCGGTGCCAGGGGAGGGCTGCGGTGACGGCCTTCGACATGGAGGTCTCCATCGGGCGCGGTCACGGGCCGCGCCGGGGGTGAGCGGAAACGAGGGGAGAGGGAGGACGCGCTCGCCGGCGCTCAGCCGCGCATTCGCGCGGTGGGCGCCGGCCGGCGACAGGCGCACCGCGCCTGCCGTGCGCGCGCGTCGATCCGGGGAGCGGGGGAGCGCATGGTGACCGCATCTTGGATGACGGACGTGAATCCTGTCAAGCGGACAACGGATGATTGTCCGGTTTGACGGACGGATCGGGTGGAACGGCGCGAGCCCGGCCGTGGAGCCGGGCTCGCGGGAGGGTGCGTACGGGGGGCGGAGCACGCCGCTCGCCCCGAGCCCGTCGAGGGGCGGGCGGAGGTCGCTCGGCTCGAAGGGTCAGAGCGACTTCAGGTACTCCACGAGGTCCTGGCGCTGCGCCGGCGTGAGGCCGAGGCCGAGGTGCTGGTCGTAGTGGTCGACGACGTCGCCGAGCGTCGCGAAGCGGCCGTCGTGGTAGTAGCCGCCCTTCGCGTGGGCCCACAGGCCGCGCAGCGGCGTGGTCCGGTAGCGCCCCTCGGGACCGCGGTTCGCCTGGAAGTCGTCGATCCCGATCTCGGCCGGCGTGTGCAGGTTCCAGCCCGGCTCCGTGAAGATCGGGGGGACGTGGCAGCTCGCGCACTTCGCCGCGCCGGCGAAGAGCGCGCCGCCGCGGGCGGCCGCCGCCGGATCGAAGCTGCCCTCGGGCGGCGTCGGGGCGTCGAGCGAGAGCTGGTAGGCGTGGAGCGCGGGCAGCTTCGGCGTGACGAGGTCGGGCTGGCCCTCGGGCGGGCGCACGTGCCCGAGGCCGTTCCGCGCGGCGATCGGGTACTTCGTCGCGTCGTCGAGGCGCGGGTCGAAGAACGTGCCCTGCCCGTGCATCTCGAGGTTCGCGACGAACGCGTTCCAGTAGGTGACCTGTCCCCAGCCGGTGAACGTGTGGAGGTTCACGCCGGCCAGGCCGAACGCCGGCGGGATGAGGGTGGCCGCGGTCTTGCCGTCCGGCCGGAAGCCCTTCCCGTCGAGGAACACGGTCGCGTCGAACCTGCCCGGCCCCCACGCCCCGAGCACCGAGCGCAGCGCCGGCACGTCCACGCCGAGCAGGTCCGCCACGGGCTGGAGGTTCGGCGACAGGCCCACGATCGCGCCGACGTCCAGGTCGCGGTTGGGCCAGCCGTCGAGCCGGCGGCCCACGCCGGGCGCGAGCGCGTCGTCCACGGTGGAGTGGCAGAGCGCGCAGGTGATGCCGACCGAGCGGAGCGCGCCGTCCTCCACCTTCGCCTTCACGCCCACCACCGCGTCGCGCGCGAGCAGGTCCAGCGTGACGCGCGGGTCCTCCAGGTTCACCTGGCCGGCGCGGAGCGCGTCCACCGTCTCGCGAGGGAGCGCGTCGAGGTCCACCTTCAGGCCGGCGCCGAGCGCCTGGAGCGGGGTGAGCGTCGCGATGGGCTCGTGCAGGCGCAGCACGCCGCTCCAGAACGCCTCGTCGCCGAAGGTGTCGTAGCGGAACACCTGCCGGCCCTCCGCGATGGACGCCTTCGGCCCGCCCCTCGGCGTCGCGAGCGCCGCGGTGGCGAGGGTGAAGACGACGATGGCACCGCCCAGCAGCCAGGCGGCCCTTCCTGCGTTCACGCGTCGAGGCATCTCGCTCCTCCGGTTCCGGTCCAGGCATCCGATGCGCGGGCGCTGCGGCGCGTTTCGGCGGGCTTCATCCGGGCCGTTCGACACGGCGCGTGTCGCACGGGGGCGGCGGCGGGTGTCGGAACCCGGGATGACCGCGAACGCACTGCGTGGAGCCGCCGGGGTGGCGCTCGCCCTGGCGCTGGCCGCCGCCGGGCCGGCGCGCGCCGGGGAGGCCGCGAAGGAGGCCGGGGACGAGAGGCCGCGCGACGCGCCCGCCGAGCCTCGCCCGAACCTCGAGCCGACGCCGCCCGACCTCGACTTCGATCTCCTGGGACGGCCCGCGAAGCAGGCCGATCCGCGCGTCCAGCGCCAGCTCGAGCGGCGCCGCCTGATGCTCAGGCTGCACCCCGCGATCGGCCTCGCCACCTGGGCCGCGCTGGCCGCCACCACGGTGGTCGGCCAGCTCGACTTCGACGACCGCTTCCGCGGCGGGGGCGACACCGGGCGCTACCACGCCTGGCATCGCGGGCTCGCCTACGGCACGAGCGCGCTGTTCCTCTCGACCGCGCTCCTCGGCGTGCTCGCCCCGAAGCCGCTCGCGGAGCCGGTCCGGCTCGACACCGCGCTCCTGCACAAGCTCGCCATGGGCGCGGCCACGGCCGGCATGGTCACGCAGATCGTGCTCGGCATCGTGGCGCGGCGGCGGGCGGGCAGCCTCTCCGAGCGCGACCTGGCGGCGGTGCACCAGGGCGTGGGGTACGCGACGCTCGGCGCGATGACGATCGGGGTGACGGTGCTGCTGTTCTGAGCGGCTGCGCCTGCTCCGCGGCGCCGGTCAGCCGCGCTTCTCGATCAGCACCGAGGTCTGCGCGGAGCCGCGGGGCAGGCCGCTGATGGCGCGGAGCTGGCGCACGGCCTCCTCGCCCTTCTCGAGCTTCTTCGCGGCGGCGTCCTTCAGCGCCGGCCACGGCACCGGCGCCTTGGTGCACACCGCGAAGATGCGCGCCGGGCCGGCCTGCCCGTCGAGGACCGCCGTGGTGGGCAGCACGTGCGGCTCGGCCGGGTGGATGAGCTCCTCGGACGCCTTGTCGCCCTTCGGCGGGTAGAGCCGCGCGATGTTCCCGCTGGGATCGACGGAGAGGATCCACAGGCAGCAGGGCGAGCTGGGGTGCACCTCGAAGCGGAGGGCCGCGGACGCGGGGACGCGCTCGCCGTCGGCCACCGGCGCCGCGCGCGCGGCGTCCTGCACGAACACCGACAGCTCCACCGTGGGCGCCGGGCGCAGGCGCACCAGGAGGAACAGCGCCACCGCGGCGGCCGCGGCGAGCGGGACGGCGAACCGCAGCCAGCGCAGGCGCGGCGCCGCTCGCGGGCCCGGCGCGTCCCACCCCGGCGCGTCCCGCACGGACGCGACCACCGCGTCCACGGTCGCCGGGTACACCTCGCGCGCGAACGCCTCGCCCTGGGCGCGCATCTCCGCGAGCCGCTCCTGGCAGGCCGGGCACGCGGTCACGTGCGCCGCGTCCGCGCCGTCGGGCGCGAGCAGCAGGGCTTCCAGCCTCAGGTCGGACGGGCAGGCCGTCATCCCTCACCTCGGGCCAGGAACTGGCGCGCGGACTCGACGAAGCGGTCGAGGCGACGGCTCACGGTGCGCCGGGAGATCCCGAGCGCCCGCGCCAGTTCCTCGTGCTCCATCCCGTCCACGAACACCCCCACCGCGACAGCCTGCGTCACCTCGTCGAACCGCGACAGCACCCGCTGCGCCACCAGTCGCTGCGGCTCGGCCGCCGCCCCCGCCGCCGCGCGCGCCGGGGCGAGCTCCAGGGACTGCTCCCCGTGACGCCGCGCGTTGCGCAGGAGGTTGAGGCAGTGGTTGGTGGCCACCCGGTAGATCCAGTGGAGCACCGCCTCCGGCTCGGTCGAGGGGGTCCAGTGCCGCAGGAGCTGCACGAACACGTCCTGGGTCGCGTCGCGGGCCAGCTCGCGATCGCGGAGCAGCCGCAGGCAACGTCGGTACACCGCCGGCCCGTAGGTCCGGTAGAGCCGGGCAGCCGCCTGCTCGTCCATCGGCACCGCACGTTCCTAACGACACCCGCGAACCGGCGCGTGGGTCCCGGAGCGGCGGGCCCAACGGGGGTACGCGCACCTCGGGTGCGCGGTGTCCCCGGCGGCGCACGCCGGGTGTCTCGACGGCATGATCGCCGCGCTCGCCGTCTCGATCCTCGCCGCCCTCGCCCCATCGGCCTCGCCCGCTGGGGCGGCCCCGCGCACCTTCGCCGTCGGCCCTGCCAGCACGCTGGGGTACCGGCTCGTTCACAAGTTCCACGAGGTGAACGGGCTGTCCCGCGCGGTGGAGGGGAGGGCGCGGGTGCTGCCGGACGGGACGGTGCAGGTGATGATCCGCGCGCCGCTCGACTCCTTCCACTCGGGGAACTCGAACCGCGACGCGCACATGCTCGAGGTCACCGGCGCGGCGCGGCAGCCGTACGTCGTCTTCAAGGGCGTCGGCCACCTCGACGCGCCGGACCGCTACCCGGCGGACCTGCGGATCGCGCTGCGCGGCGAGCTGACGCTCAAGTCGCCGCGGCCGGTGGAGGTGGCGGCCGCCGTGCACTTCGACGCGCCCGATCGCGCCCGCGTCGAGGCGAGCTTCCCGGTGAGCCTGGACGACCACCAGGTCGAGCGGCCGGAGCTGCTGTTCGTGAAGGTGGACGACCGCGTGGACATCGACGCGCGGCTCGAGCTGGAGGGCGAGCCATGAGCGTCACCCGCCGTCAGTTCCTCTGCCGCGCCCTGGCCGGCGGCGCAGGGGCCGCCGCCGCCGCGGCGCTGCCCGCCTGCGCGCCCGACACCTCGCCCGCCCCGCTGGTGGACGTCCCCGCGCCGGTGAACGGGCGGCTCACGCTCGCGCTGTCGCGCTACCCGGCGCTCGCGCGGCCCGGGGGCGCCGTGCGGGCGCGCGTGCCGGGGCTCGCCGACCCGGTGCTCGTGGTCCACGCGGCCGACGGCACGTTCGCGGCCATGTCGAGCACCTGCACGCACCAGGGCTGCCCGGTGGGCTTCGAGGCCGGCGAGGTGGTCTGCCCGTGCCACGCCTCCACCTTCGACCTGCAGGGCCGCGTCACGCGCCCTCCCGCCGTGCAGGGGCTCACGCCGTACGCCGCGTTCCACGACCCGGCGCTCGACGAGGTGGCGGTGGATCTCGTCGCCGGCGATCCGGGGTTCCCGCGCTGGGACGACGGCGCGGTGGCGTTCCCGCTCGCCGACTTCCCGCAGCTCGCGGCCGCGGGAGGCTCGGTGGTCGGGCGCCCGGGAGGCGCGCCGCGGCCGCTCGCGCTCGTCGTGGTGGCGCTCGCGGGCGGGGCGTACGCCGCGCTCGACGCGATCTGCACGCACCTCGGCTGCACCGTCGGCTGGGATGCGGGGCGCGGGCTGGTGATCTGCCCGTGCCACGACTCGCGCTACGCGCTCGACGGCAGCGTGCAGCAGGGCCCGGCCACGCGCGCGCTCGGGACGTACGACGTCACCGCCGATGCCCTGGCGGTGACGGTGCACGTCCCGGCGTGAGCGCGGCTCGTCGGGCCCGGGGGCTCAGGGGCCCGAGAGCGGCACGACGATGTCCCCGGGGGCGCCGCGCGCGCCCTGGTGGACGTGGGCCGAGGTCGGGCTGGTGAGGCCCGCGGCGATCACGAACCCGCCCACCTCGCCGCCGCCGCCGTCGTCGAGCGCGAGCAGCCCGGCCCCGAGCCCGGCGGAGGTCACCGGCGGCGTCTCCTGCGCGCCGTCCAGCGAGGCGATGCGGATCGGGCCGCCGCGCTCGAGCTGGCCGCGGATCTCGCCGGCCGGGTTCGCGGTGGTGTGCACGTTGTAGTAGAGCCCGCCCGCGTCGAAGGCGGTCCGCTGCTCGGCGGTGAGCGGGTCCGCGTCGTCGCGCACCACCCACAGCCCGGGCCGCCCGAACAGCGGGACGATGACGCCGCCGGAGGCGCCCCGCGCGGCCTGGTGGACGTGCGCGGCGGACTCGGCGGTGAGCTTCCGGGAGATCACGAAGCCGCCCGGCCGGCCGGTCGCGTCGTCCACCACGAGCAGGCCGGCGCCGAAGCCGCCCGAGGTCGTGGCCGGGACCTCCTGCGCGCCGTCGAGCGCGGCGAGGCGCGCGGTGCCGCGGTGGTCGAGCTGGCCGCGGATCTCGCCGCCGGCGTGGGCGGGGGTGTGGACGTTCACGAACAGCGTGCCCGCCTCGAACGCGTCGCGCTGGGCCGCGGTGAGCGGCGCCGCGCCGTCCGGCACCACCCACACCTCGGGGCCGCCGGCCAGCGGGACGATGATCTCGCCCGGCGCGCCGCGCGCCCCGAGGTGCACGTGGGCGGCGTTCGCGGTGGGGACCCCCGAGGTCACCACCAGGCCGCGCATGCGGAGCGTGCCGGGATCGACGGTGAAGGCCGCGGCGCCGAACGCGTTCGTGAGCACCGGCGGCGTCTCCTGCGCGCCGTCCAGCGTGGCGATCCGCAGCGCGCCGCCCAGGTCGAGCTGGCCGCGGAGCTCGCCGCCGGCGTGGGCGGCGGTGTGCGCGTTGTAGAACAGCTCGCCTGCGGTGAACGCGGCCTGCCCGGCGGCGCTCAGCGCCGGCGCGGACTCGGGGACCACCCACAGCGCGGCGGCGCCCGCGTCGCCGCCGCCATCCCCGCCGCCGCCACCTCCCCCGCCGTCGCCGTAGCCGCCGCCCCCTCCGCCGCCTCCGCCTCCGTAACCACCGCCCCCGCAGGCGGCGAGCAGGAGCGAGGCGAGCAGCGCAGCGTGCGACGGCGATCGAAGCAACACGTGTCCCATGGTTCGAGTCCTCCCTGGCGCGAGATCGGCCGCCCGGAGTGACACCGATCCTTCGCGCGGGGTGACGCACCGCCTTGGGGCGGCGGGCGCGGACTAGGGGACGTCGAAGGCGCTGCGGAACGCGTCCGGCACGTGGACCACGCGGCGCGCCGCGTAGTCGAAGAAGACGATGCCGGTCTTGGCCCGGGCGATCTCCTTGCCGCTCGCCGCGTCGGACAGCCGGTAGAGGAGGTCGCAGCCGCGCGACCCCAGGTCCGCGACGGCGACGTCCACGCGCAGCGTCATCCCCCAGGCGCCCTCGGCCCGGTAGACCACGGCCGCGTCCACCATCAGGATGCCCGGCCCGCCCACGTCGAGCTCGGTCCAGCCGTGGCGGGCGAACAGCCGGACGCGCGCCTCGTGCACGAGCGAGAGCACCGCGTCGTTGCCGAGGTGCCCGCCGTAGTTCACGTCGCCGATGCGGACCGGCAGCTCGGTGGAGAAGGCGAAGGTGTCGGGCAGCTCGACGTGGACGCGGGGCAGGGGCGGCTCCTCGGGCGCGGGGCGGCGGCGAGGGTATCACCGCGCCCGCGCGCGGCGCACGGACGGGCGCCCGCCGGTCGCGTTGCCGCGACGCGCCGGGGCCGCGCCCCGGGTGGCGCACGCCGCGACCGCGCCGCGCACGAACGCGACCGCCGTGCGCGCCACGGCGGCAGGCGGGGACCCGCCCTTGAGCTGGCGGATCGCGTCCGCCACGCAGGCGGCCACCAGCCTGGCCACGGCGGGCTCGTCCTGCACGCCCAGCGCGGCGAGCGCGGGCTGCACGAGCGCGTAGACCTGAGCGTGCGTCGCGGCCACGGTGCGGGCCAGCTCGGGTCCAGGCCGGACCGCGCCGCCGCCCAGGGCGGCGCCGACCCGGTGCTTTCCGCCGGCGAACATCTCGAGCTGGACGCGCACGAACGCGCCGAGGCGGTCGAGGGGGGCCGCGTGGCGCTCCAGCTCGGCGCGCACCTCGGCGAGCCACGCAGGCAGCTCGGCCTCGACGAGCGCGGCGAGCAGGTGGTCGCGCGAGGGGAAGTACTCGTACACGCTCGGGCGCGCCAGGCCGGCCAGATCCGCCACGGCCCCGAAGGCGAGCGCGTCGGGCCCCCGCTCGAGCAGGATGGCGCGCGCGGCGTCGAGGAGCCGGGCGCGCCGTGCCGCGCGGTGCTCGCGGACGGTGGGCGCGGAGATGCGGGGCATCGACCGCAGCTTGACTTCCCGACGCACGGTTGGCAACGTTGCCGACGCAATGTCGGCAAAACTCCGTCGCCTCCTGCG
>NZ_BAZG01000033.1 GCF_000964525.1 Anaeromyxobacter sp. PSR-1
AGCGCCGCGCCGCCGGTGAGCGTCGCCTCGAGGCCGGCCTCGACCGCCTGCCAGGGCCCGCCGTCCACGCTGCGCAGCACGGTCCCGCGCAGCCCGAACGCGAGCAGCGCGCGCCCGTCGCTCGCCAGGCCGAACAGGCTGCCGCCGTACGGGATGGGCACCGCCCGGAAGCGCCCGGCGGCGCGGTCGAGCCGCAGGAGCAGGCCCTGCTCGCCGGCGAGGTAGAGCGCGCCGCGCGCCTCGAGGAGCGCGTGCAGGTGGAGCGCGCGCGGGTTGTCGAGCCGGTCGAGCCAAGGCGTCCAGCTCCGTCCGCCGTCGCCGGTGGCGAGCGCGAGGCCGAACGCGCCCACCGCGAAGCCCTCGCGGCCGGCGGCGTCCATCCACACGTCGAGGAGCGGCTGGTCCGGGCCGCGCGCCGCCAGGTCGCGCGCCTGGGCGAGCGCGGCCGGCGCGACGCGCCCGGCGCCTCCCTGCGCCCACCGGTCCAGCAGCTGCGCCAGGCCGCGCCCGTCGAGCCGCCGCTCCCAGCGCGCGCCGCCGTCGTCGGTCGCGAGCACCACGCCGCCGTGGCCCACCGCCCACCCGAGCCGCGGCGAGGCGAAGCGCACCGCGGTGAGGTCCTCGCTCACCGGCACCGCCGCCTGCGTCCAGCGCGCGCCGCCGTCGTCGGAGTAGACCGCCAGCCCGCGCTCGCCCACCGCCACCAGGCGCGCGCCCGCGCGCGCCACCGAGAGCAGCGGCCGCCGCGCCGCGAGCGCGCTCGGGCCCGCGGGCAGGTCGAGCGGGTCCACGAACCCCGCCGCGCCGGCGGGGGCCGCCGCGAGGAGCAGGCCCAGCGCCGCGACGTGGGCCCGGCCGCGCATCAGCGCAGGCCCGATCCCGCGAGCGCGTCCGCCGACCACTCGGCGTCGCCCGGGCAGGCGCCGGTGCGGATCCAGCCGTCCTTGCCGGGCCAGCTGTTGATGCCGTAGCCGCCGGTGGCGAGGTCGTAGTGCAGGAACGCGTCGGCCCACATGGCCGGCACGTCGTAGCTCGGCGCCATGAACGCGATCCCCACGCGCCAGAGCTGCCCGCGGGCGTCGTACTGGTCGCTGGTCAGGATCGCCCAGGTGTCCTCGTCGAGGTAGAAGACGCGCCGCGAGTAGACGTGGCGCTTGCCGGGCTTGAGCCGCGCGTCCACCACCCACACCCGGTGCAGCTCCCAGCGGAACAGCTCCGGGTTCACGAAGTGCTTGCGGAACAGCTCCTCCGGCCGCGCCTGGTAGGCGGCCCGGTACACGTTGTACGGGACGTAGATCTCCTTCTTCCCGACCAGCGTGAAGTCGAAGCGGTCCATGGCGCCGTTGAACAGCAGCGCGTCGTCGAAGGTCTGCGCGCCGGAGGTGGCGGCGTTGGGGGTGTCGTAGGCGAGGTCGGGCGCGAGCCGCACCCGGCGCTGGCCGGGCAGGTACTGCCAGGAGCGGCGGCCGCGCTCCAGGTAGTCGATCGGGTCCACCAGGATGAAGCCCTCGCCGGCGCGGCGCGCGGGCGCCTCGTACTGGATGCGGAACCGGAAGTACACGTTGGGTGACTGCGTCTGCTCGGCCCAGTACGGGTAGTCCTCGATCACGCGCGCGGTGCTGGCGTGCGTGAGCCGGCCCGACGCCTCCATGCGGTAGGCGGAGATCCGCTTGTGGAGGCAGAGCCCGTTGAACCGCACCAGGTGGTTCCACATCGCCTCGTTGCCGGTCTTCGGGATGGGGAACGGGTAGGCCGCGCGGACGCCGGCGACCGAGAGGCCGCCGTGGGTCGTGTGGGCCGAGGTGGCGGCGCGCACGGTCTGCTCGGTGACGAACGCCGGGAACGCGGCGGTGCGGTGGGTGGGGTAGACGTCCATCCGGAAGCCCGGGTAGCGCGCCAGGAGCGCCTTCGCGCCCTCGGAGAGCCGGTCGGCGTGGCGGGCGGCGCTCGCGGCGTCGATGGAGAAGCGCGGGCGCTCCGCCGCGAAGGGATCCGGGCGGCTGCCGCTGCCCGCGACGAAGCCGGGCGGCGGCGTGGTGAGGCCGCCGGTGTACGGCGGGATGGCGCCGTCCGCGCTGCCCGCCCGCTCCGCGCCGAGCGCGGTGAGCGCCGTCCCGAGCTGCCGGGCCTCCTCCGGCGAGAGCGCCGGGGTGGCCGCGGGGAGCACCGCCGCCAGCAGCGCCGCGCACACCCGTTCACGCAAGGTCATGGCATCCTCCTAGAACGTGGTCTTCGCGGTGAGCGTCACGTTCCCGCGGCTCTTCAGGAGCGCGGGCAGCCCGTTCGCCGTGTTGATGGTGGCGCCGCCGTTCGTCTTGCCGAACCAGTCGGCGTAGCGCAGCTCCACGCGGTAGCGGCTCCGCAGGTCGAGGCCGGCGCCGGCGGTCCAGCTCCCGGAGGCCTGGTTCCCGCCCTGGCCCACCGGCGAGTTGCCGCGGACCGTCCACGAGACCGTCACCGGCACGTACAGGTCGGCGCCCGAGGCCACGCGGTACCAGGTGGGCGTGAGGCTCGCGCCCAGGCCCAGGTGGCCGCGGGTGGCGCAGCCGTCGTCGCGGGTGCGGGCGAGGCCGTTCTGGACCAGCACCGGATCCGGCCGGCACACGCCGTAGCCCTCGCCGTAGAACAGGTCCTCGTTGTCGGTGACGGTCAGCCGGCGGCTGAAGGTGAGCTCGAGCGCCCACGCGGCGCTCGAGAAGGCCCGGCCGCCGGGCACGACGCCCAGCAGGTTGACGAGCCCGTGCAGCGTGTCCCCGCGGGCCTGGTAGGAGCTGCCGATCTTGCGCGGCAGGCCGTGCGGGAACATCGCCCCCTCGAGCGGCGGCGCCGGGGCGACCGCGAACGCCGGGGACTGCGCCACGAGCGGCATGCGGTGGCGCCACGAGACCTCCGCGCCCACGCTCACCCCGAGCACCTGCTTCGCGAGGCTCGCGCCCACGAGGTCCACGTCGGCGCCGTAGTACTGCTGGTAGCGGAACGGCGACGGGAGCTCGGGGCTGAGCGGCCCCTGCGCGCCCGGGTTCCGGGTGAGCAGCACCGCGGCGAACTTGTCGGTGAAGCGCCGGTAGTAGAGCCCGAGCGTGCCGTCGAGCCAGGACGGCGCCCAGCGCAGCGCCACCCCGGCGTCGCCCGCCTGCCGCGGCCAGTTCACGCCGCCGTTCACCATGTACGCGCCGTTGCGGTACAGGCCGTCCGGCCCGTCGTAGGTCGCGTCGGAGGCGCCGAGGAACGTGCCGCCCTCCGGGTAGAGGAACGGCTGCCACTCCAGGAACACCTGCGCGGCGAGCGAGAGCGTGGGGGCGAGCTGGGCCTGCGCGGAGACGCTGGCGAGCGGCCGGAACAGCTCCTTCGGCTCGGCCCCGGGGTTCGCGAACGCCTTCTGCAGATCGAGCGGCATCTGCGCGTAGGCCACCGAGTGCGTGAGCCCCGCCTGCATGAGCGACTCGCCCCAGTAGACGGTGTGCCGGCCCGCCTTCACCGACACCGGGACGCCGCCGGCGCGGAGCTGCGCGAACGCGAACGCGTCGAGCAGCTCGCCCCACGGGCCGTGGTAGCGGCGGCGCACCACCTCGGTGAACTCGTCGTCCAGGTACGAGCCGGGGATCCCCTGCGCCACCACCCGCGGGCTGCGCGTCGCGCGCTCGTGCGCGTAGGCCTGGTCGTACCAGCCGGCCGCGCTGGCGCGGACGCCGAGGCGGCGCCGCCAGGAGGCGTCGAGCTCGGCGAGCACGTCGAGCCGGTTGGTGGTGAGGTCGCCCTGCGAGACGCTGTTCTCGCCCGCGGTGAAGGCGGCGTTGTCGCCGAGCCGGCGGCTCACGGCGTCCGTGCGCAGGCCGAGGTTGTAGCGGAGCGTGGTGTCGAGGCGGAGCTCGAGGTCGGGGACCCCGAGGTCCAGGTCCGTCGCGGTCGCGCGGGCGGGCGGGCCGAGCAGCGCGAGCGCGGCGGCGACGAGGCTCCAGCACGGCGAACGGACGGCGCCCAGGGCGACGAGCCGACGAGCCATGGTGATCTCCCCCCTGGGCGAGCACCGTAGCGCTCGCTCCGCTCGGGGGAATTGATCCGGCGTAGACGGCGCGTGCAATCCGGTGCGCCAATCGGACGCGCGGCACGGTGGCGCGCGGCGCTCCGCCGGAGGGGGCGACCCGGCGGGCGCGCGGAGGGCCCTGCGCCCGAACCGGCGCTTACGGCCCATTCGCTCCGCGTATGCCCCGGCCTCGTGCCCATGTCGGGCTCGATCGCGGCCCGGGCGCCGCCTTACAAGGCACGGGAACCCGCAGTGCTCGAGAGGAACCGCCATGGCGACCACGAAGCCCATGCCCCAGGGACCGCGCACGCTCACGCCGAGCCTGGTGCTGCGCGACTGCGCGAAGGCGATCGAGTTCTACAAGAAGGCGCTCGGCGCCCAGGAGCTGCGGCGCATGCCCTCGCCGGACGGGAAGCAGATCTGGCACGCCGAGCTCCGGATCGGCGACTCGGTCTTCTACCTGAACGACGAGATGCCCGGGATGGGCGCGGCGGCGCCGACCGCGGAGCACCCCGCGCCCACCACCTTCTGGATCCGGGCCGAGGACTGCGACGCCGCCCACCGCCGCGCCACCCAGGCCGGCGCGAGGTCCACGATGGAGCCGGCCGACATGTTCTGGGGCGACCGCTGCGCCGGCATCACCGATCCGTTCGGCTACTCCTGGTCCTTCGCCACGCACGTGAAGGACATGACCGACGAGGAGATGCGGCGCGCCGGCGCCGAGTTCGCGCGCCAGTGGGAGCAGCAGCACCCGGGCGCGTGACCGGGCGCGACGCCGGGGGTGCGGAGGGCCGGGCAGGGGCGAGCGCGCCCCGCCGGCCCTCTCGCCGTCTCCGGCCCGCGGCACCCGCGCAGCGCATCCCGCGGCGCGCGGGCAGGTTTTCGGGTAGATTCCCGCGCCTTCCCCCATCCCGAGAGAACGCGCGAAATGCCCCCGTACGTCATGTCGATGCTCCGCGTGAGCAAGATCGTCCCGCCCAAGCGGCAGATCATCAAGGACATCTCGCTCTCGTTCTTCCACGGCGCCAAGATCGGCCTGCTCGGCCTGAACGGCGCCGGCAAGTCCACCGTGCTCCGGATCATGGCCGGCGTGGACGAGGAGTACGAGGGCGAGGTCACCCGCCAGGCCGGCATCCGCATCGGCTACCTCCCGCAGGAGCCGAAGCTGGACGGCGAGCGCACCGTCCGCGAGGAGGTCGAGTCGGCGCAGGGCGAGGTGGCGGACGCGCAGAAGCGGCTGGAGGAGGTCTACGCCGCCTACGGCGAGCCGGACGCCGACATGGAGAAGCTCGCCGAGGAGCAGGCGCGCCTCGAGGCCATCATCGCGAACGCGGGCGCCGACACCGGCAACGCGCTCGAGATCGCGGCCGACGCGCTGCGGCTGCCGCCCTGGGACGCGGTCATCAAGCACCTCTCCGGCGGCGAGAAGCGCCGGGTGGCGCTCTGCAAGCTGCTGCTCTCGAAGCCCGACATGCTGCTGCTCGACGAGCCCACCAACCACCTCGACGCCGAGTCGGTCGAGTGGCTGGAGCAGTTCCTCACCCGGTTCCCGGGCACGGTGGTGGCGGTGACGCACGACCGCTACTTCCTCGACAACGCCGCCGAGTGGATCCTGGAGCTGGACCGCGGCCGCGGGATCCCGTGGAAGGGCAACTACTCGAGCTGGCTCGACCAGAAGGAGCAGCGGCTCGAGGTCGAGGCGAAGCAGGAGAGCGCGCGCATCAAGGCGATGAAGCAGGAGCTGGAGTGGGTGCGCCAGAACCCGAAGGCGCGGCAGGCGAAGAGCAAGGCGCGCCTCTCGCGCTTCGAGGAGATGTCCACCGTCGAGTACCAGAAGCGGAACGAGACGCAGGAGATCTTCATCCCGGTGGCCGAGCGCCTCGGGCAGAAGGTGATCGAGTTCAAGGACGTCTCGAAGGGCTTCGGCGACCGGCTGCTGATGGACAAGCTTTCGTTCATCGTCCCGCCGGGCGCCATCGTCGGCATCATCGGCCCGAACGGCGCGGGCAAGTCCACGCTGTTCAAGATGATCACCGGCGCGGAGCAGCCGGACTCGGGCGCGGTGGAGCTCGGCCCCTCCGTGAAGCTCGCGTTCGTGGACCAGAGCCGCGAGAACCTGTCCTCGGACAAGACCGTCTTCGAGGAGATCTCCGGCGGCCGCGACCAGCTCCAGGTGGGCAAGTTCGAGATGCCCAGCCGCGCCTACATCGGGCGCTTCAACTTCAAGGGCGCCGACCAGCAGAAGGTGGTGGGCACGCTCTCCGGCGGCGAGCGCGGCCGGCTCCACCTCGCCAAGACGCTCATGACCGGGGCGAACGTGCTGCTGCTCGACGAGCCGTCGAACGACCTCGACGTCGAGACGCTCCGGGCGCTCGAGGACGCGCTGCTCGAGTACGCCGGCTGCGTGTTCGTCATCTCGCACGACCGCTGGTTCCTCGACCGCATCGCCACGCACATCCTGGCGGCCGAGGGCGACTCCCAGTGGACGTTCTTCACCGGGAACTACCAGGAGTACGAGGCCGACAAGCGGCGCCGGCTGGGCGAGGAGGGCGCGAAGCCGAAGCGCCTCCGGTACAAGCCGATCGCGCGGTGACGGCCCCGGGCCACCCGCTCATGGTTCGACGGGCTCACCATGAGCGGGCTTCCGTCCCGCTCACCACGAGCGGGCTTCCGTCCCGCTCACCACGAGCGGGCTTCCGTCCCGCTCACCACGAGCGGGCTTCCGTCCGGCTCACCATGAGCGGGCTTCCGCCCCGCTCACCCCGAGCCTGTCGAGGGGCGAGCGGGTGCGAAGTCCGGAGCTACCGCTCCTTGCGGTAGAGCCGCATCGCGATCGGCGCGACCGCGACCACGATCACGAGCGACGCCAGCAGCGTCCAGCTCACGTCGGCCCCGGCCGGCCGCCCGTGCATCAGGTCGCGCGACGCGTTTGCGAGGTGCGTCACCGGGTTGTGCCGGACGACGCCCTGGAGCCAGCCCGGCATCGTGCCCAGGCCCACGAAGATGTCGCTCGCGAACGTGAGCGGCATCAGGAACACGAAGCTCGTGGTCATGACCGACTCGGGCGTGCGCACCAGCATGCCCACCACGATCCAGAGCCAGGACAGCGCGAAGCTGAACACCAGCACCAGCGCGACCGCCGCGAGGACGCCGGCCGCCCCGCCCTGCGGCCGGAAGCCGAGGATGAACCCCACCACCAGGATCACCGCGGCGGCCACCGAGTAGCGGAACACGTCCCCCGCCAGCGCGCCCAGCAGCGGCGCCGGCTGCCACATGGGCAGCGAGCGGAACCGGTCGTACAGGCCCTTGCGGATGTCCGAGTTGAGCCCCACGCCCGTGTAGACGGTGATGAACAGGACCGTCTGCACCAGCACGCCCGGGACCAGGTACTGCACGTACTGCCGCGGCGAGCCGGCGAGCGCGCCGCCGAAGATGAACGTGAACAGCAGCGTGAACATGATCGGCGTGACGGTCACGTCGAAGAGCTGGAAGGGGACGTGCTTGATCTTCAGCATCGCCCGCCAGGCCAGCGTCAGCACCGCCGACGCGGCCGAGGCCGGGCGCGGCCGCGCGCGGATCGCGAGCGCCTCGTGGACCGCGTTCATCGGCTCGCCTCCTCGCCGTCCGCGCCCACCACCGCCTCGACCGGCCGGCCGGTGAGCGCCAGGAACACCTCGTCCAGGCTCGGGTTGCCGACCGTCACCTCGGCGACCTCGATGCCGCCCTCGCTCAGCGCCGTGAGCACCGCGCCCGCCTGCGCCGCCCCCTCGAGCCGCGCCGCGACCTCCGCCGGCTCCGACCCCGGCATGACGCCGTCGCCCAGCACCCGGGTGATCACCTGCTGGGCGGCGAGGCGCTGGCCCGCGTCGGCCAGGCGCAGCCGCAGCGCGTTCGCGCCCACCGACGCCTTCAGCTCGCGGCTCGTGCCCTCCGCGATGACGCGGCCGTGATCGACGACCGCCATGCGCTCCGCCAGCCGGTCGGCCTCGTCGAGGTACTGGGTGGTGAGGAGCACCGTGGTGCCCGCGGCCGCGATGCGGCGGACGAGCTCCCACACCTGCGTGCGGCTGCGCGGGTCGAGGCCGGTGGTGGGCTCGTCGAGGAACAGGATCTCCGGGACGGTCACGAGGCTCGCGGCGATGTCGATGCGCCGCCGCTCGCCGCCGGAGTAGGTCTGCACCTGCCTGCCCGCCGCCTCGTCGAGCCCGAACGCCTCGAGCAGCTCCGTGGCGCGGCGCCGCGCGTCGCGCCAGGAGAGGCCCAGCAGGCGGCCCACCAGCACCAGGTTCTCCTGACCGGAGAGGTCCTCGTCCACCGAGGCGAACTGGCCGGTCAGGCTCACCTTGCTGCGGACCGCGGCGGGCTCCCGGGCGGCGTCGTGGCCGAGCACGATGGCGCGGCCGGCGGTCGGCCGGAGCAGGGTGGCGAGGATGCGGATGGTCGTCGTCTTGCCCGCGCCGTTCGGGCCCAGCAGCCCGTAGACGGAGCCGCGCCGGATGGCGAGGTCCACGCCGTTCAGCGCGTGCGTCGCGCCGAAGTGCTTCACCAACCCGTCGGTCTCGATCGCGTTCGTGGTCATCGTGGGCTGCGGCCCGGGTCCCGACCCGCACGCGCGGGCACTCCGCCCGGGGAGCAGGTAGCCCGTAGGTATAGACGGGCACACCCGCGCGCCGCCACGCCGATGCGCCAGGCGCGCGGCATCGGCGCGTTCACCCCATCCGGACGGTGCCGACCCGGCGCGGTCGCCCTACCCGTGTGAACCAGATCGTCCCCGTATCCTCCGGTCCCGCTCCCGCGTCCTCGTCCGAAGGCGCAGATCGCGCCGGCGGCGCCGGCGCGCAACAGGAGGAGTCACCGCATGTCGAAGCTTCGCGTGAACGCATTCTCGATCTCCATCGACGGCTACGGCGCCGGCCCGGACCAGTCGCTGGAGAACCCGCTCGGCGTCGGCGGGATGGCGCTGCACAGGTGGGTCCTCGACACCCGCACCTTCCAGCGGATGCACGGGGATGGCGCCGGGACGCCCGGCGCCGAGGCCGGCCGGCGGGGCGTGGACGACGACCTCGCCGCGCGCAGCTTCGAGAACGTCGGCGCCTGGATCCTCGGGCGCAACATGTTCGCCCCGTCGCGCGGCCCCTGGCCCGACGACGGCTGGAAGGGCTGGTGGGGCGAGAACCCCGTGTACCACGTGCCGGTGTTCGTGCTGACGCACCACGCGCGCCCGCCGCTCGAGATGCAGGGCGGGACCACCTTCCACTTCGTCACCGACGGCATCCACGCCGCGCTCGAGCGGGCGAAGGAGGCCGCCCGCGGCAAGGACGTCCGCCTCGGTGGCGGGGTCGCGACCGTCCGCCAGTACCTCGCCGCCCGGCTCGTGGATGAGCTGCACCTCGCCATCTCGCCGGTGCTGCTGGGGCGGGGCGAGCACCTGCTCGCCGGCATCGACACGGCCGCGCTCGGGTACCGCTGCACCGAGCACGTCGCCTCGGAGCACGCGCTGCACGTGGTGCTGACCAGGTAGGTCGGCGTAGGACGCTCGACCCGTGGGCCGAGCCGTCTACGCGCCCGGCGGGAAGACGGCGGAGAGGCGGCGGCGAAGCTCGTCGCGGACCTCGCGGAAGGCCTGGAGCCGCTCCGCCTCGGTGCTCCCGGCGCCGGCCGGATCCGGCAGGCCCCAGTGGATCCGCCGCGCCCGGCCGAGGAAGACCGGGCAGACCTCCTCGGCGCAGAGCGTGATGACCGTGTCCACGTCTCCGGCCGGCACGTCGTCCACGCGCTTCGAGCGCTGCCCGCGGATGTCGAGGCCGATCTCGTCCAGCGCGCGGACGGCGAGCGGGTTGAGGCTCGACGGCGCGGAGCCCGCGGAGGAGATCTTCACCGTCGCCGGCGCGAGCGAGCGCGCGATCCCCTCGGCCATCTGGCTGCGCGCCGAGTTCGCGACGCAGAGGAAGAGCACGTGCCGCGGGCGGGCGCGGTGCAGCGCCTCCGCGTCGGCCTCCCAGCCGCCGCTCACCGCGCCCGCCCGGCGGTCGGCCGCTCGACCGTCACCGCGCAGTTCGCGACCTTCGCGATCTCGCCGGTCTCGCCGGGGAACCACCGATCGCGCAGCCGGAGCGCGACGTTCACGAGACCGATGAGTACCGGGACCTCGACCAGGGGGCCGATCACCGCGGCGAAGGCGGCGCCGTGCGCCATGCCGAAGGTGGCGACCGCGACGGCGATGGCGAGCTCGAAGTTGTTCGAGGCGGCGGTGAACGAGAGCGTGGCGGTCTGCCCGTAGGTCGCGCCCACCTTCCGGCTCATCCAGAAGGACACGAAGAACATGAGCAGGAAGTAGACGAGCAGCGGGACGGCGATCCGCACCACGTCGAGCGGCACCTGCACGATGGTCTCGCCCTTCAGCGAGAACATCACCACGATGGTGAAGAGCAGGGCGACGAGCGTGATGGGCGAGATGCGCGGGATGAAGACCCTGCGGTACCACTCCTCGCCCTTCAGCGCCCGCAGCCCGAAGCGGCTCGCCATCCCGGCGATGAACGGGATGCCGAGGTAGACGAAGACGCTCCGGGCGATCTCGCCGATGGTGATGTGCACCTCGGCGCCGCGCACGCCGAGCCAGCCGGGCAGCACCGTGATGAAGATCCAGGCGTAGACCGAGAAGAACAGCACCTGGAAGATCGAGTTGAACGCGACCAGGCCGGCGCAGTACTCGGTGTCGCCCTTCGCGAGGTCGTTCCACACGATCACCATCGCGATGCAGCGCGCGAGGCCGATGAGGATGAGCCCGACCATGTACTCCGGGCGATCGCGGAGGAAGATCACCGCGAGGGCGAACATCAGGATCGGGCCGACGATCCAGTTCTGCACCAGCGAGAGCGCCAGCACCTTGCCGTTCCGGAAGACCCGGGGGAGCTCCTCGTAGCGGACCTTCGCGAGCGGCGGGTACATCATCAGGATGAGCCCGATCGCGATCGGGATGGAGGTCGTCCCCACCGACATCCGGTCGAGCATCGGCACGACGCCGGGAACGAGGAACCCGAGCGCCACGCCCGCGCCCATGGCGAGGAAGATCCAGAGCGTCAGGTAGCGGTCGAGGAAGGAGAGGTGGCGGGCGACGCCGGCGCGGGCCGGGGCGGCGAGGTTCGCTTCGGACATGATCTAGAGGCTCCCGACGAGCGCCCTGAGGCGGCGGAGGGTGCGAGGCTCGACGCAGTAGCTGACCCGCGGGCCGTCGATCTCGCCGCGGATCAGCCCCGCCTCCTTGAGGACCTTGAGGTGCTGCGACACGGTCGACTGGGCGAGCGGCAGCTCGTCCACGATGTCGCCGCAGATGCACGCGTCGCGGCGGACGAGCAGGCGGAGGATCTGGACGCGGGCGGGATGACCCACCGCCTTGGCGAGGAGCGCCAGCTCCTCGTCCGCGTCGGCGCCCTCGACCGGGCGGCGGTCGGGTTCGGCATTTGGCGGTCCGCAGGCCGGGACCCGCTTGAGGGAAGGTGCCATCGAGCGTCGATCTACGATGAAGCGGGGCGCGAGACAAGGACCGGCGGGGCGCGCGGGGCGAGCGCCACCGAGACGTCACACGGCGGATCGGTTCACGCACGGCGGCGGGACACGACCAGCTGGACCGGCGGACCCTCGTCGCGCACGGCGTCCACGCACGCGAAGAAGCTCATGACGCACGGGACCCGGAGCCGGTAGAAGACCTGCAGGCCCTGCCGGCGATCCTCGAGGAGCCCGGCGCGGCGCATGAGCGACAGGTGCTTCGACACGGTGGACAGGTCGGAGCCGACCAGCTTCTGCAGGTCGCAGACGCAGCGCTCGCCCTCCGCGAGCGTCTCCAGGATGAGGAGACGGCTCGGGTGCGCCATCGCCTTCAGCACCTGGGTCCGCGCCTTCCGCACGCTGCTCGGCCGGGTCATTGCTTGGCAATATCGTCAAGCAGTTGCGGCCGGTCAAGCCGGGGTGCGGCGCGGGGCCGCAGCGGCGCGTCGAACGACTACTTGGCGGATTGACCAAGCAGTCCTCCGGTGGCATGGTCCGCCCGTTCGCGGCGCGTGGCGCCGCGCGAGGAGGCGTCACGATGCACGGGACGAGGAAGCGCGCGACGGGACCGCTGCTCCTGGCGCTCGCGGTGGCGCTCGCCGGCGGCGCCGGCTGCGGCGAGAAGGCCTCGGCCTCGGGAGAGGCCCGCAGCGGCGGCGCGGCCGCGCCGGCGGCGCGCGCGATCCCCAGGCTCGTCGACCTCGGCGCGGGCAAGTGCATCCCCTGCAAGGCGATGGCGCCCATCCTCGAGCAGCTCCGCGCCGACTACGCGGGCCGGATGGAGGTCACGTTCATCGACGTGTGGCAGGCGCCGGAGCAGGCCACGGCGCACCGCATCCAGATGATCCCGACCCAGATCTTCTACGGCGCCGACGGGCGCGAGCTCGCGCGCCACGAGGGCTTCATGTCGCGCGAGGAGATCCTCGCGCAGTGGAAGGCCCTCGGCGTGGAGCTCTAGGTGACCGGGCTCCTCACGCGCTTCGGCGAGGCGTTCGCGGCGAGCGGGTCCGTCGCGCTCGCGGCCGCGTTCGCGTGGGGTGTGCTCTCCGTCGCGCTGAGCCCCTGCCACCTCTCGAGCGTCCCGCTGGTCGTCGCCTACATGAGCGGCGGCGCCGAGCTGCCGGAGGGCCGGCGCGCGCTCTGGCTGTCGTCCGCGTTCGCCGCGGGGATCCTCGCCAGCATCGCCCTCGTCGGCGCCGTCACCGCCGCGGCGGGCCGGATGCTCGGGGACGTCGGGCGGGCCGGAACGTGGGGGGTCGCCGTCGTGTTCTTCGCCGTCGGCCTGAATCTCCTGGGCGTCCTGCCGCTGCCCGCGTTCGGCTCGACGCCGGCGCGGGCGGCTCGCCGGGGCGCGACCGGCGCGCTCCTGCTCGGCCTCGTCTTCGGGGTCGCGCTCGGCCCGTGCACGTTCGCGTTCATGGCGCCGCTCCTCGGCATCGCGTTCCGCGCGAGCGGGACGGGTCGGGTGGCGTACGGCGTGCTGCTCGTCGCGCTGTACGGCCTCGGCCACGCCGCGGCCATCGCCCTGGCGGGCAGCTCGATCCAGTCGGTGAACCGCTGGCTGGGGTGGAGGCGCGGCGCGCGCGCGGTCGCGGTGGTGAAGGCGGCGGCGGGCGTGGTGGTGATGCTCGGCGGCGCGTACTTCGTCTGGACCTCGATGTGAGGGAGCAGGAGCTTCGATGGGACTTCCCGTGATCGACCCACCCGACGCCAGCCCGGCGTGCTGCGCGGCGCCCGCCGCGGCGGCGACGGCCGCCACGCCGGTCCGTTCCCCGGCGAGGCTCGCCGCCCTCGTGGCGGCGGCCTTCGGGGCTTGGCTCGCGGCGTACCGGCTGAACGGGCCGCTGTGGACGTGGCTGGTCGGCGACGCCGCCGGGCTCGACCTCGGCTCGCACGCGGGGGGCGCGCTGCACTTCTTCCTCTACGACTCGGTCAAGATCTTCCTGCTGCTGACCGGCCTGATGTTCGTCATCGGGATGCTCCGCGCCAGCCTCGACCTCGACAGGGCGCGCAGCTATCTCGAGGGCAGGGGCCTGTTCGTCGGGCTGGTGCTGGCGGTCGTCCTGGGCGTCGTCACCCCGTTCTGCTCGTGCAGCTCGATCCCGCTGTTCATCGGGTTCGTCGCCGCCGGGATCCCGCTCTCGATCACGCTCACCTTCCTGGTCGCGTCGCCGCTGGTGAGCGAGATCGCGGCGATCATGATCGCCGACCAGTTCGGCTGGCGGATCGCCGCGGCGTACGTGGTCGCCGGGTCCGTGATCTCGATGGCGATCGGGTTCGTCCTCTCCCGCTTCCGCCTCGAGCGATGGGTCGAGGAGGCGGTCTTCGCGACGAAGATCGGGCAGCTGCGCGCGGGAGGGCACGTCCCGACGTGGCCCGAGCGCGTGGACGCGGCCGTGGCGGAGGCGAAGGACATCCTCGCCCGCGTCTGGAGGTGGGTGCTGCTCGGCGTCGGCATCGGCGCCGCGATCCACGGGTGGGTGCCCGCGGACTTCTTCGCGGCGTACGCCGGCCCGGACAACCCGTTCGCCGTCGCGATCGTCACGCTCCTCGGCGTGCCGCTCTACGTCAACGGCGCCGGGGTCGTCCCGATCGCGGAGGCCCTGTGGGCGAAGGGCATGTCGCTGGGGACCGTGATGGCCTTCATCATGAGCGCCATCGCGCTCTCGATCCCCGAGGGCATCATGCTGCGCCGCGTCCTCAAGCCGCCGCTCCTCGCCATCTTCTTCGGGTCGGTGACCGTCGGGATCATGATCGTCGGGTACCTGTTCAACGCCATCTCCGGCTGACGCGGCCCTCGCGCCGCACGAGAGGAAGGGACGAGATGAAGATCCAGGTGCTGGGGACCGGCTGCGCGAAGTGCAAGGAGCTCACCGCCAACGCGCAGAAGGCGGTGCGGGAGCTCGACATGGACGCGACGGTCGAGAAGGTGGAGGACCTCCGGGAGATCATGAAGTTCAATGTGCTCTCCACGCCCGCGCTGGTGGTGGACGGGACGGTGAGGTCCACCGGGCGCGTGCTGAGCCCGGCGGCGATCAAGGACCTGCTGCGGGCCTGAGCCGCCCGGGGGCGCGCGACCTCCAGGCACACCCGTTCGACTTGCCATGAGCGACGCGACCCTCGCTCCCGATTGAGGAGCCAGGCGCGGCGCCGTCTGATCCCCTCGAGCGCGCACGTCCGCGCGCGGGCCGGCAGCTCCCTGCGGTCACGCCGGCCGGGGAAGGACGGCCATGAGGACCACGAGACGATGCGGCGGGTTCGCCGCGCTGCTCTCGGCGCTCGCCTGCATGCCTCTCCTGGGAAGCGCTGCGGAGCCGAGCCCGGACGAGCTAACGGGGGCGCTCGAGCGACGCGGATTCATCGTGACGCCGGGGGCCGTGGAGGTGTGGAACCGGGGCGAGGCCTGGTGCAGGTACGACCCCACCATCGATCACGCCTGGTACAACAACAACGCCCCGTACCTCGTGCTGAAGGTGCCGAGGGCGGCGGGAGCTCCCGAGCTGGTGCAGGACTTCAAGCTCCGGCCCGACGAGGCCGTCGTGCTGGTCGGGACGACGCCTCCGCCGGAGCGGTACTTCGCGTTCTACTCGTGGATCGCGAACAAGGTCTACCCGGACGGCGAGCGGCTGCTCGGGCTCATGATCGCCCCGGCCGACCCGGTCAACAACCTGTCCATCAAGACCGAGGGTCCGCCCGGCGATCCCTTCGGCAAGCGCGTCGCGCTGGTCTTCACGCCGGACCGCGGGACGTATCGAGGCATCCTCGAGGCGCTCGGCGAGGCCGGCTACGCGACCGACCGCGTCAACGAGGTCCCGTTCCCGGCGGCGATGCTGAGCCTCGGGCACGGCGACGACGGCGACGAGTTCAGGATCCAGCTGCGCAACGCGATGTGGGAAGCGGGCTACGAGAAGGCAGGGGCGGCGTACATCGCCGACGCGCCGCTCCGGATGTTCCGGGCGACCCCGCGCGTCCCGACCGACGAGGGCCGCCTCGAGCCGTACCCCGTGCCCGCCCTGCGCATCCGCGGGACCGGCCAGACCGAGCTGAACCTCTGGAACGAGCTGGGCGTCCTCCGTCAGCGCATCATCGACGCGCACCCGGGGATGGTCGCCACGGACATCGACGTCACCATGCCCGTCGGCTACGAGGGCATCGACCACATGCAGCGCAGGGTGCCCGTGGGCGGGGACGCGCGCGACGCGCTCTGCCTGCAGGCCGGGTACCTGCCCGAGTTCCTCTCGTGGGATCGGCGGATCACGCTCGGTGACGGCGACTTCCTGATGGTCTTCGGCGCCAACCACGCCGCGACCGGCAAGACGTCGTACATGAGCGTCAACGTCTACACGGGCGACGCGGAGGACGGGAAGCTGTCGATCGGCACGGTGGACGACCGCGCGCTCACCGGCACCGCCGCGCGCTTCCTGCCCGCCGGCGACCCGGCCGCGGACCTCATGTACGCGTACAAGATCTCGCGGAGCTGCGGACGCGAGGCGAACTGCCTGCAGGTGCCGCCGGACGAGCTCCTCAGGAAGTGCAAGCGCCTCTCCGTGGGTCCCGACACGGTGCTGGGGATCCTCTTCCGCAACTACCTCGAGCCCGCGACGAAGAGCGGGGCCGCCATGCAGGAGGTCCTCTACGACCGCGTGATCAAGTTCTCGCCGAAGGCGCCGGCGCCGCCCTGAGGCATCGAACGGCGACCGCGGGAGATCGCGAGCGCGGCGTGGCCCTCCGCACGCCGGCGGATGCGCTATAACGGCGCCTTCCGCCCGGAGGGTCCGCGCCGATGAACGTCCTCGTCCTCAACTGCGGCACCGCCGCGACGAAGTTCGCGGTCGTCCACGCGTCCGACGGCCACGTGCACATCGCCGGGCGGATCGAGCCGCTCGCGAACGCGCAGTCGGCGCTCGAGTTCGAGCACGAGGGGCGCGCGGAGCGGCGGACGGTCGCGGGCGAGGGGATCGACGCGGCCCTGCGCGCCGCCCACGAGCTCCTCCGCGAGACCGGCCTGGTGGACGGGCTGATGGGCGTCGGCCACCGCGTGGTGCACGGCGGCGCGAAGTTCTCCGGGTCGATCCTGATCACCCCGGAGGTGATCGCGAAGATCAAGGAGTGCATCCCGCTCGGCCCGCTGCACAACCCGTCGAACGTGCGCGGCATCGAGGTGGCGCAGCGGCTCTTCCCCGAGCTGCCCCAGGTCGCGGTCTTCGACACCGCCTTCCACCAGACCATGCCGCCGCGGTCGTACCTGTACGCGGTCCCGTACTCGTGGTTCGTCGAGCACGAGGTCCGGCGCTACGGGTTCCACGGCACCAGCCACCGGTACGTGTCGCAGCTGGCGGTGAAGCAGCTGGGCCTCGACCCGGAGGATCACGCCATCGTGACCGCGCACCTCGGCAAGGGGTGCTCGCTCGCGGCGGTGCGGAACGGGAAGAGCGTGGACACGACCATGGGCCTCACGCCGCTCGGCGGCGTGGTCATGGACACGCGCAGCGGCAACATCGACCCGTCGATCATCGCGCACATGAAGAGGCAGCTGAAGTGCAGCATGGAGGAGGTGATGGAGAAGCTGAACGAGCGCTCGGGCCTGCTCGGCATCTCCGGCCTCTCGAAGGACATGCTCACCCTGGAGCGGGCGGCGCAGGAGGGCAACGAGCGCGCCCGGCTCGCGATCGAGAAGTTCTGCTACTCGGTGTCGAAGGCGGCCGCCGGGATGTTCGTCTCGCTCGGCCGCGTGGACGCGCTCGTGTTCACGGGGGGCATCGGCGAGAACCAGGCCCAGGTGCGCGCGCAGATCGTGAAGCTGCTCTCGTTCGCGGGCTTCGCGCTCGATCCGCGTGCGAACGAGTCCCACGGCCGCGGGCTCGGCGGCCGGATCACGCGCACCACGAGCCCCATGGCGGCCGTGATCCCCACGAACGAGGAGTTCATGATCGCCCGGGACACCGCCGAGATCGTCGCGCACGACGCGTCGATCGCTGCGCGCTGGGACAGCGCCGGCTCGCTGCGCGCCGTCCGGTGACGCGCCGGCCGCGGGTGCCCCGAGCTCCCTCGAGGCCGCGTCGCTGGGCGAGCGAGGGCTACCCGAGGTGACCCTTGCGGACGCGCGCCGGGCCCGGGTACGAGAGCGGCTTCCAGAGGAGGCCGACATGGACCGATTCACCGGCGGCTGCCTGTGCGGGGATCTTCGATTCGTGGCGACGGGCCGACCGTACCGGGTCGGCATCTGCCACTGTCTCGACTGCCGCAAGAACCACGGCGCGCTGTTCCACGCGTCCGCCATCTTCCCCGCCGAGGCGGTGACGATCACCGGCGAGTCGCGCACGTTCGCCGGGAGGTCCTTCTGTCCGCGGTGCGGCTCGCCCGTGTTCGGGATCTTCGACGACGAGGTCGGGGTGAACCTGGGCTGCCTGGATGCGCCCGACCAGCTGACGCCGACCTACGAGCTCTGGACCATCCGCCGCGAGTCCTGGCTGCCGCCGTTCCCGCAGACCCGGCGCTACGAGCGCAACCGGGAGTCGACGGGTCGATCCGAGGAGTAGGGTCAGCGCGGCTCGCGCGAGACGAGGATGACCATCGGGTCCGACGGATCGTCGCCGATCGACGCCTCCGGGCCGACGTCCCGGATCGCCCACACGAGCAGGAGGTCCCCTCCGGCGGCCGCGAGGAGCATCGCACCGAAGAGCGTGACGAGGTAGGACCGGGCGGCGACGCCGGCGACGAGGGGCGCCAGCCCGAGCACCACCCCCGGCACGAGGGCGACGAACCGGAACGCGCGCGCCTTCAGCGCGCGTGCGCACCCGACGCCGGCGACGCCGCGCCGGAGCTGGACGCCAAGACGGAGATCGGAGGCCCGCGCTCCGGCGATCACGAACGCGAGCGCGTGGAGGAGCTCGTGCGCTGCGAGCCCGGCGATGACCGCTCCGGTCAGCGGGAGACCCGGCCGATGCGAGGGCGCGCCCGACGAGGCTCGCACCGCGAGGGCGATCAGCCAGCCAGCCACGCCCAGCGCGAGCGACATCGCGACCACGGCGGGAAACGAGACCCTGCGCCGCTCGGGCGGCGTCCCGTCGTGAGGCGTGGCGCGCTCGGGTTGCTCTCGCGTCGACGTGCGGCCTCCCTTGGTCTCCAGAATCCGCATTCACGGCACCGAAGGCGTGCGCGTCCTGGCGCCCTCGTTCACCGAGTCGATGGCGGCGAGCAGCGCAGGGATCGGAGCGTCGTCGCCGATGCTGCGGCCGTGATGCGAGAAGGCGATCCGCCCGGCGGGATCGAGCACGAACCCCGCCGGCAGCTGCGTCTCCCGGCCCTCGAACCGGCCGTGGCGCTTGCCGGCCATCATCGCGCGCACCAGCGCGAGCAGCGAGCCGGGCGCGAGATACCCCGTCACGCTCGCCTCGACCGCGAACGCGTCGTACAGGCGCGCGGTCGGATCCGCGACCGCCGCGAACCCTGGCTTCCACTCCGCCATCGCCGCCCGGAGGTGCTCCGGCGTGGACTGGAACACCATCCAGACCCCGCACGAGCGAGCACGGAACTCGGGCATCGCGCTCGAGAGCTGCGCGACCCGGAGCTGGCAGACCGGACAGCCCGCGTAGCGCGTGAACAGCACCACCGCCGGCGTGCCGGGCCTCGTGCACTCGAGCCGGCCTCCATCGACGTCTTCCAGCGCGACGTCGGGCGCGCGATCGCCGACACGTAGCCTCATCCGGCGCTCCTGACCGGTACCCGTCACGCGCCCACGATACCAACCTCGGACGACCCCGGGACGCGATGCTTCCCGCAACGGACCGCAGCCTATCTGGCTGCGCCGGTGCGCCCGTCGGGCCTGGGCCTGTCGTCGCGGGGCCGGGCCAGCTTCACCTTCTCCGAGGAGGGAACCGCATCCAGGCAGGCTCGACCCGCGGCCTTGACCTGGTCCTCGGTCGGCTCCGCCCTGGTGGCCGCGAGCTTGCCCGCGAAGCACTCGCACATCGTCGCCGTGATCTGGAGCGCACGCCGCCGGATGGTCTCGGCATGGAACCAGCTCTCCATGCACTGACCGTACGCCGCCAGCCAGGTGGATCGGTTCTTCGCAGCCGGGGGAACGTAGTCCCTGGGGTCGGCGCGCCCACCGGTGTTGATGGTCGACACGAACCGCTCGCACTGTGCCTCGGAGCGGAAGAAGAGGTGCACGCCGCCGTCTCCGCAATCGACGGCGAACCCGACCAGCGCCTCGGGGCCGTTCCGGAGCACCGTGCAGGCACCTCCGCGGCCCTGGCTCGCCTGCATCCACCCGGCGCTCACGTGGGCGAGGACGTCATCCAGGCTGTCCTCGGCCTGCTGGCACCCGCCGTAGCGCGTGTCGGACACCTGCCTGGCGTACCAGTAGGCGCTCGCGTCCGCGTCCTTCGGCATGCCGAGCAGGAACAGCGCGGTCGCCAGGGCAACGGTCTTCGGTCGGGCCGTCGACATCGGCCGAGGCTAGCGCATCTGGAGACACGGTGCTCGAGGACGAGCAGCCGCCTCGCGCCCGAGGGCAGGCAACTCGCCGCACCTTGCAGCGCGCGCAGCATGGTGAATACGGTGAGCGCGCGGTCTGGGCGACGGCCCCGCGCATCCCTCCTCGAAGGAGCTCTTCCAATGGACATCCCGCGGATCTTCAACGTCTCCGAGAGCGCGCACCGCATCCACGATCCGTTCACGCCCGAGAAGCTCGCCACGCTCGGCGCGGCGCTGCGACTGGAGCCGGAGACGCGCGTGCTCGACCTCGGCAGCGGCTCGGGCGAGCTGCTGTGCACCTGGGCGCGCGATCACGGGATCCGCGGCACCGGCGTCGACCTGAGCCAGCTGTTCACCGAGCAGGCGAGGCGCCGCGCCGCCGAGCTGGGCGTCGCCGATCGGGTCGAGTTCGTCCACGGAGACGCGGCCGGCTACGTCGCCAGCGAGAAGGCAGGGGTGGCGGCCTGTGTGGGCGCCACCTGGATCGGCGGGGGCGTCGCGGGCACCATCGCGCTGCTGGCCAGGAGCCTCCGCGCGGGAGGGATCCTCCTCGTGGGCGAGCCGTACTGGCTGAAGCTGCCGCCGTCCGAGGAGGTCGCCCAGGGATGCCACGCCGCCTCGATCTCGGACTTCCTCCTGCTTCGAGACCTGCTCGCGTCCTTTGGCAAGCTCCGCTGGGACGTCGTGGAGATGGTGCTCGCGGACCCGGACAGCTGGGACCGGTACGAGGCCGCCAGGTGGCTCACCATGCGTCGCTGGCTCGAGGCGAACCCCGACGACGACTTCGCGAAGGAGGTCCGCGCCGAGCTGACCGCGGCGCCCGAGCGCTACGCCACGTTCACCCGCGAGTACCTGGGCTGGGGTGTGTTCGCGCTGATGGCGCGGTGACGCCGGCAACGTGGTCCCCGGTCCGCACGATCCGTTAAGATGGCGACATGAAGAAGCTCATCGGGCGCCGCGTGCCTGCCCTGGTCGTCGGAGCGGCAGGGGTCCTGGCCCTGGCCGCTGCGGCGGGCCCCTGCACCGTGGAGAACGGGGACCACCCGCTGGTGCGGGCGTACCTGAGCGCCGAGCCCGTGACGCCGGTCTGGAATCCCGACATCTCGCCGCCCGAGCCCATGTGGATCCAGAAGGTCGAGTTGCCCGGCGGGTTCGTGACGGTGTCTGCACGATGCTGCGTCGGCCAGGGATTCGTTGCGCGCTTCTCCGACGAGTCCTCGCCGCGCACGATGTTCACGCCGGGCGACTACGTCTATCCGAGCGAGCTGCGCGTCGCGCTCCGCGAGCGCGTCGTGTACGGGCGCGCGAGCGGGCTGGCGGGCGGGATCACGAAGGTGACCAAAATCTTCGCCTACGACCTGGACCGGCGGCGCCTCGTCGAGTCCGTGGACGTCGACCCGGGACTTCTCCCGCCAGTCCGGGAGCCCGCATCACCCCGGCCGGGCCGATAGGACGCCACGGGGCCCATCCGCTCGTCGCCGTTTCCGACTGCCGTCTGCTCACCGCGCCCTCGCCGTGGAAGGCGCCCGGGAGAGCCCGCCGGCCCCGTCCCTACCTCACGAACACGTCGTTCACGTAGTCGTGCGCCGCGAGCGCGCCCTCGGGGAGCGCGCCCTTCTCGACGCGCGCGGCGACCTCGGCGCGCTCGAGGTCGAACATGGCGTCGAGCAGGCCGGCGCGGTCCTCGGGGCGGGCGGCGCCGATCACGAACAGCGCGCGGGCGAGGTGGGCCCTTGCAGCGCGTCGGAAGCTGCACGGGACGCGTTCCCAATGCTGTGGGTTTGGTGAAATTCGCCGCAGGCCCGCGCGAGCCCAGCGGCTCACGCAGCGCCGTCCTCTGTTACAGCTGCGGGCGGCACCATGTCGCGTGCGCTCGCGACGGTACATGTGTCCGTGCCCGTGGGATATTTGGTCCATGCGCGCCGCGCTCATCCGCGTCGGAGTAGACCAGGCTTACGGACGTTGGAACGCGCCAGTCGACCCGGAAACCGGAGACTTCGTCTACGTTCCGATTCCGGAAGGCCCGAAGGCTCCGGTGCAGCAAGCTCTAGCCACCACGTACGATGCCGTAGAACCTGAGCTCCGAGCCTTCGCCACCCGCAGTAAGGCCGTCGGCTCACAAGCTTGCTCGCTCCCGTCCGACTTGAGAGGAGCCGTGACGCATCTCGACCCCGATTTCCGGCACCTGACCTACGGGGACAACGGAGAGCGGCGGGGGAAGGGGATCACCGATTTCGGACCCGGTGACGTGCTCGCGTTCTACGCGGGACTTCGGCCGATCCGACGCTGCGAGCACCGCCTCATCTACGCGCTCATCGGCCTGTATCGTGTCGCAGAGGTGGTCAGGGTGGCTTCGGTGCCGCGCGAGCGGTGGTCGGAGAACGCTCACCTTCGACGCCAGCATCACCGCGCTACTGACGTCATCGTCCGCGCAGCGCCGGGCTCGAGCGGACGCCTGCGCTGGTGCTTACCGATCGGTGAGTTTCGCAACGGTGCTTACCGCGTGCGAATGGACCTACTCAATCGCTGGGGCGGGTTGTCGTGTCGGGACGGATTCATTCAACGAAGCGCGGTGCCGCCAATGTTTCTGCATCCAGAACGCTTCATGGCGTGGTTCGAGCAGGTGCACCTGGGACTGATCGCAGCGAACTGAGGCGAGGGGAGACATGCCGCCGACGCTCTGGGTGTACAAGCTCGTGCACGATTCCGGCGCCGCGCCACACGTAATGGACGGCTTGCTGTCCCTTGCGATCTGCAAGCCGATGATCCGGAACCGCGCCGAAGTGGGCGACTGGATCTTCGGCTTCGGAGGAAGATCGCGCCCGGTGATCAGGGGAGAGCGCTTCATCTACGCAGCGCGCGTAACGGGCAAACTCGCGCGTCCCGGTGAGTACTACGACCGGCCGGAGTTCCGGCGACGGTGGGACTGCGTGTATGAGCGTCGAAACGGAAGACTTCTTTCACGGCCAGGTGCCGTGTTCCATCCAGACAACACGTGCTCAGGCCGGGATGTCGGCGAGGGGCCGACGTATGCGAAAGCGATCGTCCTCCTGAGCAACAAGTTTCGGTATCTCGGCGCACGAGGAACCACGGACTACCTGGATCGCTGGCCAGACCTCGGCACTTTTGTGCACGAACTGGGGATCGGCCAGCGACAGGTCGAGGCCGAATCGCGCACAGGCCGCATGCTCATGGAGATGCAACAGCGCCTTTGGAAGACCTGCGACTTCGTCGGCGAACCAACGGAGCCTTCAGAACCGCCGCCGTGGAGCTCAGGGCCGGATGGCGATGACGATGACCCGATCGATCCCACTCGTCCGAATCGTTCTGGGGCTAGCGGCTGCCCCCCGTCACCGCCGCCCAAGCCGCGGCGGTGCTGAATAGGAAGGCGAGTCATCCAGCTGCCCCGGACCTAGAGGCCGGGAGGGACGTTCATTTCATCGGAGGAGAACAACATGGGGTTGCCAGTGCTGTTCGTCCGTGAAGAGCGGCGGACACCGTGGGTCCCGACGACGATTCGTGCTCTCGGAAAGAACGAACAGTTCCTCGAGTCGCTCATCGGTCACGCGCCCGAAGTCCTAGGGCTGGAGAGCCTTCGGACCCATGTAGGGGGCCCGTATGCTGCATTTCACCAGGTGAACGTCGAGACGCCGTCCGGCCAGTTGGTAGCCCCGGACATCGTGTTCCTGACCGCGAGCGGCCACGTCGTCGTCGTTGAGGTGAAACTCGCCGACAACGAGGAGTTGAAGGGTCGCAAGGTGGTTGCTCAGCTCATCGAATACGCAGCCTCTATCGCGAGGTACAGCGAAGACGATCTCGTGCACCTGTTCGATGCTGACCTGCCGAGTGCCGCGACGTTCCGCGATGTGGTGCGCAAGCATCTGCCGAGTGCGAATGATCCAGTGTCCGTGGCAGAGGAATTGGTCCGGAGGATCCGCGCCGCAGAGCTTCATCTCGTCATAGCGTGCGACAAGGCCCCGGAGGGCCTGCGTGAGTTCGTTGCGTCGGTGACCGCGCAGCAGGCTCTTGGGGACTACGAACTTCGCGTCTGTGAACTGGTTCCTTACGTGGGGCCGGAGAACGCGGCGGGCGGAATGTTTCTCGTCCCGGTCGGTCTGCTTCGGACGGAGGTCGTGGCGCGGACCAGCGTTGAGGTGGAGATCGGTGCGGGACCGAACGGTCGGATCACGTTCTCGGGTGCCACGGTGACGCCTCAAGACCAGGTGCAGGCGAACCTTCTTGCTGCTGTCACCGGCACTCCCGCGAAGGCGAGAGTCACCGAAGAGCAGTTCTTCGACGCGATGGCCAAGCGCGATGCGCTGCTTCCCGACCGCCTGCGGGCGTTCCTGTCCGAAGTGAAGGAGTTCGGTGCGTATCCGGACTACCTGCGCTCGCTGAACATCAGGTGTGACATTCACGGACGGACATACAGTCTCGGATACATCCAGCCGGACGGCCAGGTCTGGACCGACACGGCGGGTACGGCACCGCCGCTCGACCTGAGCCACCGCTATATCGAAGAACTCGCTGCCGCTCTGGGCGGAGACGTCGAGAAGACGAAGCTGTCAGGCAAGTGGTTCGTGACGATCAACGGTCGGCCGCCGTTGGTCGAAAGCATCGCCGAGCGACTCGATGCCTGGGCACGTGTCGCGCGCGAATACGTACAGATGCTGAGGCGCCAGGAACGTGTCTCCGGCGCTTGACTACGGAGCGACTGAGACGTCAAAGCGCACGAGGCGCGCGGCGGACAGCTGATGGCGAGAGGGGCGGTGTTCCGACGAGTGCGGCGGCTCAGTTGCTCTCGTGCGTGTCCACGTGGATACGTCGCAGCTCGCTCGCCGCCTGCTGATCTCCGGCTTTGGCGAGCGCGCGCAGGCGCAGTTCTGGACTGACCGCGCGTGGTGACATTCGCTGACGGAGGCCTTCCAGTTTTTCCCAGCCGCTCAGGTCGTCACCCAGGAGGTATGTCGTGCTTCCCGTGCTGGGTACGAGATCCTTGAGACGCTCGCCGTACTTCTGTTTCAAGATGTCTATGACCTGAGCATACCGTCCGAGGCACTGGTAGTAGGCGCGCTCCCGCCAGATGGCGCGCCCGTCGTGCTTGATGGCGGTGTGGCTCTTCGTCGCCTTCAGGCCCGTCACGAGCTGTCTCGTCTCATCGCTCGGCGTTTCGGTCCGGCGTTCCAGCTCGGGATCCGGGGTCTCCTCGTAGTCCCACACGAGGACGAGCGGGTCATCGGGGAGGTCGGGCAGCTGATCGGGGCGCTCGAGGTGGTGGGCCTCGAACTCGCCGTCGAGCGAGAAGCGGGTGCCGTAGTAGCTCTTCTGGAGCTCCGTGAACCCGTCCCAGTTCGCCTTGATGTCGTCGACGGTCGGGAAGGGGATGATCGCCAGGCACTTGTCGCAATGCGGGCATTCGAACGCCAAGTACCCGTCGTACCGCCCCAGCATCGCCGGGTCGATCTTCCCCTTCCACCCGCACGTCGCCACGGGGCATGCGAGGCTCGCGTTCCGTCAATCGGCGAACGGCTTGAAGATGACGCTCATGACGTGCCTCCTCGAGCGGCGTTCCTCCACCGCTCCAAGAGAACGATAGCCGCGCTCCGGACACGCCCCCCGGCCAGCTACCTCACGAACACGTCGTTCACGTAGTCGTGCGCCGCGAGCGCGCCCTCGGGGAGCGCGCCCTTCTCGACGCGCGCGGCGACCTCGGCGCGCTCGAGGTCGAACATGGCGTCGAGCAGGCCGGCGCGGTCCTCGGGGCGGGCGGCGCCGATCACGAACAGCGCGCGGGCGCTGTGCTGGATATAGCGCGGCGAGAGGAGCTGGCGGTGCAGCAGCTCCATGATGACGGGCGCCTTGGAGCGGTCGAAGCGGGCGGGCTCGCCGCGGCGGTCCTGCTCGGCGAAGAACGCGTCCGTCCACTCACCGTGGAACGTGTACACCTTCTCGAACAGCGCGCGGTCGAGGCGCGCCCCGGCCTTCACCGCCTCGGCGGGCTTGCCGAGCACCACGCCGTCCGCGGTGAGCGCGGCGCGGAGCAGGTGGCCGTCCTTCGTGACCGGCGCCTGGTGGCGCAGGAGCGCCCAGAGCCACGACACGTTGATGCGGTAGGTGGCGAGGTCGTTCATGAAGCGGAGCTTCAGCTCGTAGTCGTCGATGGCGGCGGCGAAGTTGCCGTTCAGGATCTGGAAGCCGTAGTTCGCCGCCATGTAGAACGCGTGCTGCACGTGCTCGATGGTGACGTCGCCCTCGGGCACCCGGTAGATCGCCTCCCAGCGGGCCGCGTCGAGCAGCTTCTCCGGCGCGTCCACCTGCTCGCGCGCCAGCACGAACGGCGTGATGCGCCCGTTCGCGTCCACCAGCCCGCGCGACCGGAACAGGTCCCGCTCGGCGTCGGAGAGCCCGCTCGCCACGGTCGGCACCTGCTTCCCGCCCGCGTCCACCGTCTCCACCGGCGCGTCGAGCAGCTCCTGCAGCGCGCCGACCCGCGCGCGGAGCGGGCCGTTGCCGGCGCCCACGTACTCCGGCTCCGGGCTCGCCACCCAGCTCTGGCGGTACGCGTCGTGGAGCGCGCCGCGGACCTTGCCGGAGAGGATCGCGTCGAGCGTGGGCTGCTCGCCGGGGCGGAGCGGCGCGTCGGGCACGAAGAACAGGCCCAGCAGCCGCTCGCGCAGCTTGTCGATCACCATGGCGCGCAGCGCGAGCGGGTTGTAGCGGGCGCGGCCGTACGGATCGCCGGCCTGGTAGATCATCACCGCCGCCATGCCGCCGATGGGCGCGGCGTGGGTCAGCTCGCCGTCCTTCATGCCGGCCATGAGCATGAGGAGCGCGTTGTAGCGCTGATACGCGAGCATGCCGGGCGTCGCCATCCCGACCGTCTGCGGGTCGGGGAACACGCCCTTCGGATCGTCCTTCCACATCTCGATGAGGCTGCCGAGGTAGTCCCAGCGTCCGACGTTCGTGCCGAGCAGCCGGCGCCGCAGCGTCCAGACGATGGCGGGGAGCTGGCGGCCGGCGTTCCCCTCCTCGTAGAGCATCTTCGCCTTGAGCGTGCCGGCGGGCACGCCGATCATCCCCTCGAGGCGCGCGAGCATCCGCTCCACGATGAGCGCCTCGCGCGGCGTCTGCAGCTTGGGGATGTAGAAGTACGCGCCGCTCCCGGCGCGGGTGAGCGCGTCGTAGCCGTTCAGGGTCCAGAGCACCGCCACCACCACCAGGCCGGGCGCGGGCCGGCCGTCCACGGTGACGTGGTCGTAGCGGACGTGCAGGCTGGGCGGCCTCGCGAGCCGCGTGGGCCACCTCGCCTGCGGCGTCGTGATCCGGTAGCTGCGGATCTTCCCCTTCTTCTCCACCTCGTAGGCGCGGTCGGACCAGCGCCCCTCGAAGATGTCCTTCGCGTTCTTGAGCGCCGCGAACACGCCCACCGGCTCGCGCGCCGGCGCGCCGTCGGGGCGGAAGTGCGTCGGCGAGGCGTCCTCGAAGTCCGGCATGTTCATCGGCGCCGGGCTGTTGAGCGCGTTGAACGCCATGTCGAGCGGGTGCCAGGGCCCGGTCAGCTCCAGGCCCGGGTTGCGCGACGGGTGGACGTGCTCGGGGATGGGCACCTCGTCGTTGAGCCGCCAGCGCAGCGGGCTCTCCTTGCCGAGGAAGTTGTCGATCATCCCCTGGACGATCTGGCGGAACGTCCAGGCGCTCCCGCCCACCGGGTCCTCGAACGCCTCGTTCCAGTGCGGCCACGCGTACCGCGTGGCCACCGGCTCGGGCGAGCGGAGCAGCGCGCCGCGCGCGGTCAGCGCCGCCTCGATGTCCGGCTCGAGCTCGCGGGTGAGCGTCTCGATGGTCGCGTCCACGTCGAGCTCGCGGCCGTTGACGCGCTTGCGGCCGAACAGCTCGGGGAACTGCTCGAGGATGTCCGCGCGGATCATGGAGGCCCTCCGGGTGGCTGGTACGCGCGCCGGCGGCACGGGCCGCTCGGCGGGCGTCCAGCTTAGGTGCTCCCGCGCGCCCGGCGCGGCATGCACCTGAGAGGGCTGCGGCCGGGGGACTCAGGCCTCGGTCGAGACGCGCGGGGTGCGCCGGGCCGGGGGCGTGCGGGGGGTGCGCGGCGGCGCCTTGACGTTCGCGTGGAGGAACGTCTCGACGTCCACGTGGTCGCGCGCGCCGAGCGGCGCGAGCTGCGCGAGCAGGCGGCCGGTGGCGCCGAGCAGCGCCGCGTAGGTGGCCCAGCTCGGCTCGGGGGTGTACGCGAGGTCGATCCCGAGGCGGAGCGCGGCGGCGCAGGTGGTGCGCGGCTCGACGAGCATGTGGACGTCGGGGCGGGCCACGAACGGCAACAGCGTGAGCACCTGCCAGCGCGACTCGAGCGCGGGCGTGGCGGGCAGGGCGGCCACCGCCGCCGCCAGGCGCTCGAACGCGGCCTGGTCCGGCTCCGGCGCCGCGAGCAGGGCGAACAGCGCGGCGAACAGCTCGCGCGCGGACGCGGGATCCGAGAGCGCGGCCGCGAAGGCGGGGCGCTCCGGCGGCGGCAGCAGCGGGCGCACGTGGTGCTCCACCTTCACGGCGCGGGCGACGAGCGCGCCGACGTCCCCCGCCGCGAGGAGCCGCTCGCCCTCGCCGCCGCCGAGCTCCTGCTCCCAGGCCTCGTGCGCGCGGCGCCACTTCCAGGCCCGGTCGCGTCGCACCTTCGGGGGCTCCGCGCCGGCCTCGCCGCCGGCCGGCTCGGACGAGACCGCGCGGTAGCGCTCCAGCGCCTCGGCCTGCGTGATGCGCCCGTCCGCGACCTCGTAGCGCCCGGTCTCCGGGGCGAGGCGGAACGCGGGGAGCGCGGCGAGCCAGGCGTTCGCGCCCGCGGCGGGGGTGAGGAACGGGAGCGCGGTGGGCAGCTTCAGCTTCGCGGCGACGCGTCCGTCGCCCCCCGCGAAGTACACGTGCACCGCGTCGCGCTCCACCGCGACCACCTTCCCGACGCCCAGCGACGCGTGCTGCACCAGCATCCCCTTCTCGAGGTCCATCGATTGCTCCTTCGTCGGCGCACACGCGATCGCACGAGGCCGCCTCCGCGCGAGGTGCGCGGCTGCGGGTGCAGAAGGTGGCGCGGTGGGCCGCCGCCGATCGGCGGCGGCGCGGGTCTCGGCGCGAGGCGCCGGGCTGCGCAGTCCTTAATATAGTGCAGCGCACGCCCGGCCGCCCGGGTGGCGAGCGGGGGATGGCGGCGTGCGCCCCGGCACGGGCGAAGGAGGGGCCGTGAACAAGCGGGCGCGGGAGTGGGTCTCGGTCGGGATCACCTGGGTCCAGGACCTCATCTACGTCGCGCTCGGGATCCTGCTGACGCTGGCCTGCGCGGTGCTGCTCCTGCACGGCGGCGTGGACCTGGTCGGCGCGCTGGGGCGCGATCTCGACCTGCAGGTGATCGTGCAGCTCCTCGACCGGATCCTGCTCGCGATGATGATCGTGGAGCTGCTCTACACGGTGAAGGTGTCGTTCCGCGATCACCTGCTCGTGCCCGAGCCGTTCCTGCTCGTCGCGCTCATCGCCGCCATCCGGCGCATCCTCGTCATCACCGCGGAGTTCGGCGCGCAGTCGCCCACGAGCGACGAGAAGTTCCGGCACGTCATGAGCGAGCTGGGCCTGCTCACGGTGCTGATCCTGGTGCTGGTCGGCTCGGTGGTGATCCTGCGCCGCCGCGACTCCGCCGAGGCGCCGCGCTGAGTCAGCGGCCGCCGGTCGCCGGCACCGCCACGTCGATGCGGTCGAGCCGGTAGTGGCGGGCCTCGCCGGTGTCCACGTCCACGCAGTGCACCAGCGTGGCGTGGCGCTCCATGATGACGCCGGCCACCTTCACGGTGCGCTCGCTGGTGCTCTCGTCGGACCGGCGGTAGCGCACCCGCAGCGCCGTCCCGCCGAACCACGCCTCCTCCACCGCGCGCCGCACCGCCGCCGCCGCGGGCATGGCCGGCACGCCCACGAACTGCAGCCCGTCGAGCACCTTCAGGAGCTCGCGCTGCGCCGAGGCGGACAGCGCGCCGCGCACCTTGTCGAGCGCCGCCTCCAGCGTCTCCGCGAACGGGAGCAGGCGCATGCGCGACGCGTAGGCGCCGAGCGCGACGAGCACCGCCGCCTCGCGCGCGCTCAGGTTGATGGGCGGCAGCGCGTAGTGCCGATCGAGCGCGTAGCCGCCCCCGCGGCCCTGCTCGGCGTGGAGCGGCAGGTCGGCCGAGCGGAGCGCGTCGAGGTCCCGGTAGACCGTGCGGAGCGTCACGCCGAAGCGCTCGGCGATCTGCGCGGCGGTGACCCCGGTGCGGCGGCCGCGCAGGTACTCGGCGATGGCGAACAGGCGGGCCTGGCGGTCCATGGTGGCTGCCCCGTGCGGCGTCCCCGTTCCCATGCCCGGGGCCCGGGCGTGCCGGCAGGGCTCCGGGCGGGGAGCGCGACCGAAACCTGACATAACGCTGACACCGCCCGCAAGCATCTTCCCGTCCGTCCGGCGGATCACCCGCCGACACCGACGAGGGAGAGAGACATGAGCACCGCGATCAACTGGTTCGAGCTGCCCGCCGCCGACTTCGACCGCGCGCGCAGCTTCTACGAGGCCGTGCTGGGGACGGAGCTGAAGGTGGACACCAGCGGCCGGATGCCGATGGCGTTCTTCCCGTACGCCGAGGGGAAGGGCACCGGCGGCGCCATCGTGAAGAGCGAGCACGCCCGCCCCGGGGTGGACGGCGCCATCGTGTACCTCGACACGCGCGGCTCCATCGAGCGCTGCCTGCGCCGGGTCGAGGCCGCGGGCGGGAAGGTGGTCGTGCCGGTCACCGACATCGGCCCGCACGGCCGCTTCGCGATCCTCATCGACAGCGAGGGGAACCGCGTCGGCCTGCACGAGCCGAGGGCCGCCGCCTCCGCGGCCGCGTGAGGCCCGGCCCGGCGGTCCGTCCGCCGCCCCGGCCGCGCGCCGGGTGCGCGCCGGGGCGGTGGACGCCGCCCGCACCACCCGCGAACCCGCTCGGAGAGTCAACGGGGTCGCAGCGGAAAAGATGGGGCCCGCCGCGATGCGAATGAACCCGGAGTCTCTACGGACCCGGAGTCGCATCACACCCGGTCAAATCCGGCGGACCGCGTGGAGCTGGCGCAACCCGGGTGCGCGCCTGCGCGCTTCCCGGGCAGCCGCGCGCGCAAATTATTCACCTATGCGTTTGTGCATGAAGCAATTCGTGGATAATTGCACCACCCCTATTGACGAAAAGTGACGTTGTCCGCCACCCTCCCCGGCGTGACCACTTCGGAGCAGCAGGGAACACCCAGGGTCCCGATCGCCCTCATCGGCGTCGGGTGTGTGCTTCCGGGCGCAGGCAGCGTCGAGGCGTTCTGGGACGCCATGCAGGCCGGCCGCGATGCGTTCGAGCCGCTCGCCGGCGGGGCGTGGGAGTGGGAGCGGCTCGGGCTCGGCCGGCTCCCGTCGGCCGCGCAGGTGACGGGGTTCCGTCCCGACTGGCGCGCCTTCCGGATGCCGCCGGCGGACGCCGAGGCGATGAACCCGGGGCAGCTGCAGGTGCTGGAGGCGGGGCGCCAGGCGCTGGCCGCCGTGAAGGCGCTGCCGCGCGAGCGCACCGGCGTGTGGCTCGGCGCGACGGGCCTGGGCTGGCGGCCGGACACCGGGCTCCGCGTCCGGCTCGACGCGCTCGCCGCGGCGGTGCGCGAGGCCGCGGGCGACGCGGGCGTGCCCGCGGCCGCGGCCGAGGCGGCGCTCGCGTCCGCACGCGCCTCGCTCGAGGCGCGGCTCCGGCCGGCCAGCGAGGAGCCGGTGGTGAACTCGGCGGCCAGCATCGCGGCCGGGCGCGTGGGGATGCTGCTCGACCTGCGCGGCCCGCACGCGGCGGTGGACGCCGGCTTCGCGTCGGGCCTCGCCGCGCTGGACGTGGCGGCGCGCGCGCTCCGCGACGGGACGGTGGACTGCGCGCTGTTCGGCGCCGCGAGCGAGCTGCTCTCGCCCGCCGAGCTGGTGGCGCTCTCGCGCATGGGCGTGCTCTCCGCCGACCGCCCGCGCCCGTTCGACGCCGCCGCCGACGGGACGCTGCCGGGCGAGGGCGCGGTGATGTTCGCCGCGAAGCGGCTCGACGACGCGCTCCGCGACGGCGATCGCGTCCTGGCCGTGGTGCTCGGCGTGGCCGGCGCCTGCGACGGCGCCGCCGCGTCGCCGCTCGCGCCGCACCCGGACGGCCTCGCGCTCGCCATCCGCCGGGCGCACGAGGAGGGCGCGGTCGATCCCGCCTCCGTCGGCTTCGTGGAGTGCCACGCGACCGGCACGCCGCGCGGCGACGCGACCGAGCTCGCCGCGCTGGCGCAGGGCTACCGCGGCGTCCCCGGCCCGGTGGCCATCGGCTCGGCCAAGGCGCACGTGGGCCACCTGCGCGGCGCGAGCGCCGCGGTGGGCATGCTGCGCGCGGTGCTGGCGCTCCAGCACGGGGTGGTCCCGCCGCAGGCCGGGTTCTCCCGCCCGCACCCGGACCTCCGCCTCGAGGAGACCGCGTTCGAGGTGCCTCGCGCGCCCGCGCCGCTCCGCCCGCGCGCCGGCTGCGACGCCGCGCGCGCCGCGGTGAGCGCGGTGTCGCTCGGCGGCCTCGCCTACCACGCGGTGCTCGCCG
>NZ_BAZG01000032.1 GCF_000964525.1 Anaeromyxobacter sp. PSR-1
GGGCCAGCGCGCGCGGCGGCGCGCCGGCCCGCGCCGCCGGGCGGCGACGCTCAGGGCTTGATGAACGTCCCGCTGCGCAGCTCGTGGAGGGCCTGCTCGATCTCCTCCTCGGTGTTCATCACGAACGGCCCGTAGCGCGCGTACGGCTCGTTCAGCGGCTGCGCCGAGAGCAGCAGGAAGCGCGCCGGCGCGGCGCCGGCGTGCACGCGGACCACCTCGCCGTCGCGGAGGATGGCGAGCCTCGGGGCCCCGACCGCCTGCGCGGCGCGGCCGGCCTGCGCGCCGCCCACCGTCACCTCGCCCTCGAACACGTACAGGAGCGCGGTGTGGCCGCGCGGCACCGGCTGCTCGAACGTCTTGCCCGCGGGCAGCGCGACGTCGAGGTAGGTCGGGCCGGCGAAGATGTCCTTCACCGCGCCGGCCACCCCGTCCACCTCCCCGGCGACCACCCGCACGCGCGCGCCGCCGGGGCGGGCGACCTCGGGGATGCGCGCCGCCGGCACGTCCTGGTACCGCGGCCGGGTCATCTTCAGCTTCGCGGGCAGGTTCACCCAGATCTGGAAGCCGTCGAGCCGGCGCGGGCCGACCTTGGGCATCTCCTCGTGCAGGATGCCGCTGCCGGCGGTCATCCACTGCACGTCGCCCGCGCCGATCACGCCCGAGTTCCCGATGCTGTCGCGGTGCGCGACGCTGCCGTCGAGCATGTAGGTGATGGTCTCGATCCCGCGGTGCGGGTGCATGGGGAAGCCCGCGATGTAGTCGTTCGCGTCCTCCGAGCCGAAGTGGTCGAACAGGAAGAAGGGATCCAGGTGGTCGAGCGTCCGGGTGGCGATGCTGCGCTTCAGCCGCACGCCGGCGCCGTCGCTGGCGGCGATGGGGGTGACGACGGTCTCGAGTCCGCGTTCGGTCATGGTGATCTCCTGCCCCGGGATGTGCCGGCGGGACCGGCCCGGCGCAATGTCCGGGGGCGCACCGGATCGTTGCGCGGCGCGGAACGGCCGCGGCCGGGGGACTCCGGTCAGGGCCGGAGCGCGAAGCGCTCGAGCGTCATCACCGCCGACTGGAGCCCCTCGCAGAAGGTCGGGTGGGCCATCTCCATGTCCACGAGCGCCCGCGCGCTCGCGCCCGCCTGCATCAGCGCGGCGACGACGTGCACGAGCTCCCCGCCCTCCGCCCCCACCACGGCCGCGCCCAGGATCCGCTCGTCGCGCGGGTCCACCAGCACGCGCACCACGCCGTCCGGCTCGTCCACCTCGACGGCGCGCGCCACGGCCGAGTACGGCAGCGTGGCGAGCTCGAACGGCACGCCCCGCGCCCGCGCCTCGCGCTCGGTCAGCCCCACCACCCCCACCTGCGGATCGGTGAACACCACGTGCGGCACCAGCCGGTCGTCGCGCGTCCGCCGGCCGCCGCCGAGCAGGAGGTCGAAGAGGATGCGGTGGTCGTCCCAGGCGCTGTGGGTGAACTGGGGGCCGCCGGCCACGTCGCCCACCGCGTACACGCCCTCGGCGCTGGTGCGGTAGCGCGCGTCCACCTCGACGAACCCGCGGCGATCCAGCGCCACGCCGGCCGCGTCGCAGCCGAGGTCGTCGGTGTTCGGGCGCCGCCCGGTCGCCACGAGCAGGTGCGACCCCTCCACCACCCCGCCGCCGGCGAGCCGCACCCGCACCGCGCCCGCGCCGCCCTCGACCGCCTCCGCCGGCGCGCCGAGCGCGAGCCGGAGCCCCTCGCGCCGGAACACCTCCTCCAGCACCGCGCTCACCGCCTCGTCCTCGCGGGCGAGCAGGTGCGGCGACGGGTCGATCACCGTCACGCCGGCGCCGAGCCGCCGGAACAGCTGCCCGAGCTCGCAGCCGACGTAGCCGCCCCCGAGGACCACCAGGTGCGCGGGGAGCGCGCGCAGCGCGAGCGCGCTCGAGCTGGTGAGGAACGGGACCCGGTCCAGGCCGGGGACGGGCGGCACCGCCGGGCGCGCGCCCACGTTCACGATCACCACCGGCGCGGCGAGCCGCTCACCCGCGACCTCCACCTCCCGGGGTCCCACGAACCGCGCGGCGCCGGGCACCACCCGCAGCCGCGGCGCGGCCGCGTCCAGGCGGCGGCGCACGCCCTCGCGCCAGCGCGCCACCACCGCGTCCTTGCGGTCCATCACCGCCCCGAGATCCACCGCCACCTCGCCGGCGCGGATCCCGAGCCGCCCGGCCGTCCGCGCCACGTGCGCGGCCCGCGCGCTCGCGAGGAGCGTCTTCGTGGGCGTGCAGCCCGCGTTCACGCAGGTGCCGCCCAGCGCGCCGCGCTCGACCAGCGCGACCCGCCGCCCCGCGGCCGCGAGCCGCGCGGCGAGCGGCACGCCCGCCTGGCCGGAGCCGAGGACCAGCACGTCGAGATCCGATGCCATGCGCCACCTCCCCGCCCGCGCCGGGCGGTCCGGCCTATGTGCCGCCGGCGGGCCGCGCGCGCCAGGCCGCTCCCAGGTGTCGCTCGCCCGCGAAGACGCCTCGCCCGGGCCGGGACCTTCCGCTAGATAGAGGCGGATGGACCGGATCCTCTCGGACTGGGTGCGGGACGCGCGGGCGCGCACGCTCGGGCTCGCGGCGTCGCTGCCGGCGGACGGCCTGCTCGGCCCGCGGCTCGCGATCGTCAACCCGCCGCTCTGGGAGCTGGGGCACGTGGCCTGGTTCCAGGAGCGCTGGGTGCTGCGCCACGCCGCGGGCCGGCCGCCGCTCCGGGCCGGCGCCGACGCGCTCTACGACTCCATCGCCATCCCGCACGACGTCCGCTGGGACCTGCCGCTCCCCTCGCTGGCGGAGACGGTCGGGTACCTGCGCGAGGTCGAGGCCGGCGTGCTCGCGCTGCTCGAGCGCGGCGAGGCCGATCCCTACTTCGCGCGGCTCTCGGTGTTCCACGAGGACATGCACTGGGAGGCGATGGCGTTCTCGCGCCAGACGCTGGGCTGGCCGGCGCCGCCCGGGCTCCCGGCCTCCGCGGCCGGCGCCGGACCCGAGGGCGACGCGGCCCTGCCGGGCGGGACGTTCCGGCTCGGCGCTGCGCCCGGCGACGGGTTCGTGTTCGACAACGAGAAGTGGGCGCACCCGGTGGAGCTGGCGCCGTTCCGGATCGCCCGCACCCCGGTGACCGAGGCGCGCTTCGCCGAGTTCGTGGACGACGGCGGCTACCGCCGGCGCGCGCTGTGGAGCGAGGCCGGCTGGCGCTGGCGGGAGGCGGCCGGCGCCGAGCACCCGGCGTACTGGGAGCGCGCGGGGGACGGGTGGCGCCGGCGGGAGTTCGACCGGCGCGTGCCGCTCGCGGCGGGCCGGCCGGTCGCGCACGTGTGCGCGCACGAGGCGGACGCCTTCTGCCGCTGGGCCGGGCGGCGGCTGCCGAGCGAGGCGGAGTGGGAGGCGGCGGCCACCGCCGAGGGCGCCCCGCTCGGCGGCGCCGGCAGCGTCTGGGAGTGGACCGCGAGCGACTTCCTCCCCTACCCCGGCTTCGCCCCCGATCCCTACCGCGAGTACTCGCAGCCCTGGTTCGGCACGCACCGGGTGCTGCGCGGCGGCAGCTTCGCCACCCCGGCGCGCCTGCTGCGCCCCACCTTCCGCAACTTCTACACGCCCGACCGCCGCGATCCCTGGGCCGGGTTCCGGACGTGCGCCGCGTGAGGATCGTCATCGCCACGCCGGCCGCCCGCGGCTCGCACAAGGGCAACCGCGTCACCGCGCTGCGCTGGGCCGGCCACCTGCGCGCGCTCGGCCACCGCGTGGCGCTGGCCGACGCCTGGTCCGGCGCGCCGTGCGACCTGCTCGTGGCCCTGCACGCGACGAAGAGCCACGCCTCGGTGCTCCGCTGGCGCGAGGTCCGCCCCGCGGCGCCGCTGGTGGTGGGGATGGCCGGGACCGACCTGTACCAGGACCTGCCCGCGTCGCCGCAGGCGCGCCACTCGCTCGCGCTCGCCACCCGCGTCACGGTGCTCCAGGCGCGCGGGCTCGACGCGCTGCCGCCCGAGATCCGCCCCCGGGCCCGGGTCATCGAGCAGTCGGCGCAGGCGGCCCCGCCCGCGCCGCCGCCGCAGGGCGTGTTCCGCGCCTGCCTGCTCGCGCACGTGCGCGCGGTCAAGGACGCCTTCCTCGCCGCCGCGGCCGCGCGGAGGCTCCCGGCCCGCTCGCGCGTCCAGATCGCCCACCTCGGCGCCGCGCTCGACGCGGACGCGGCGCCCGCCGCGCGGGCCGAGATGGCGGCGAACCCGCGGTACCTCTGGATGGGCGAGCACCGCCGGCGCGAGGCGCTCTCGATCCTGGCCGGCAGCCAGCTGCTCGTCATCACCTCGCGCCTCGAGGGCGGCTCGAACGCGCTCTCCGAGGCCGTCGCGGCCGGGGTCCCGGTGCTCTCCACCCGCATCGACGGCACCGTCGGGCTCCTCGGCCCCGACCACCCGGGCTACTTCCCGGTCGGCGACGATCAGGCCCTTGCCGGGCTCCTCCTCCGGGCGGAGCAGGACCCCGCGTTCCTGGCCGAGCTGCGCCGCTCGACGGTCCGCGCGAGGCCGCTCGTCGAGCCCGCGCGCGAGCGGGAGGCCTGGCGCCGGCTCCTCGGCGAGCTTTTCCCCGCCTGACTCCGGGTCGCGCCGGGCGGGCGCGCATGGGCCCGGCGGCGCGATGCCACGGGCGGCGGATCACCGCTCCTCCGGACCTCCGACGTGGTACACAGGCCGGGGCGGGGACCCGAGAAGAGGAGCGCGTGCGCGTCGCCTCGCTGATCGCGGCCATGGCGCTGCTGGCGGCCTGCGGGGATCGCCGGCCGCCGCGGACGCGCCTGGTCCTCGCCTCCGTGCGCCAGCCCGCCACCGCGCTCCCGCTGCTCGCCGCCGCGAGCGGCTGCTTCGCGGCGGAGGGGCTGGACCTCGAGGAGCGGTCGTTCGACCTGGGGCGCGACGCGCTCGCGCTGCTCCGCGAGGGCGGCGCCGACGTGGCGGTCGCGTTCGAGACGCCGGTGCTGCAGGCGGCCTACGCCGACGACCGGCTGCGCGCGCTCACCGCGCTGCACACCTCGACCCGCAACACGCGCCTGGTGGTGCGCGCCTCGAGCGGGATCCGCGGCTTCTACGACCTGGGCGGGCGCCGGATCGGCTTGGCGCCGGGGACGAACGCCGACTTCTTCACCGACCTGGCGCTCCGCCTGGGCGGCGTCCCGCGCGACCTGGTCCGCCTCGTCCACGGGGCGCCGGCCGAGTCGATCGAGGGGCTCGCCGCGGGCGCGCTCGACGCGGCGGTGCTCTCCGACCCGGCCGCGCAGGAGGCCGAGCGCCGCCTCGGGGACGACGCGCAGGTGTTCCAGACCGACCTCTACGTCGAGATCTCGCTCCTCGTCACGCGCGACGACGTGCTGGCGGCCCGGCCCGCCGCGCTCCGGGCGCTGCTGCGCGGCCTGGCCTGCGGCGAGCGGCGCGCCCGGGCCGATCGCGAGGGGGCGCGGGCGCGGATCCGCGACCGCTTCCCGGAGACCGGCGACGCCGCGCTCGCCGGGCAGCTGGAGCGGGTACGCTGGGGGCTCGGGCTCGACAACGTGCTCGTGGACGTGCTGCGCCGCGAGCGCGACGCGCTCACCGCCGCGGGCGCGCTGCGCGGCGACGCGCCCGACCTCCACCAGCTGGTGGCGCCGGCGCTGCTCGAGCAGGTGGCGCCCGAGTCGGTCATGCTGCTCCCCGGGGACGCGCGATGGTGACCGTCGGCCGGCGCCTGCTCGTGCCGACCACGGTCCTCGCCGCGGTGGCCTGCGCGGCGCTGGCGTACGCGGCGTGGTCGTCCGCGCACCAGGCGCGCACCCTGGAGCGCGACGCGCGGGCGGTGCGGACCGCCATCTCCCTGGCGTTCGCGCTCGGCGACGCGACGCACGAGGAGGAGCGCTGGTTCCTGTCGCTGCCGCGCTCGCCGGCCGGCGTGCACGAGACGCGCCTCGACGAGGCCGGCGCGCGCATCGCCGGGCTGATGCGCGACGTCGAGGCGCTCCCGCTCCCGGCGCGCGTCGCCGACGTCTGGCGCGAGTACGTCGCGGTCCGGGCCGCGCAGGACGCGCTCGGCGACGAGATCCGCCGGGTCGCGCCGGAGGGCGGCCCCCCGCTCGAGCGCGCCCTGGATCGCTGGCGGCTCATGTCGTTCCGCAGCGAGGCGCTGCTGAAGGACGTGTCCGGCTACTACCTGCGCTTCCTCGACCGGATCGTGGTCGAGCTGCAGGCGCGCCGGGCCCGCGCCCTGTGGATCTCGGCGGCCGCGGTGGTGGTGGGCCTGCTCGCCGCCGCGGCGCTCTCGCTGCTGGCGGCGCGCGCGGTGGTGCGGCCGCTCGAGGCCATCGCCCGCACCGCCGAGCGGATCGCCGAGACCAGCCTCCCCGCCGAGGTGGCCGGGGCGGAGCGGCCCGACGAGATCGGCACCCTCTCCCGCGCGTTCAACCGGATGACCGGGCGGCTCGTCAGCGCGAACGCCCGCCTCACCGAGATCGACCGGCGCAAGGACGAGTTCCTGGGGATGCTCTCGCACGAGCTCCGCAACCCGCTCGCGCCCATCCGCAGCGCGCTGCACCTCCTCTCGCACCCCGCCGCGCGCCCGGCGCAGACCCGGCGCGCCCTGGAGGTCATCGGCCGGCAGGTGGACCACCTGACCCGCATCGTGGACGACCTGCTCGACGTCACCCGCATCGCGCGCGGCAAGATCGAGCTGCGCCGGGAGCGCATCGACCTCTCCGAGGTGGTCGCGCGCACCGCCGAGGACTACCGGGACCTGCTGGACGACCGCCGCATCGCGCTCGAGGTGGAGCTGCCGGGCGGGCCGCTCTGGGCCGACGCCGACCCCACCCGCGTGGCGCAGGTGGTCGGCAACCTGCTCAGCAACGCGGGCAAGTTCACGCCGCCCGGCGGCCGCGTCACGGTGCGCGCGGACGCGCGCGGCGGGCGCGCGGTGATCCGGGTCGTCGACACCGGCGTGGGCATGCCGCCCGAGCTGCTCGGGCGGATCTTCGAGCCGTTCGTGCAGGCGGACCGATCGCTGGCGCGGAGCGCCGGGGGGCTCGGGCTGGGGCTCTCGCTGGTGAAGGGGATCGTCGAGCTGCACGGGGGCACGGTCGAGGCCCGGAGCGCCGGGCCCGGCGCCGGCAGCGAGCTGGTGATCGAGCTGCCGCTGGCGGCCGAGGAGCCGGTGCCGCTGGCGGCGCCGTCCGCGGCGCCGGCCGGCGCGGCGGGGCCGCGGCGCGTGCTCATCGTGGACGACAACGTGGACGCGGCCGAGACGCTCGCCGAGCTGCTCCGCCACGCCGGGCACGAGGTCGCGGTGGCGCACGACGGCCCGGGCGCCCTCGCGGCGGCCCGCGCCGACCCGCCCGACGTGGTGCTCTGCGACATCGGCCTGCCGGGGATGAGCGGGTACGAGGTGGCGCGGGCGCTCCGGCGCGAGCGCGGGCCGGGCCTGCTGCTGGTGGCGGTGAGCGGCTACGCGCAGCCCGAGGACGTGGACGCCGCCCTCGAGGCCGGCTTCGACCGGCACCTGGCGAAGCCGCCGCGGCCGGACGAGGTGGAGCGGGCCGTGGCCGCGCCGCCGGCCGGGGTCAGGGCCGGGCTGGACGCATGACCGAGGCCGGGTCGGGTCGTCCGCCGACGGCGGGCGCGCCGGCACCCGCCGTGCTAGAGACGTGTCCTCGGAGGAACCCATGCCGCTCGTCCGGATCGACACCACCCTGCGCCTCGGCCCCGAGCAGCGGCGCGCCGCCGGCGACGCGGTGCACCGCGCCCTGGTGGACACGTTCAAGGTCCCGCCCGACGACCGCTTCCAGGTGATCGCCGGCCACGGCGACGAGGGGCTGAGCATCGCCCCGAGCTACCTCGGGATCGACCACGGCAAGGACGTGGTGGTGGTGCAGATCACCGCCAACGCCGGGCGGACCGTGGACATGAAGCGCGCGCTCTTCCGGCGCATCGCCGACGACCTGCACGCGGCGGTGGGCGTGCGCCGCGAGGACGTCATCGTCAGCCTGGTGGAGGTGGCGAAGGAGAACTGGTCGTTCGGCAACGGCGAGGCGCAGTACGCGACCTGACGCGGCGCCGCGCGCGGGCTGGAGCGCGCGCCGCAGCAGCGATCCAGATCAGCAGGCTCGGCCTCAGCCGCGGCGGAGCACCTCGCGCACCACCGCCACGAACCGGGCCACCGGCGGCGAGGGCTCGCCGGGGCGGCGCAGCGCGACCAGGCGCGTGCGCGCCCGCGGCGACGCGATGGCGCGGTAGTCCACCCCGGTCCGCCGCAGGTCCTTCACCGAGGCCGGCACGAGCGTCACGCCGATCCCGGCCGCCACGAGCGCCATGGCGGTGGCGAGCTCGGGCGCGTCCTCGGCCACCCGGGGCTGGAAGCCGGCCTCGCGGCACAGCCCGAGCACGAAGTCGTACCAGCCCGGCCGGCGGTCGCGCGGGAACAGGACGAACGGCTCGCGCGCCAGCGCCGCCAGGCGCAGGGCGCGGCGCGCCGAGAGCGGGTGCCCCGCCGGCAGCGCCACCACCACCGGCTCCTCCAGCACGGTCTCGGCCACCAGCGTCTCGTCGCCGAACGGCGTGCGCGCCAGCCCGAGGTCGAGCTGCCCCGCCCGCAGCGCGGCCACCTGCGCGCCGGTGCTCATCACCGCCACCCCGAGCGCCACGTCGGGGTGGCGGGCCCGGAACGTGCGGAACACGCGGGGCATGAGGCCGTAGGTGGCGGACGCCACCACGCCCACCGAGAGCGCCCCGGTCTCGCCCCGCGCCGCGCGCCGGACGTCCTCCGACGCGTGCGCGGCGCGCTGGAGGATGGCCCGGGCGTGCCCGAGCAGCACCCTGCCCGGCTCGGTGAGCTCGACGCGCCGCCGGGCCCGCGCGAACAGCTCCACCCCGAGCTCGCGCTCGAGCTGGCGGATCTGCTGGCTGAGCGGCGGCTGCGCCATGCCGAGCCGCGCGGCGGCGCGGCCGAAGTGCAGCTCCTCCGCGACCGCCACGAAGTACCGCAGGTGCCGGAGCTCCATGGCGTCGAGATCTAGGACGTCTCGACACGAGAGCAAAGATATATTGGACGTCTCGACCGTCCCTCCGCATGTTCCCGGGCCCATGCCCGAGGCCGCGCGCACCGTCCCCATCCCCCGCCTCGCCCCCGCCGACCCGGCCCCGGCCGCGCCGGTGCCCGAGGCCGCGCCGGAGGTGGCGCGCCCCGCGGCGGGGCTGTTCGCCATCGGGCTGGCCGGCTTCTGCGCGTTCGTGGGCTTCTACGCCACCCAGCCGCTGCTCCCCACGCTGGAGCGGGTGTTCGCGGTCTCGAAGGCCGCGGCGGCGCTCACCGTGAGCGCCCCGACCATCGCGGTGGCGCTGGCCTCGCCGTTCGCGGGCCGCGCCATCCGGCGCTGGGGGCACCGGCGCATCATCGTCGCCTCGCTCTTGTTCCTGCCGGTCCCCATGCTGCTCACCGCCGCCTCCCCCGGCGTCCCGGCGCTGGTGGGCTGGCGCTTCGTGCAGGGGCTGGCGGTGCCCGGCATCTACGCGGTGGGCGTGGCGTTCCTGGCCGAGGAGTGGCCGCCGGCGGCGCTCGGCAGCGCCATGTCCGCGCTGGTGACGGGCAACGTGATCGGCGGCTACACCGGGCGGCTGCTCGCGGGCCTCGCCGCCGACCGGTGGGGCTGGCGCGCCGCGTTCGTGGTGCTCGCCCTCGTCACCACCGCCGCCGCCGTGGCCGCCGCGCGCCCGGCCCGGCGACCTGCTCCGCGCGCCACGCCTCCTCGCGACGTTCGCGGTCGGCTTCAACGTGCTCTTCACGCAGGTGGCGGTGTTCACCTACGTCACGTTCCACCTCTCGGCGCCGCCGTACCGGCTCGGCACCGCTGCGCTGTCCTCGGTGTTCACCGTCTACCTGATCGGCGCCGCCGTGACCCCGTTCGCCGGGCGCTGGATCGACCGGGTCGGCTCGCGCCGCGCCGTCACGGTGGCGCTCGCGGTGGCGGCGGCCGGCGCGCTCGTGACGCTGGCGCCCTCGGTGACGCTCGTGGTGGCGGGCCTGGCGGCGGTGTGCACCGCGGTGTTCGTGAGCCAGTCCGCCTCCACCGCGTTCCTGCGCACCGCCGCGCCGCCGCGGCTCCGGTCGTCGGCCTCCGGCCTGTACGTGTCGAGCTACTACCTCGGCGGCGCCGCCGGCGGCGTCGCGCCCGCGCTCGCCTGGCACGCGGGCGGCTGGGGCGCGTGCGTGGCGATGGTGGTGGCCGTCCAGCTCGGCACCGTCGCGCTCGCCCACCGCGCCTGGCGCCCGGCCGCCTGAGCCGCCCGCCTCAGCGCCGCGCCTCCCCCGCCGCCGGCTCGCCGAGCGCGGCCACGATCGCGTCCCGGAACCGCGCCACGGCCACCGGCTCGTAGCGCCGGCTCGGCCACACCACGCTCACCGGGCCGCCGCGCCGGACGTACTGCGGCAGCACCCGCTCGATCGCGCCGGTGCGCAGGTGCGCGGCGATCATGCCGGTGGGCACCAGCGCGATCCCCGCGCCCGCGAGCAGCATGCCGCGCACGAACGCGAACTCGTCGGCGGCGGCGCGGCCGTGCACGGTCACCTGCTCCTCGCCGCGGCGGCCGGTGAGCCGCCAGACCGCGGTCTCCCCGCCGGCGCGGTAGAGCAGGCAGTCGTGCCGGGCCAGGTCGGCGAGGCGCCGCGGCCGCCCGCGGGCGTCGAGGTAGGCGGGCGCGGCGAACAGCGCGAGCGCGCTGTCCGACAGCTTGCGCGCGAGCAGCGACGAGTCGGCGAGGACGCCGGCGCGGATGGCCAGGTCGAAGCCCTCCTTGACCAGGTCCACGTAGCGCGCCGTGAGCGACACCTCCACGCGCACCTGCGGGTGCGCGCGCAGGAACGCGTCCGTCAGGCGCGCCAGGTCCGGCGCCAGGTCCACCGGCGCGGTCACCCGCACCGTCCCCCGGGGCTCGGCGCCGAGCGCCGCCGCCTCCTCGCTCGCCTCGCGGAGCCCGGCGAGCGCGTCGCGGGTCCGCTCGTAGTAGGCGCGGCCCGCGTCGGTGAGGCTGAGGCGGCGGGTGGTCCGCTGCAGCAGGCGGATCCCCAGCTCGCCCTCGAGCGCCGCCACCGCGCGGCTCACCGACGACTTGCGGACGCCCAGCGCCGACGCCGCGGCGGTGAAGCTGCCCGCCTCCACCACCTGCGCGAACACCGCGATCCGGTTCAGATCCATCGTTGCTCCTCGCGCATCGGTCTTTCCCGGAACCACTATCTAGTCCACCCGGCCGCAACGGCCTAGGTTCCTCGCCATGACCCCCGTGACCCCCCTCCCGGCCGCCGCCGCGACCCCCCGCCGCCCCGAGCACCCCATCGACGCGCCGTTCGTCGCCCGCTGGTCGCCGCGCGCCTTCACCGACGAGGCGATCCCGCGCGACACGCTGCTCGGCCTGCTCGAGGCCGCCCGCTGGGCGCCCTCCGCCCTGAACGCGCAGCCCTGGCGCTTCGCCTGGGCGCGCCGGGGCACGCCCGCGTTCGAGCGGTTCCTGTCCGCGCTCGCGCCCGCGAACCAGGTCTGGGCGCGGAACGCCGCGGCGCTCGTGGCGGTGGCGTCGCGCGAGGCGATGGAGCTGCCCGGGCGGCCGGGCCCGGTGCCGAACGCGAGCCACGCGTTCGACGCGGGCGCGGCCTGGGCGCAGCTCGCGCTCCAGGCGCAGCGCTGGGGCTGGGCGACGCACGCCATGGGCGGCTTCGACGCGGCCCGCGCGCGCGAGGCGCTGGTGCTGCCGGCGGGCCTCGCGCTCCACGCGTTCGTCGCGATCGGCCGCCGCGGCGATCCGGCGGCGCTCCCCGAGGCCCTGCGCGCGCGCGAGCGCCCCAGCGAGCGGCGCCCGCTGTCCGCCCTCGCCTTCGAGGGCGGGTTCGAGGCCGCGGGCGCGTAAGCAAGCTTTGACACGCCGCGACCGCGCGGCGGCGCGCGCACGCTTCGCCCTGCGACCGATTGCCCTGGGTCGAAGCTCCGCGATCGCGGCGGTCCGCTCCGACCCGGTGCGACATGGCGCCGCGAAAAGCGCGCCGGCGTTGACGTGCATCAAGATCTCGCTGGCCCCTGCGGGACTATCAAGGCGATAGTCAAACCTATGGGTGCGGTCGAATGCGCGCCCCAAGGAGCCAGACGCAATGATCCGACGGACACTGCTGCTCGCGGCGCTCGGCCTCGCGGTCGTCGCCTGCGAAGGCGCGAAGGGCCCTGCCGGCGCCCCCGGGCGCGACGGCACGAACGGCCAGGACGGCCAGGACGGCACCAACGGCACCTCCTGCACCGTCACCGACAACCACGACGGCACCCACACCATCACCTGCACCGACGGCACCTCGGTGACCGTGTCGAACGGCGCGACCGGCGGGAACGTCGCGATCGGCGACTTCCACGGCGCCGCGTTCCTGAAGTCGAGCGGCGAGTACGCCACCGGCAAGTTCGACGTGAAGGTGACCATCACCGGCGCGACCGCCGCGGCCGACGGCACGCTGACCGTGGACTTCACCGCCGCGACCCCCGGCGCCGGCGGGCAGCCGGTCCCGGGCATCGCCGCCATCACCGCCGACGTGGCGAAGCTCGTCCCCGGCACCGCCACGGAGCGGGCCTCCCGCTTCGTGCCGTACATCACGCGCATCGAGACCGCGACCGCGGGCGACTGGCCGAACCCGGCCGGCACCACCGCGGTCCAGGGCAACACCGAGGGCAACGGCGCGCTCACCGATCACGGCGACGGCAGCTACACCTACGTGTTCGCCACCAACCTCGCGAACGCGACCACCGAGGGCGCGCCGGTCGGCTACCAGCGCAACCTGCTGCACCGCGTGTCCGTCATGATCGGCGGCCACGACGGGCCCACCGGCGAGGCCACCTACGACTTCGTGCCGGACGGCTCCGCCATCACCACCACCCGCAACATCGTCCAGACCGCCGCCTGCAAGGCCTGCCACGGCGAGGAGTTCCACGGGCACGGCGGCAACCGCCTCTCGGTCGAGAACTGCGCCACCTGCCACGTGCCCGGCACCGCCGACGCGAACGGCGGCCAGAGCCTCGACCTCGCGGTCATGATCCACAAGATCCACGCGGGCGGCGAGCTGGCCAGCCTGCCCGGCCCCGACGGCAAGGTCTGGGACGACCCGAGCACGCCGCAGGACGAGTCCGCCGACAACGGCGAGTACGCGATCTGGGGCTACCGGAACACCAAGCACGAGTGGTGGAAGGCCGAGTTCCCGGCCGTGCTCGCGAACTGCCAGAAGTGCCACACCGGCACCGGCGCCCAGGTGGACAACTGGAAGACGAACCCCACCCGCGCGGCCTGCGGCTCCTGCCACGACACCGTGGACTTCGCCACCGGCGCCAACCACCTGGGCGGCGCGCAGGCGGACGACTCCGGGTGCGCGACCTGCCACGGCGCCACCACCGGCTGGGCGCCCATCGTGCCCGCGCACGACTGGACGACGAAGGACCCGCGCAACGTCCCCGAGTTCGACGCGGAGCTGTCGCTCTCCGCGCCGGCGAACGGCAAGTACTACGTGGCCGGCGAGGCGCCGGTCGTCACGGTGGTCCTGAAGGACAAGGCGACCGGGACGCCGATCGACCACGACCTCGTCACCGGCGCGGCGCTCGGGTGCCTCCCCACCGGCTGCCCGGCCCCGACCAGCCCCACCACGTTCGCCAACACGGCGTTCTTCGTGAGCGGCCCGCGCGCCACGCGCAACCCGGTGCTCACCACCACCGCGCGCGCCAAGATCGAGGTCGCGGCGCCCGCCTCCTGGGACCTCTCCGGCGGCGCCGCGCTGGCGCTCAAGGTGGACAGCGGCCGCGACGTCACCCTGTACAACCAGACCGGCGGTGACTTCGTCGCGTCCGGCACCATCTCGGTGACCGTGCCGCCGGCGGCGTTCGCGAACCCCGCCGCGGCGACGCCCGCGGAGCTGGCCGCCGGCCTGAACGCCATCCCGGCCTTCGGCCGCCGCGCCATCGCCTACGTCGAGGGCGGGCGCTTCGGGATCCGCAGCCGCAACCTGGGCCGCGTCTACGCGATCCAGCTCGACCCCAGCGCGGTGACCACCGCCGTCTTCGGGGGCGACACCGCCCTGAAGATGCCGGGCGGCTACTACCCGTCCAACACGCTCGCGTTCAACGCGGCCCCCGGCGCGGCGAACGACCGGAAGGTGACCCGCTCCGCCGGGTCGATCACCTACCAGCTCGATCCGGTGGACGACCTGCAGCCCGGCACCTACGTCGCGAGCGTCGAGATCTCGCGGCTCGGGCGCGTCAGCGAGACCAACTACCGCACGCCGACGGTGGCGAAGGTGGCGTTCCAGGTGAAGACCGCGGCGGTGGAGAAGCCGATCGCGAGCAACTGCAACTCCTGCCACCAGAGCGCGGACGGCCGGGGCTTCGTCCTCGACTTCTCGCGCCACAACAAGATCTTCTCCGACGACGCCGTGGACCAGTGCGGCGCGTGCCACGACTACCAGCCCGGCTCCGCCACCGGCGCCTGGCTGGGCGGCCACCCGATCTCGAAGCGCGTCCACGCCGTGCACTTCGGGTCGAGCCTGTTCACCCCGCTCGCCACGGTCGCCTACTCCAACGGCGACCCCGTCGCCGGCCGGAACTGGGACATCACGTTCCCGCAGGACGTCCGGAACTGCCAGGCGTGCCACCCCGACGGCACGTCGAGCGGCACCTGGGCCGCGCGCCCGAACCGGCTCGCCTGCTGGGGCTGCCACGACTCCGAGGCCGCCAAGGCGCACATGGCGCTGCAGACGCTCGACCCGACCCCGGCGAACCCGTGGAGCGGTGACGAGCAGGAGTCCTGCCAGGCCTGCCACTAGGCCCGGCGACCGCTGAACCCAGGGCCCGGCGGGGCGGCTTCGGCCGCCCGCCGGGCCCTTCCCCTTTTCGCCCGCCGCGCCGGCCGGCCCGCTAGAGCGCGTCCTCGCCGCGGTCGCCGGTGCGGATGCGGACGGCCTCGTCCACCGGCGTGACGAAGATCTTCCCGTCGCCGATCCGCCCGGTCCGCACCCAGGCCTCGAGCTCGGCCACCATCCGCGGCACGAGCGGGTCCGGGACGACCAGCTCGACCCGCAGCTTCGGCACCAGCTCGATGGTGTACTCGGCCCCCCGGTACAGCTCGACGTGCCCGCGCTGCCGCCCGAAGCCGCGCGCCTCGGACACCGTCATCCCCGAGATCCAGGGGTGGGCCAGCGCGGCGCGCACCTGCTCGACGCGCGACGGCCGGATGATCGCCTCGATCCGCTTCATGGACACCTCCGCGCCGGCGCACGTGCAATCACCGTGCGTGCACCGCGGACCGCGACGGGGCCACCTCGCCGCGCCTCGCCCCGCCCCCCGCGCCGCATCGCCGTGCACCGGGCTGCCCGCCCTCCCGGCAGCAGCCCCCGCCGGAGCGCGCGACCGCGCCGGAAACCGCCCTTAACCGGCCTCCGCGGGCTCCGGTACGCGCGCTGCAAAGGCGCCTCGCGTCCCATCCAACGCGACCGCGTCCGGCCGCCCACAGCACGGGAGATCTCGTCCGATGAAGAAGCTCCGAGCCTTGCTCCTCCTCGCAGCGCTGGCCGCCCCGGCGGCCCTGCTCCTCCATGCGCCGGTCGCGCGCGCCGACGAGGCCGCCGCGGCCGCGCCGGTCGCGTTCACGCAGGGCATGGCCGACGCCATCGCCGCCCAGAAGGTCGGGCTCGACACGATCTGGGTGATGATCGCGGCGTTCCTCGTGTTCTTCATGAACCTGGGCTTCGCGCTGGTCGAGTCCGGCTTCTGCCGCGCGAAGAACACCGTGAACATCCTGTTCAAGAACTTCGTGGTGTTCGCGATCTCGTCGCTCGCGTTCCTGGTGATCGGGTACGGCCTGATGTTCGGGGACGGCAACCCGCTCTTCGGCACGAGCGGCCTGCTGTTCGCCTCCGGCGCGGACAACAGCCCCGCCGTCGGCGACGCGTACCAGGGCGTCTACCACGCGCTCAACTGGACCGGCGTGCCGCTGTGGGCGAAGTTCTTCTTCCAGCTCGTGTTCGCCGGCACCGCCGCCACCATCGTGTCCGGCGCGGTCGCCGAGCGGATCAAGTTCAAGTCGTTCATCGTCTTCACGCTGTTCCTGGTCGGCGTGGTCTACCCCGTGGGCGGCCACCTGATCTGGGGCGGCGGCTGGCTCGCCAGCAAGGGCTTCCTCGACTTCGCCGGCTCGACCGTGGTGCACTCGATCGGCGGCTGGGCCGCGCTCGCCGGCATCCTCGTGCTCGGGCCGCGGCTCGGGAAGTACGGCCCCGGCAAGCAGATCAACGTCATCCCCGGCCACAACATGACGAGCGCCGCCATCGGCGTCTTCGTGCTGTGGTTCGGCTGGTTCGGCTTCAACCCCGGCTCGACCATGGCGGCCGACGGCGCGTCCATCGCGCACATCGCCACCACCACCAACGTGGCCGCCGCGGCGGGCACCGTGTCCTCCATGCTCGCCGCCTGGATCTTCCTGAAGAAGCCGGACTTCGGCATCACGCTGAACGGCTGCCTGGCGGGGCTCGTGGCCATCACCGCGGGCTGCGCGTTCGTGAGCGTGCTCAGCTCGCTCGTCATCGGCCTCGTCGCCGGCGTGCTGGTGGTCGCCGCGGTCGTGTTCTTCGACAAGATCCGCGTGGACGACCCGGTCGGCGCGACCGCGGTGCACCTCGCGAACGGCGTCTTCGGCACCATCGCGCTCGGGCTGTTCGCCGATCCCACCGTGGCGCCGTGCGCGGCGGTCGCGAAGCCCGGCCTGTTCCTGGGCGGCGGCATGGCGCAGCTCGGCCCGCAGCTCCTGGGCGTGGGCGTGGTGGCGGTGGCGGTGTTCACGCTCTCGCTGGCGGCCTGGTACGTGACGAAGCTCGTGACCGGCGGGATCCGCGTGACGGCGGAGGAGGAGCTGGAGGGCCTGGACGTCGGCGAGCACGGCAACTCCGCCTACCCGGAGTTCCAGATCCGCTCCGGCGGCGCGTTCGGCGGCACGGCGGCCCACGGCGCCGAGCCGGTCGCGGTCGCGGTCGGCAAGACGACCCCGGCCTACTGACCTGGGGCGGGGGGATCGCGAGGCGGGGCGGGGCGCTGCCGGGCAGCCGGCGGCTCCCCGCCCTCGCCGTCCCGGGCGCTCACCGCGGCGGCAGCGCCGCGCGGAGCGTCCGGGCGCGGCCCGAGAGCGCCTCCTCCGGCTCGGCGTCCACCGCCGCGCGCGCCTCGGCGTCGAGCGCCGCGCCGCGGCCCGCCGCCTCCAGCCACAGCTCCACCGCGCGCCGGCGCCAGCCGGCCTCCAGCGGATCCGCCTGCTCGCGCGCGATCTCCGCGCGCTCCAGGCAGAGCCGCGCGAGCACCAGCAGCCGCTCCGGCTCCGCCACCAGCGCGGCCGCGGTGGCCGACTCCACCGAGGCGACCATGCGCAGGTCGATGCCGACCAGGCCGGTGGCGGTCGCCTCGAGCTGCTGCACCGCCTGCTCGTGCGCGCCGGCCCGCCGGAGCTTCAGCACCCCTGCGAGCGCCCAGCCGAGTTGCTCCAGCATCCGCTGGATGAAGTCGCGGCGGAGCGTCATGCCCGCTCCCCGCCCGCCGCGTCGCCGGCCTGGCCCGCCACGGCCGGCGGCGGCGGCGCGCCGCCGGCGCCCGCCCAGCGCGTCGGCCGCGCCTCCAGCCCCTGCACCAGCCGCTCCGCGCCGAGCGAGGCCGCCCAGGCGCCGAGCCGCTCGCGCGAGAGCCCGGGCCAGCGCAGCCCCTCGAGCCCCTCGGGCAGCGGCGCGTCGGTGACGAGCGTCGCGAGCCGCCGGTACAGCAGCGCCGCCTCGCGCCCCTCCTCCAGCGCCCGCGCCAGCTTCGCCGCGCCGCGCACGCCCGCCGGCCAGCGCGCGGGGTCGGCGGGGACGTCCTCCAGGTGCCCGTACACCGCGAGCAGCGCCGACGCGCTGCGCTCGCCGAACCCGGGCAGCCCCGGGATCCCGTCCGCCGCGTCGCCCACCAGGGCCAGCCAGTCCGGCACGCTCTGCGGCGGGATGCCCCGGCGCGCGAGCAGCGCCGCCTCGTCCACCTCGCGCCCGCGCATGCGGTCCACCTGGATCACCCGCCGCCCGCGGAGGCACTGGCCCAGGTCCTTGTCCGGCGTGAGGATGCGCACCTGCTCCACCTCGTCGCGGAAGCGGGCCGCCGCGGTGGCGAGCGCGTCGTCCGCCTCCAGCGCGTCCATCGACCACACCACCAGCCCGAGCGCCCGCGCCGCCTCCTCGGCGGCCTCGAGCTGCGCGAGCAGCTCGGGCGGCACGCCCTCCTCGCTCTTGTAGCCGGCCCACAGGTCGTTCCGGAACGAGCGGATGGGCCGGTCGAACGCGATCGCGACGTGCGTCACCGCCTCGCCGGCGTCGTGCAGCAGCGCCAGGAGCGAGGCGGCCAGCCCGAGCGTCGCCTTCACCTCGCGGCCGTCGGGCGCACGGTGCCCCGGCCGCCCGGAGAAGTGCGCGCGGAACAGCTCGTAGGTGCCGTCCACCAGGTGGAGCCGCATGCCGCGGAGTATACGCTCCGCGAACCCGCGCCCGGGGCCTGCGCGCCCCGCCGCGCCCCGGAGGGCACGCGGGGCGACGAGACCCCTCCCGCGCGGGCCGCGCCCCGCGCGTGCGCCCCCGATGCGCGGTGGCCTCCCGGACCGTCCGGGTCCAGCCTGTCGGGACGCGCCGCCGACGGCGCCAGGAGACGAGAGATGGACTTCGAGCAGGAGGTCGCGGCCCTCCGCCGCTGGTTCGAGAGCCCCCGCTTCGCCGGCATCCGGCGCATCCACACCGCGCGCGAGGTCGTCGAGCAGCGCGGCACCATCCGCCAGGACTACCCGGTGGCGCGCGAGGCCGCCGAGGCGTTCCACGCGCGGCTGCGCGAGCTGTTCCAGCAGCGGCGCTGCATCACCACCTTCGGCCCCTACTCGCCCGGCCAGGCCGTCGCGATGAAGAGGATGGGCATCGAGGCCATCTACCTCGGCGGCTGGGCCACCTCGGCGAAGGGCTCGGTGCAGGAGGACCCCGGCCCCGACCTCGCCAGCTACCCGCTCAGCCAGGTGCCCGACGAGGCGGCGCCCATCGTCCGCGCGCTGCTCACCGCCGACCGGAACCAGCACCACGCCCGCTCGCGCATGACCGAGGAGCAGCGCCGCGCCACCCCGGCGGTGGACTTCCGGCCGTTCATCATCGCCGACGCCGACACCGGCCACGGCGGCGACGCGCAGGTGCGCAACCTCGTCCGCCGCTTCGTCGAGGTCGGCGTGCCCGGCTACCACATCGAGGACCAGAAGCCCGGCGTGAAGAAGTGCGGCCACCAGGGCGGCAAGGTGCTGGTCGCGGAGGACGAGCAGCTGAAGCGGCTCTCCGCGGCGCGGTTCCAGCTCGACCTGATGGGCGTGCCGGGGATCGTGGTGGCGCGCACCGACGCGGAGTCCGCCACGCTGCTCGACGGCCGCGGCGACGAGCGCGACCAGCCGTTCATCCTGGGCGCGAGCAACCTCTCGATCCCGGCCTTCCGCGCGGCGTTCCTCGCCATCCTGCGCCGGTTCCACCGCGCCGGGGTGGAGGAGCTGTCCGGGCACGAGCTGTACGCGGTCTGCGAGGAGGAGTACGCGGCCGCGGACGCCTGGCTGGAGCGCGCCGGCTTCGACAAGGGCATCGCCGCCGCCGCGGCCGAGCACCAGCGCGGCGCGCTCGCGGTGGACGCGGCGCTGGACCGGGTCTTCGACCGGTTCGTGGACGCCTGGCAGCAGGAGGCCGGCGTCTGCACCTACGCCGAGGCGGTGGCGCAGGCGATCGCGTTCCGCGAGCACGAGGGCGAGCGCCCGGCCATGCGCCGCGACGAGTGGATGGCGTTCGCCGCGCGCGCGCCGTTCTACCGGGCGCGCGAGAAGGCGCGGGCCATGGGGATCGACCCGCCCTGGGACTGCGAGCACGCCAAGACGCCCGACGGCTACTACCAGGTGCGCGGCGGGATCGACTACGCCATCCAGAAGTCGCTCGCCGCGGCGCCGTTCGCCGACCTGCTCTGGATGGAGACCAAGACGGCCGACCTCGCCGACGCGCGGCGCTTCGCCGAGGCCATCCACGCGGTCCACCCGGACAAGATGCTCGCGTACAACCTGTCCCCGTCGTTCAACTGGGACACCACCGGCATGGACGACGACCAGATGCGCCGCTTCCCCGAGGAGCTGGGGAAGCTCGGGTTCGTCTTCGACTTCATCACCTACGGCGGCCACCAGATCGACGGGCTGGCCGCGGAGGAGTTCGCGACCGCGCTGCGCGAGGACGGCATGCTGGCGCTGGCCCGGCTGCAGCGGAAGTTCCGGCTGCTCGAGTCCGGCTACCGGACGCCCCAGACGCTGGTGGGCGGGCCGCGCCTCGACGCGGCGCTCATGGCCGTCTCCGGACGGACCGCCACCACCAAGGCCATGGGCCAGGGCTCCACCCAGCACCAGCACCTCGTCCAGACCGAGGTGCCGCCCCGGCTGCTCGACGACTGGCTCGACCTGTGGCGCGACCAGCACCACGTGGCCGGCAAGCTCCACGCCACGCTGCGGCCGGTCACCGCCGGCTCCGACCTGCTCGAGCTCGTGGTCACCTCCGCCGACGGGGAGCGGAAGCTCGACGTCACGTTCGCGAGCATCACCGACCGCCGCGGGCGCAGCATCCTCTCGGTGCGCGACCAGAACACGCACGACCTGTCGCTCCGGCGCAAGCGGCTCATGACGCTCGCGCAGCTGTTCCTGTTCCACCGCTACCGGGTGGACTCGGCGCACTACGTCACGCCCACCGAGGACAACCAGCGGCAGGCGGAGGGCATGAAGGCGCTCGGCCTGTTCCGCTCGGTGGCGCAGGAGGTGGGCGAGATCATCGTCGCCGACGTGGACCGGGCCCGCGTGAAGGCGCTCGCCGCGCGGGACCACGCGGCCCTGAAGGCGCTCATCGCCGGCACCTGACGCGTCCCTGCCCGGGGCGCCCCGACCGGCGCGTTGCGGCGGGGGGTCACGTCCACCATGCGTGAGCCTCGCTTCTGCGAGGCCCGCATGCCGCACGTGACCTTCACCGCGACGCTCCGGCGCCACCTCGACGCGCCGCCCGCCGAGGTGCCGGGCGCGACCGTGCGCGAGGCGCTCGAGGCCGCGTTCCGCGGCAACCCGCGCCTGCGCGGCTACGTGCTCGACGATCAGGGGCGGCTGCGCAAGCACGTGGCCGTGTTCGTGGACGGCGCGCTCGTGACCGACCGCGACGGCCTCGCCGACCCGGTGCGCCCCGGGAGCGGCATCCACGTCATGCAGGCGCTCTCGGGAGGGTGAGGCCATGGGCTCGAGCGATCGGCTGAGCGTCGCCACGCGCAAGGGGCTGTTCCTGCTGGAGCGGCGCCCGGGCGGCTGGGAGATCGAGCGCTGCGCGTTCCTGGGCGACCCGGTCAGCATGGTGCTCGACGACCCGCGCGACGGGACGCTCTACGCCGCCCTGGCGCTCGGCCACTTCGGCGTGAAGCTGCACCGCTCCGACGACCGCGGCCGGACCTGGGCCGAGGTGGCCGCGCCCGCCTTCCCCGCCGAGCCCGCGGGCGCGGGCGAGGCGCCCAGCGTGCAGCAGGTCTGGGCGCTCGAGCCCGCCGGACCGGACCGGCCCGGCGCGTTGTGGGCGGGGACGATCCCGGCGGCGCTGTTCCGCTCCGGCGACCGCGGCGCGTCCTGGAGCCTGGTGCGCGCGCTGTGGGACCGCCCCGAGCGCAAGGGCTGGGGCGGGGGCGGCTACGATCAGCCCGGCCTGCACTCCATCGCGGTGGACCCGCGCGACCCGCGCCGGCTGCTGTGCGCCATCTCCACCGGCGGCGTGTGGGGCACCGCGGACGCGGGCGAGACCTGGGCGCTGCGCGCCACCGGCATGTACGCGGAGTACATGCCGCCGGAGCGCCGCGGCGATCCCAACGCGCAGGACGTCCACCGCCTGGCCCAGGCGCCCACCGCGCCGGAGCGCCTGTACGCGCAGCACCACAACGGCGTGTTCCGCAGCGTGGACGGCGGCGAGCGGTGGACCGAGATCACCGCCATCCGGCCGTCCAAGTTCGGCTTCGCGGTGGCGGTGCACCCGCGCGATCCCCGCACCGCCTGGTTCGTGCCGGCGGTGAAGGACGAGCGGCGCGTGCCGGTGGACGGGAAGCTGGTGGTGGCGCGCACGCGCGACGGCGGCGACACGTTCGAGCTGCTGCGCGAGGGCCTCCCGCAGGAGCACGCGTACGACCTCGTGTACCGCCACGGGCTCGCGGTGGACGCGGGCGGCGACCGGCTGGCCATGGGCTCGACCACCGGCGGGCTGTGGATCTCCGAGGACGGCGGGGATCGCTGGGTGCAGCACCCGGCGCGGCTGCCGCCGGTGTATCAGGTCGCCTTCGGGCAGGCCTCCCGGTAGGGCGCCCCCCGACGGCGAGCCCGCCCGGACAGGCGCCGGGCGGCCGGGCGTGCCCTAGCGTGAGGCGCCTCGCGACCGTCCGCCGCGACGCCCACCCCGGAGGCCCCCATGCCGACCGCTCGCCTCGCGCGGCCGTTCCCGGTCGCGATCCTGCTCGCCCTCGGCCTCGCGCTCCCGCTCGCCGCGCGGCCGCAGGACGTGCGGGTCCTCCAGTGCGGCACGGGCGTCCACCAGGACGAGGCGTCCGGGGTGGTGTGGCTCCCGCAGGGCGACGTCTTCTGCCCGCTCGTCGCCGACCCGAAGGCGGTCCGCTCCTTCGTCTCGTACCTGTACGGCAAGTTCCCGACCAGCCACGGCTCGCTCCACCTCGGCTCGGTGGGCATCGGCGACGGCCTGCCGCTGCTGCGGATCGGCGGCCCGCGCGCCGCGGACGGGCTGCAGGTGGGCCTGGAGGCGGCCGTGTTCGCGCAGTTCGACCTCGACTCGCGGAGCGACGACCTCCTCAACGCCGACTACACCGTGAGCATCCCGGTGACGTTCCGGCGGGCGGGCTTCTCCGCCCGCCTGCGCGTGTACCACCAGAGCTCGCACCTCGGCGACGAGCTGCTCCTGCGCGCCGACAGCGAGATCGCGCGGCAGAACCTGTCGTTCGAGTCGGTGGAGCTGATCCTCTCGCAGGAGGTCGGGCCGCTGCGCGTCTACGCGGGCGGCGAGCACCTCTTCGACCGCAACCCCACCGCGCTGGATCCGCGCGTCGTGCACGCGGGCGCGGAGCTGCGCGCCGGGCCCGACCGCGGCGCCCGGCTGGTCGTCGCCGGGGACGTGAAGTCGAGCGAGCAGCAGCAGTGGAAGCCGGCCTGGAGCGCCCGCGCCGGCGTGGAGGTCGCCTGGTGGCGCGCCCCCGGCCACCCGCCGCGGGTGTGGAGCCTGCTCGCGGAGTACTACGACGGCCCCTCGCCGTACGGACAGTTCTTCCTCGAGTCCACGCGCTACGCGGGGCTGGGCCTGCACCTCCAGCTGTAGCGCGGCGGCCGCGGCACCGCGCCCGCGAGACGGCGAGGCCCCGACCGCCTGGCGGCGATCGGGGCCCCGGATCCTGCTCCGCGGCGAGGCCGCGGCGGCCGCTACTTCAGCGTGGCGACCAGGTCCTTCACGGCCTTGACGGACTTGTCCATCATGGCCTGCTCCTCGGCGTTCAGCTTGAGCTGGAGGACGCGCTCCGCGCCGCCCGCGCCGATCACCACCGGCACGCCGACGTAGAGGCCGTCCACGCCGAACTCGCCCTTGAGGAAGGCGCAGGTCGGGAGCACGCGCTTCTGGTCCTTGAGGAACGACTCGGCCATGGCGATGGCGCTGGAGGCCGGCGAGTAGAACGCGCTGCCGGTCTTGAGGAGCGCGACCACCTCGCCGCCCGCGCCGCGGGTCCGCTTCACCATCGCGGCCATCACCTCGGCGGCCTTGGCGGCGCCGTACTTCTGCTCGAGCAGCTCCATCACCGGGACGCCGCACACGCTGGTGTAGCGGACGAGCGGCACCATGTCGTCGCCGTGGCCGCCGAGGGTGACGGCGGTGACGTCCTTCACCGAGACGCCCAGCTCCCAGGCGATGAACGCGGCGAAGCGGGCCGAGTCGAGCACGCCGGCCTGGCCGACGACGCGGTTGTGCGGGAAGCCGGTGATGCGCTGGCAGAGCGTCACCATCGCGTCGAGCGGGTTCGAGATCACGATCACGAAGGCGTTCGGGGCGTACTGCTTGATGCCCTCGGCCACGGTCGTCATGATCTTCGAGTTGACCGCGATGAGGTCGTCACGGCTCATGCCCGGCTTGCGGGGCAGGCCGGCGGTGACGATCACCACGTCCGCGCCCTTGATGTCCTCGTAGGTGTTCGTGCCCTTGAGGCTCACGTCGAAGCCGTCGACCGGCGCGGCCTCGGCGATGTCCAGCGTCTTCCCCTGCGGCAGCCCCTCGACGATGTCGAAGAGGACCACGTCGCCCAGCTCGCGGAGCGCCGCGAGCTGCGCCAGCACGCCGCCGATCTGCCCACCGCCGATCAGTGCAATCTTGGACCTGGCCATGTTCGTCTCCCTCGCCTGACTGGTTGGATTCCTGCAGCTACGCCATCGCGTCGATGATTGCGTTCAGCGTCGCGCTGGGACGCATCGCCTTCCCCGTCTTCACCGGATCCGGGCGGTAGTAGCCGCCCATGTCCACCGGCTTGCCCTGGGCCGCGAGCAGCTCCTGGTCGATCTTCGCGGCGTTGTCCGCCAGCTGCTTCGCCAGCTTCGCGAAGCGGGCCTGCAGCTCCTTGTCCGTCGACTGCGCGGCGAGCGCCTCGGCCCAGTACAGCGCCAGGTAGAAGTGGCTGCCGCGGTTGTCGATCTGGCCGACCTTGCGGGCCGGGGACTTGTTGTTGTCGAGGAACTTGCCGATGGCCTGGTCCAGCGTCTCGGCGAGCACCGCCGCCTTCGCGTTGCCGCTGGCGCGGCCGATGTGCTCGAGCGAGGCGCCCAGCGCCGAGAACTCACCCAGCGAGTCCCAGCGCAGGTAGCCCTCCTTCACGAACTGCTGGACGTGCTTGGGGGCCGAGCCGCCCGCGCCCGTCTCGAACAGGCCGCCGCCGGCGAGCAGCGGGACGATCGACAGCATCTTCGCGCTGGTGCCGATCTCGAGGATGGGGAACAGGTCGGTGAGGTAGTCGCGGAGCGCGTTGCCGGTCACCGAGATGGTGTCCTGGCCCTTGCGGATCCGCTCCAGCGAGTAGCGCATCGCCTCGACCGGCGCGAGGACCTTGATCTCGAGGCCGCGGGTGTCGTGGTCGTTCAGGTACTTCTGGACCTTCGCGATCACCTGCGCGTCGTGGGCGCGGTTCTTGTCCAGCCAGAACACCGCGGGCGCGCCGGTGGCGCGGGCGCGGTTCACCGCCAGCTTCACCCAGTCGCGGACCGGGATGTCCTTCGTCTGGCACATGCGGAAGATGTCGCCCGCCTCGACCGCCTGCTCGAGCAGGGTCGCGCCGGCGCCGTCCACCACCCGGATCTTGCCCTTGGCGCTCGCGATGAACGTCTTGTCGTGCGAGCCGTACTCCTCGGCCTTCTGCGCCATCAGGCCGACGTTCGGCACGCTGCCCATGGTGGCCGGGTCGAAGGCGCCGTTCTTGCGGCAGTCCTCGATGATCTCCTTGTAGATCGTGGCGTAGCAGCGATCCGGGATCACCGCCTTGGCGTCCTGCAGCTTGCCCTCGGCGTTCCACATCTTGCCGGACTCGCGGACCACCACCGGCATGGACGCGTCGATGATGATGTCGTTCGGCGCGTGCAGGTTGGTGATGCCCTTGTCCGAGTCCACCATCGCGAGCGCCGGGCGCTTCGCGTAGGTCGCCTTGATGTCGGCCTCGATCTCGGCCTTCTTGTCGGCCGGCAGCGTCTCGAGCCGCTTGTACAGGTCGCCGAGGCCGAGGTTCGGGTTCACGCCGAGCTGCTTGAACGTCTCGGCGTGCTTCGCGAACACGTCCTCGAAGAACACGGTCACCGCGTGCCCGAACATGACCGGGTCGGAGACCTTCATCATGGTGGCCTTGAGGTGCAGCGAGAACAGCACCCCCTGGCGCTTCGCGTCCTCGATCTGCTCCGCGACGAACTTCCGCAGCGCGCGGACGTCCATGATGGTCGAGTCGATGATCTCGCCGTCGAGGAGCGGCGCGTCCTTCTTCAGCACCGTCACGGCGCCGTCCGGCGCGACGTGCTCGATGCGGAAGGTGGTGGCCTTCGCGACCGTGGTGGAGGTCTCGTGCCCGTAGAAGTCGTCCGCGGTCATGTGCGACACGTGGGCCTTCGACTCCGGGTTCCACGCGCCCAGCTTGTGCGGGTGCTTCTTCGAGAACGCCTTCACCGACAGCGGCGAGCGGCGGTCCGAGTTGCCCTCGCGGAGCACCGGGTTCACCGCGCTGCCCAGCACCTTGGCGTAGCGGGCCTGGACGGCCTTCTCGGCCTCGTCCTTCGGGGCCTCCGGGTAGTCCGGGACCGCGTAGCCCTTGCCCTGTAGCTCCTTGATCGCCTCCTTGAGCTGCGGGATCGAGGCGCTGATGTTCGGGAGCTTGATGATGTTGGCGTCGGGGCTCTGGGTGAGCTCGCCGAGCTGCGCCAGGTAGTCGGGGATGCGCTGCGCGTCGGTGAGCTTCTCCGGGAACGCGGAGATGATGCGGCCCGACAGCGAGATGTCACGCGTCTGGACGTCGACGCCGGTGCCCTTGGTGAAGGCCTGGACGATGGGCAGCAGCGAGTAGGTGGCGAGCGCCGGCGCTTCGTCGATTTCGGTCCAGATGATCGTGGAGGTCTTCGTCGTCATTTTCCCTCGTCCTTAGGCTTGCGTGATCCTCGTCGTCGGCGACCACCACGGCTGCGCCGGCCCCGTCCCGAGTGAGGTGCCCGACATGCCACGATTCCTCACGCGAGATCAATGATGGAAGTCACGGATCTTCGGCCGGAAAGTGGACTGCCAACGTCTACGAACAGCCCCGCCGCGCAATGGATTCCGGGGGCCATCCGGTGAGCGTGCGCGCCGTCCGCCGCGCCGCGTCGAGCACCCTCAGCCGCGGGCGCGCGCCGGCCGCCCGACCGCCTGCTCCGCGTACCACGCGGCCCGGCTGCGCGGGATGGCCTCGGCCCGTCCGCCGGGGTCCGGCCGGGCGAGCAGGAGCTGGAACACGCTGATCCGTCCGAGCCGGAAGCCGGCGGCGGAGGCGGCGAGGTAGAGCCGGTACAGCCGGGCCCGCCGCTCGCCCACCAGCCCCACCGCCTCGCCGTACCGCGCCTCCAGCCGCTCCAGCCAGGCGGCGAGCGTCTCGGCGTAGTGCTCCCGCAGGCACTCCAGGTCGCGCACCTCGAACCCGGCCCGCGCCGCCCGGGCGATCACCTCGGCGATCGGGACGAGCTCGCCGTCCGGGAACACGTAGCGCCAGATGAACCCGCCGCCGCGCTGCCCGGCCCAGGGCAGCGTCGGCCCCCACCCGTCCACCGAGGCGATGGCGTGGTTGAGGAACAGGCCCCCCGGCCGGAGCAGCCGGTGGACCGCCGCGAAGTACGCGTCGAGGCGGGCCCGCCCGACGTGCTCCATCATGCCGACGCTCGCCACCTTGTCGAAGGGGGCCTCGGGGCGGAGCGTCCGGTAGTCCTCCGGGCGCACCGCGATCTCCGCCCGCCCCCGCAGGCGCTCCGCGCGCGCCTCGGCGGCGCGGAGCTGGTGCTGGCTGAGCGTGATGCCGGTGGCGCGCGCCCCGTGGCGGAGCGCCGCGTGCTCCACCAGCGCCCCCCACCCGCAGCCCACGTCGAGGAACCGCTCGCCCGGCGCGAGCGCGAGCTTGCGGCACACCAGCTCCAGCTTGGCGCGCTGCGCCTCCTCCAGCCCCTCCCCGCCCGTCGCGAAGTACGCGCACGAGTAGACGAGGTCGTCGCCGAGGAACAGCCGGTAGAACGCGTCGGAGACGTCGTAGTGGTGGCGCACCGCGTCGCGGTCGCGCCGGACGCTGTGCCGTCCCCCGTGCAGCCGGGCCTCGAGCGGCGCGGGGCCGAGCGCGTGCAGCGCGCGGCGGGCGAGCGCCCCCGCGATGGCCGCGGCGAGCGCCGCGTGCGGGCGCGGGCCGGTCCACCGGGCCGCCGCCTCCACCAGCGCGATGGCGTCCCCCTCCAGCTCGATCCGGCCGTCGAGGTACGCCTCCGCGAGGCGCCGCTCCGCGGCCGGGGGTACGAGCGCGTCGAGCGCGGCGGGGTCCCGCAGGACCACCGCCCCGCGGACGCCGGCGTCGCGCGCCGGCGGGAGCAGCGTGCCGTCCCAGAGCCGCACCGCGAACGTGCGGGACTCGGAGTCGAACATCGCCGCGGCGACCCGGGCCGGGTCCATGCTCCGAGCATATGCGACCGCGCCATCGCGCGCGGAGGCGCCGGCGGGGGCGCCACGGAAGCGACTGCCGCGCTGCGGCAAAGCCCCCCATGCACTCAGGGCGCCGGGGCCGGATCGCGGAGCATGACGAGCAGCATCCGCGTCCGCGACACGGCGTCCACCGCGTGCGGGACGTTCGCCGGCATGCGCGTGAGGCTGCCGGCGGGCGCCTCGACCGCCTTCCCGCCGATCGTGAGCGTCAGGGCTCCCTCCAGCACCACGACCAGGGCGTCGAAGGGCGAGGTGTGCTCGGTGAGCCCCTGCCCCGCGTCGAACGCGAACAGGGTGACGTTGCTCGTCCCCTTCTTCGCGAGCACGCGGCTGGCGATGCCGTGCTCGGCGTAGCCGAGCAGCTCGACGAAGCGGTGGGCCTCCGCGGGCGGCAGCAGGTCGTCCTTGGCCATCGGGGCTCCTCTCCGCCCCTGGCGCGGCGCCGCGTCGGGCGGCGGCCGGGGCGTCATCGATCGTTTGCGTTGCAACGCTCCGCGTCGCGACACGCGCCGCGACCGCTCCGTGCATGGTACGCCCCCGCCGGCCCGTTGCCACCTCCGCGCCACGCCGGACAGGAGAGCCCCTTCACGCCGTCCTGTCCCCCCGGAGAGCGCATGCCGATCACCCGCCGATCCCGAATCGCCGCCGTCACACTCGCCACCGTCGCCGCCGTGTCGCTCGGCGCCGCCACGCTCCAGGGCGGCAGCCGCGCCGCGGTGCGCGACATCACCGTCCACGAAGGCACCAACGTCGCCGTGACCGCGTCCCCGGACGGGCGCGAGCTGGTCATGGATCTCCAGGGCGTGCTCTGGTCGCTGCCGCGCGGCGGCGGCGAGGCGCGGCGCCTCACCGACGGGCTCCTCGAGCCCGCCCGCCCCGACTTCTCGCCGCGGGGCGACCTGGTCGCGTTCCAGGCGTACGCGGGCGGGACGTTCCACATCTGGACCATGCGGCCGGACGGCACCGAGGTGCGCCAGCTCACCTCCGGCCACGGCGACGACCGCGAGCCGCGCTTCTCGCCGGACGGGACGCGCATCGCGTTCTCCTCCGACCGCGCGTTCCAGGGCAGCTACGACGTGTGGGTGGCCGACGTCGCCACCGGCGCGCTGACGCGCTGGACCGACGCGCCCGCGGACGAGTTCGAGCCCGCCTGGACGCCCGGCGGCGGCGAGATCGCGTTCGTGAGCGGCGCCGGCTCGACCGGCACCGCCATCGAGGCGGTGGACGCGGCCGGCCACCGCCGGACGCTCGCGACCGCGCCCGCCGGCGCGCGGCTCAACTCGCCGTCGATCTCCCCCGACGGCGCGCACCTCGCCTGGATCCAGTTCGCCGCGAACCGCAGCCGGCTCCTGGTGGACGGCGCGCCCGCGTCGCCGTTCGAGGACGTGTTCCCCTTCCCGGCCCACTGGCTGTCCGCGCGGACGCTCCTCTACGGCGCCGACGGCGGCATCCGCGTCACCGATCTCGACGCCGGCACCAGCGAGCAGGTCGCGTTCGAGGCGACGTTCCGCCTGGTGCGGCCGGCCTGGGAGCGCAAGCGCTTCGACTTCGACCGGACCGCGCCGCGCCAGGCGCTCGGCATCGTGGCGCCGGCGCTGTCGCCCGACGGCACGCGCGTGGCGTTCCAGGCGCTGAACCGCCTCTGGCTGATGGACGTGGGCGGCGCGCCGCGCCCGCTCACCGACGGGCCGTACTACGCGCAGGATCCGGCCTGGTCGCGCGACGGCACGCGCCTCGCGTACGCCTCGGACAAGGCCGGCACCGCGGACCTCTACGTGCTCGACGTGGTCACCGGCGCCGAGCGGCGCGTGACCTCGCTCCCCGGCGCCGAGGTGGCGCCGGCGTGGTCGCCCGACGGCGGGCGGCTCGCGTTCCAGGACCAGGCCGGCGCGACGCACGTGCTCGACCTCGCCACCGGCGCCGTGCGCCAGGTTGTGGCGCCACTGTTCGCGCCGGGCCGCCCGACCTGGTCCGCCGACGGGCGCACGCTGGCGCTCGCCGCGCTGAAGCCCTACACCCGCCGCTTCCGCGAGGGCACCAGCCAGATCCTCACCGTGGACGTGGAGTCCGGCGCGACGCGCTACCAGGAACCCGCGCCGTTCGAGTCGCTGAGCACGCGCGGTGACGACGGCCCGGTGTGGTCGCCGGACGGGACCGCGCTCGCGTTCGTGATGCAGAGCACGCTGTGGGTGATGCCGGTGGACGCCGCCGGCCGCGCCGCCGGGCCGGCGGTGCGCATCACCTCCGAGCCCACCGACGCGCCCACCTGGAGCGGCGACTCCCGGCGCCTGCTGTACCTGTCCAACGGCGCCCTGCGGATGGTGGCGCGCGAGGGCGGCGCGCCCGCGACCGTGCCCGTCGAGCTGCGCTGGCGCCAGGATCGTCCGGAGGGCACCGTGCTGGTGCACGCCGGGCGGCTCTGGGACGGCCGCGGGCCCGAGGTCCGGCACGACGTGGACCTCGTCGTCGCCGGCAACCGCATCCGCGCCATCCTCCCGCACCGCGCCGACGCCCACGCGCGCGCCGCCGCGCAGGGGCAGCGGGTGGTGGACGCGTCCGGGCTCACCGCCATCCCGGGCCTGTGGGAGTCGCACACGCACGAGTGGATCAGCGGGAAGTTCTACGGCGCCCGCCTCGGCCGCCTGTGGCTGTCGTACGGCGTGACGTCGGCGCACTCGGTCGGCGATCCGGACTACCGCGCGGTGGAGACGCGCGAGGCGTACGCCTCGGGCGCCCGCGTCGGCCCGCGCTTCTTCGCGAGCGGCGAGGCGATCGACGGCGAGCGCGTCTACTACAACTTCATGCGCCCGACCACGAGCGCCGCGCAGCTCGACCTCGAGCTCGCGCGCGCCAAGGCGCTCGACTACGACATGCTGAAGACCTACGTGCGCATGCAGCACGAGTGGCAGGCGAAGGCGGTGCGCTTCGCGCACGAGGAGATGGGCGTGTGGGTCGGCTCGCACTACATGCTGCCCGGCATGTCGTACGGGATGGACGGCCAGACGCACGTGAGCGCCACCACCCGCCTCGGCTTCGCCTACACCCGCTCGTCGGGCGGGGTGAGCTACGGCGACGTGCGCACGCTGTTCGCCCGCTCCGGCATGTTCGACATCTCCACCACCTTCAACCCCTCGCTCTACGCGGACGACCCGGCGATGGTGGACGACCCGCGCCTGCTCGCGCTCAACACGCCCTGGGACCAGGCGCTGCTGCGCGCGAAGCGCGACCGCGCGGTCACCACCGACCAGACCGTCAGCCTGGAGACGCTCCAGCGCGAGGAGGAGACGCTCGCGGCCGTGCTGCGCGGCGGCGGCACCATGCTGGCCGGGACCGACTCGCCCCTCGACAACGTGGCGACCGCGCTGCACCTCAACCTGCGCGCGCAGGTGAAGCTGGGCGGCCTGGCGCCGTGGGAGGCGCTGCGCACCGCGACCGCCCTGCCCGCCCGCGCCTTCGGGGTGGACGCCGACCTCGGGACGCTCGAGGCGGGCAAGCTCGCCGACGTCGTGTTCGTGCGCGGCGATCCGCTCGCCGACGTGGCCGACGCCGCCAACGTGGAGCTGGTCATGAAGAACGGCCGCCTCCACACCGTCGCGGAGCTGATGGCGCCGTTCACCGGCGGCGGCGCGGCGGCCGCCTCCGCGCCCGCGCACCGGCGGCTGCCCGCGGCGCGCGGGGTGGCGGTGACGCCGGCGCGGTGGTGGCACGATCCGGAGGCGATGGTCGAGGAGGACCACCGGTAGCGCGGTCGCGCCGAGCCGGACGGAGCCCGCCCCGGCCTCACGGGCCGGCGGCGGGCTCCACCCCGGCGGTCCCCGGCCGCCGCGCGTCGCGGCGCGCCGGCGCGGGCGGGGCGGCCAGCGCCAGCAGGACCGCGGCGGCGGACGCGGAGAACACCGAATAGTCGAGCGGCGACTTCGGGCCGAACGAGACGCCCATGGCCGTGCCGAACACCGCCAGCAGGCCGGCGCTGGCGAGCGCCACCCAGCGCAGCCGCACCCCGGCGAGGAGCGCGAGGCCGAGGGTGGTCTCGGCCACCGTCGCGGCGCGCGCGAGGTAGGGCGCGAGCGCCGCGGGCAGGAACGCGTTCACCTCGGCGGTGTAGCGCACGAACGCGTCGAAGTCGTTGTTCCCCCAGAGCCCGAGCCGGCTGCCGACCGCCGACAGGAACGCCGCCGCCAGCGCCAGGCGCGCGTACAGGACGGCCCAGCGGAGCGCCGGGCCGCTCACCGGCCGGCCCCGTGCCGCGCGAGCACGCCCCGGTAGTACTCGGCGATGCCGGCCGTGGTGCTCCGCTCGGCCACCCCGCCGTCCGCGCCGAGCGTCTCCATGGCGCCGCGCACGGTCACGAACACCACCACCGGCTCGTCGCCCACCGCCATCCAGCTGTCCTCGTTGCCGGCCGGCTCGTACACGTAGCCGCCGGGGCCGACCACCTCGCCGGTGTCGAGCAGCTTCCGGTGGCCGGCGAGGTTGAGCGCGTGGACCTCGCCCTCGTGCCGGTGCCGCGGGACGAGGGTGCCGGGCTCGAGGCGGAGCAGCAGCGCGCGCGTGTCGCCGTCCGCCTCGCCGCGGAGGAGCTTCAGGGAGAAGCCGGGCGACACCTCCGCCCAGGGCAGGTGATCGGTTCCGTTCGGGTGATTCGGTTCGTGGGTCATGCCACCCGGATAGCGGCCGGAGTGGCTCCCTCACAGGTCCACCCTGGCGAAATCTGATGGATCCATTACCGTCCGGTGCCGTGGACCTGCACGTCTCGCTGCACCGCCGCGGCCGGCTCGCCGCGGACGCCTACCGCCAGCTCCGGGAGGCCATCCTGGACGGCCGCCTGCGCGCCGGCGAGCGGCTCCCCGCCACCCGCGAGCTGGCCCGCCGCCTCGAGGTCTCGCGCAACACCGTGCTGCACGCGTACCAGCGGCTCGCGGCGGAGGGGTTCCTC
>NZ_BAZG01000031.1 GCF_000964525.1 Anaeromyxobacter sp. PSR-1
GGCCACGGGGTGGGCTCCGCCCACGCCTCCAGGAGCGCGCCGCCCGCGGTGCGGACCGGGAAGCGGATCCGGTCCTCCAGGCGGTCGGGCGCGCCCACCACGCGGCCGCGCACCTGCACCGCGCCGCCGGGGGGAGCGGCCGGCGGGACGCGCGCCGAGGCGGCGGCCAGCCAGCCGGCCGCCCCGAAGGCGAGCGGCGCGAGGCGGGGGAGGAGCGCGAGCGGCAGGGCGCCCAGCGCGGCGGGCGGCACGGCGGCGCCCTCCAGCCCCAGGCCCACGCCCAGCGCCAGGCCGAGGGCCGGCAGGAGCAGCGGGCGGCGCGTCACCGGGGCGCCTCCGCGGCCTGCGCACGCCCCATGACGCAGGCGGCCGTCCCAGGGAGGGCGTCGCGAATATGCTCGAAATTTCGAGTGTTATTGACCGTGTCGGGGAGCTGTGGTAGTCTCCCGCGACTAAGCTCCCGCCCCGTAGTCGACCCGTCCGGTCGGCCATCGGCACCGGCGGTGGAGCGGAGGAAGGAATGTCCGCAACGCAGGCTACTCAGGTCGCCCCGAATTTCAAGGTCGGGGACAAGGCCGTCTACCCCGGGCAGGGGGTCGGCGAGGTCATGGGCATCGAGCACAAGGAGGTCGCCGGGCAGCGGCAGTCCTTCTACGTGCTCCGCATCCTGGAGAACGGGATGAAGATCATGATCCCCATGAACAAGGTCGGCTCCGTCGGCCTGCGGGAGATCATCGGGGAGAAGGACGTCCGCCGGGTCTACGGGATCCTCCGGGAGAAGGAGGTCTCGGTGGACTCCACCACCTGGAACCGCCGCTACCGGGAGTACATGGACAAGATCAAGACCGGCAGCGTGTTCGAGATCGCCGAGGTGCTCCGCGACCTCTACCTGCTCCGGTCGGACAAGGACCTCTCGTTCGGCGAGCGGAAGATGCTCGACACGGCGCGCTCGCTGCTCATCAAGGAGCTCGCCATCGCCAAGGCGTGCGACGAGCAGGACGTCGAGGACGACCTGAAGAAGATCTTCAACTGTTGATCCCCCTCCGCGGGACCCGGGGCCGCCGCACGGACGGAAGTCCGCGCGGCGGTCGCGTCTCGGCGCGGATCGCTTGACGTCTGGGCCCGGGTGCGGCACGCGTCCGGGCGGTAGCAGGGGCGGTGCCAGCCGGCGCCGCGGGGACGGGCGGCGCGCGCGCCGCGAGGAGGCGACGAGGTGATCCGCGGCGAGCGCGTGATCGGGATCCTGGCGGCGGGCGGCTCGGGGCAGCGGGCCGGCGTCGCCAAGCAGTGGCTGGTGCTGGGCGGCGAGACGGTGCTGCGCCGCTCGGCGCGGGTGCTCGCGGCCTGCGACGCCGTGGACGGGCTCGTGGTGGTGGTGCCGCCCGGCGACGAGGCGCGCGGCGAGGCGGAGCTGGCCGGGCTGGGGAAGCCGGTGCGCGCCGTGACCGGCGGCGCGGCGCGGGCCGACTCGGTGCGGAACGGGCTCGCCGCCGCGGACGGCGCGGTGGTGCTCGTGCACGACGCCGCCCGGCCGTTCGCGAGCGCGGCGCTGGCGGGGCGGGTGGCCGAGGCCGCCGCGCGCGACGGCGCGGCGCTGGCGGCGCTCCCGGCCACCGACACGGTCAAGCGCGCCGACGCCGGCGCCGAGGTGCCGCGCGTCGTCGAGACGCTGGACCGCCGCACCGTGTGGCTGGCGCAGACGCCGCAGGGCTTCCGCCGCGCGGTGCTCGAGCAGGCCTACGCCGCGGCCGGGCCGTCCGCCTCCGCGGCGACCGACGAGTGCGCGCTGGTCGAGGCGGCCGGGGCCCCGGTCACGCTGGTGCCGGGCGAGGCCGGGAACTTCAAGATCACCGGGCCGGACGACGTGCGCCGGGCCCGCGCGCTGCTCGAGGCGCCGGTCGCGACGGGCGTCGGCTACGACACCCACCGCTTCGCGCCGGGCCGCCGGCTCGTGCTCGGGGGCGTGGAGTTCGAGGGCGACGGGCTGCTCGGCCACTCCGACGCCGACGTCTGCGCGCACGCCATCGGCGACGCCATCCTGGGCGCGGCCGGGCTCGGCGACCTGGGCCGGCACTTCCCCGACACCGACCCGCGCTGGAAGGGCGTCTCCTCGCTGGCGCTGCTCCGCGAGATCGCCGCGAAGGCGGCCGAGCGCGGCTGGCGGGTGGGCAACTGCGACGTGACGCTGGCCGCGAAGCGGCCGAAGATCGCGCCGCGCGCCGAGGAGATGCGCGCGCGGCTGGCCGGGGCGCTCGGGATCTCCCCGGCCCAGGTCAACGTGAAGGCCACCACCGGCGAGGGCATGGGCTTCGTCGGCCGCGAGGAGGGCGTCGCCGCGCACGCGATCGCCCTGCTGGTGCGCGCGGCCGGCTGAGCCGGATCCCCGCCGACGAACGGGACACGACAGAGATGAGCATCCAGGTCCACGACACCCTGACCGCGCAGAAGCGCGAGCTGGTCCCCCTCGAGCCGGGCAAGCTGCGGCTCTACGTGTGCGGGCCCACCGTCTACGACTACTCGCACCTCGGCCACGCCCGCTGCTACGTGGTCTGGGACGTGGTGGTCCGCCACCTGCGCGCCCGCGGCCTCGAGGTGCGGTTCGTCCGCAACTTCACCGACGTGGACGACAAGATCATCCAGCGCGCCAACGAGCGCGGCGAGGATCCCATCGCGCTCGCGGCCCGCTTCGCCGACGCGTTCCACGAGGACATGGACGCGCTCGGGAACCTGCGCCCGGACGTCGAGCCGCGGGTGTCCGGCCACATCCCGGAGATCGTCGCGCTCATCGCGCGCCTGGTGGAGCGGGGCTTCGCCTACGCCCCCGGGAACGGCGACGTCTACTACGCGGTCCGCAAGTTCCCCGAGTACGGGCGGCTCTCGAAGCGCAACCTGGACGACCTCATCGCCGGGGCGCGGGTGGAGCCGGGCGAGGCCAAGCGCGACCCGCTCGACTTCGCGCTGTGGAAGGCGGCCAAGCCGGGCGAGCCGGCCTGGGACTCGCCCTGGGGCAAGGGCCGGCCGGGCTGGCACATCGAGTGCTCGGCCATGACGCAGAAGCACCTGGGCGCGCCCATCGACCTGCACGCCGGCGGCAAGGATCTCGTGTTCCCGCACCACACCAACGAGATCGCGCAGTCGGTGGCCGCCACCAGCGACGGCCTGCACGCCGAGGACTTCGCGCGGTACTGGATGCACAACGGCTTCGTCCAGATCGACGACGAGAAGATGTCGAAGTCGCTCGGCAACTTCTTCACCATCCGCGACGTGCTGGCGCGCTTCGACGGCGAGGCGCTGCGCTTCTTCCTGCTCGGCACGCACTACCGCCGCGACTTCAACTTCTCCGACCAGGTGCTGGCCGAGGCCGAGCGCCGGCTGGCCGCGCTCTACGAGACGGTGGAGAAGGCCGAGCGGCTGGGCGCGGGCGTGGAGCCGGGCGCGGAGCCGGCGTTCGTGGAGCGGGCGCGCGCCGCGCTCGACGACGACTTCAACACGCCGCAGGTGCTGGGCATCGTGGCCGAGGCGTTCACCGAGGCGAACGCCCTCGCCGACCGCAAGGGCAAGAGGTCGCCCGAGGAGAAGGCGCGGCTGGCCGCGTTCGCGCGCGGCGCGCGCGCCGTGGGCGCGGTGCTCGGGATCCTGGGCCGCCCGGCGGCGCAGGCGCTCTCCGCCATCCGCGACCGGGCGGCGGCGCGGCGGGGCATCGACGGGGCCGAGGTGGAGCGGCTGATCGCGGAGCGCGCGGCGGCGCGGGCGGCGAAGGACTTCGCGCGCTCCGACGCCGTCCGCGACGGGCTCCTGGCCCGCGGCGTCGTCCTGATGGACGGGCCGCAGGGCACGACGTGGAAGGTGGAGTAGGGGCGGGACGCGCCGCGACGGCGCGCGCCCTCAGTCCTCGAGCGGCGGCTGCGGCCCGGGGATGATGCCGGCGATGTCCGGATCCTCGCCGGGCGCGAGCGGGTTCGACTCGCGGGTCGCCTTCTCGCGCTTGCGCTGCTCCTTCTTCTCTTCCTTGTGGCGCTGCTTGTCTCGCCGCGCCGCTTCCTTCTGCCGCTTGGTCGCTCCGGGGTGGAAGGCCATGGTGTGCGCTCCTTCGAGGTTGGGGGCCTAAAGCGCGAAGGCCCGGCCGAGCGGCCGGGCCCCCACGACGTGCGACTCCGCCCGGCGGCTACGCCGCCCGGACGTTCGCGGCCTGCAGCCCCTTGGGGCCCTTCTTCACCTCGAACTCCACCCGCTGCCCTTCCTGCAGGCTGCGGAAGCCCTCGGCAACGATCGCGGTGTGGTGGACGAACACGTCCTCGCCGCCGCCGTCCTGGGAGATGAAGCCGAAGCCCTTCGCATCATTGAACCACTTCACAGTACCACTCGCCATCTGCACACTTCTTTCCGTGTTCGTCCGGGATGCACTTCCCGTCGGCCCCGAGCCGCGCCAGAGGCGTGGGACCCCTGTAACGTAGCCGCAGGGTGGTGAAAAGTCGAGCAGGTTCCAGGGGGACCGGGCCCGGCTAGTGCCAGGCCACCCCGCCCGCGAAGGGACAGGCGGCGATCGCGCAGGACCCGACGTTGCTGACGGTCGCGAGCCCCTTCATCGGGCTGCCGGCGTAGCACCAGACCGCCGCCTGGGTGCCCGTCTCCCGGCACAGGCAGAACGTGCCGCAGACCGTGTTCCCGTCGTAGGTCGTGCCCGTGGCGCTCCAGGCCAGGGCCGCGAGGACGGCCTGGGCCTGGGTGTGCTCGTCGAGGGCGCCGCAGTCGTAGTACGTCTGGCCGAAGCCGTTCTCGTGGGGGGTCTGGCAGGCGGTGCCGGACTCGCAGCAGCCGGTGCCCGGGCAGCAGGCCCCGCCGCACGCGAGCGGCGCGCCGGCCGGGCACAGGCAGCGGCCGCCGGTGCAGGCGGTCCCGGGCGCGCAGGCGGTCCCGCAGGTGCCGCAGTTCGCCGCGTCGGTCAGGAGGTCGGTGCAGACCGCGGCGCTCCCGGTCCCGCACACGACCTTGCCGGCCGGGCACGCGCAGGTCCCGTCCACGCAGGTCTGGCCGGCGGCGCAGGCGTGGCCGCACGTGCCGCAGTTCCTCTCGTCCAGCGCCAGGCTCACGCACGTCTGCGGCGAGCCGGTCACCGGGCAGACGTCGGGCAGGGCGTCCGGGCACTGGCAGCCCCCGCCCAGGCACACGTCGTTCGTGAGCGGGCAGACCGTCCCGCAGGCGCCGCAGTTCGTGGCGTCGATGCGGAGGTCGGTGCAGACCGCGCCGCAGGCGGTCCGCGGCGGGCTGCAGGTGCAGCTCCCGGCCGCGCAGTCCGGCGCCGGCTGCCCGCACGCCACGTCGCAGGCGCCGCAGTGGGCCGGGTTCACCTGGAGGTCCACGCACTCCGGCTTCGCGCCGGGGCACGCGGTCGCCCCCGCCGCGCAGGCGCAGGCGCCCCCGGCGCAGGTGCCGGGGCCGCAGGCGTGGCCGCAGGCGCCGCAGTTCGCCGCGTCGGTGGCCGGGTCCACGCACCGCCCGGCGCAGGGGATCTGCCCGGCCGGGCAGGCGCACGCGCCGGCGGTGCAGGCCGCCCCCGCCGCGCACGCGTGGAGGCAGGCGCCGCAGTGGATCGTGCTCGACTGGAGGTCCACGCAGGTGCCGCCGCAGTCGGTCTGGCCGGCCGGGCACGACTTCTTCGTGCCCCCGTTGCAGGCTGCGAGCGCGAGCGCGAGGGCCAGGGGGACGGCGCGGACGGTGCGGGCGAGGGGGTGCATGGGGGCCTCCCGGAACGGGGCTCCAGATTACTCTGGGTGGGAAGGGAAAGGGGGGCGCGGAGCGCGCGGCAAGCGGCCGCTGAACCCGTCGGGGAGGGCTGTTAGATTCCCGCGGTGCCCTTCGATCTCCAGAGCGCGTACCAGCCCACCGGCGACCAGCCCCGGGCCATCACCGAGCTGACCGACGGCCTGCGCCGCGGCGAGCGCCACCAGGTGCTGCTCGGCGTCACCGGCTCCGGGAAGACCTTCACGGTCGCGAACGTGGTCGCCCAGGTGAAGCGCCCGACGCTCGTCATCGCCCACAACAAGACGCTGGCGGCCCAGCTCTACGCGGAGTTCAAGGAGCTCTTCCCGACCGCCGCGGTGCACTACTTCGTCAGCTACTACGACTACTACCAGCCCGAGGCGTACGTCCCCTCGACCGACACCTACATCGAGAAGGACTCGTCCATCAACGACGAGATCGACCGGATGCGGCACGCGGCGACGCACGCGCTGCTCACCCGGAACGACGTGCTCATCGTGGCCTCGGTGTCCTGCATCTACGGCCTCGGCACCGCCGAGGCGTACCACGGGCTCCTGCAGCGGCTCGAGCGCGGGCAGGAGTTCCTGCGCGACCGCTTCATCCGCTCGCTCATCGACATCCAGTACGAGCGGAACGACCTCGACTTCCACCGCGGCACGTTCCGGGTGCGCGGCGACACCATCGAGGTGTTCCCGCCGTACGAGGAGGACCGCGCCGTCCGCATCGAGTTCTTCGGCGACGTGGTCGAGTCCATCCACGAGTTCGACCCGCTCCGCGGCGTCACGCTCGCCGAGCTGGACAAGGTCGCGATCTTCCCGAACAGCCACTACGTCTCGGCGCCGGACGTCCGGGCGCGCGCCATCTCCGGCGTCCGGGAGGAGCTGCGCGAGCGGCTCGGCGAGCTGAAGGCGGCGAACAAGCTGGTGGAGGCGCAGCGGCTCGAGCAGCGGACGATGTTCGACCTCGAGATGCTGGAGCAGATGGGCTTCTGCCCCGGCATCGAGAACTACTCGCGCTGGCTCTCCGGACGGAAGGCGGGCGACCCGCCGCCGTGCCTCCTCGACTACTTCCCGGACGACTTCCTGCTCGTCATCGACGAGTCGCACCAGACCGTCCCGCAGATCGGGTCGATGTACCGGGGCGACCGCTCGCGCAAGGAGACGCTGGTCGAGTTCGGGTTCCGGCTCCCGTCGGCGCTCGACAACCGGCCGCTCAAGTTCGAGGAGTTCGAGGCGCTGGTCCGGCAGGCCGTCTACGTGTCGGCCACGCCCGCCGCCTACGAGCTGGAGAAGGCGCAGGGCGTGGTGGTGGAGCAGCTCATCCGCCCCACCGGCCTGGTGGACCCGCAGATCGAGGTCCGCCCGGTGGGCTCGCAGGTGGACGACCTGCTCGGCGAGGTGCGCAAGCGCGCCGAGGCGGGGGAGCGGGTGCTCGTGACCACGCTCACCAAGCGCATGGCCGAGGACCTCACCGAGTACTTCACCGACGTGGGCGTGCGCTGCCGCTACCTGCACTCGGACATCGACACCCTCGAGCGGAGCGCGGTCATCCGCGACCTGCGCCGCGGCGAGTTCGACGTGCTCATCGGCATCAACCTGCTGCGCGAGGGGCTCGACATCCCCGAGGTCTCGCTGGTGGCGGTGCTGGACGCGGACAAGGAGGGCTTCCTGCGCTCCTCGGTGTCGCTCATCCAGACCATCGGGCGCGCCGCGCGCAACGTGAACGGCCGGGTGCTGCTCTACGCCGACGCGATCACCGCCTCGATGCGCCAGGCCATCGACGAGACCACGCGGCGCCGCGAGATCCAGGAGCGCTACAACGCCGAGCACGGGATCACGCCCACCACGGTGAAGCGGAACATCAGCGACCTCGGGATGGCGGTGGTCGAGGCGGACTACGTCACCGTGCCGCTCGCGGCCGAGGAGGGCGCGGAGTACCGGCCCGAGCAGCTCCCCGAGATCGTCGCGGCGCTCGAGCGGGAGATGCAGGACGCCGCCCGCGCGCTCGAGTTCGAGAAGGCGGCGCAGCTGCGCGACCGGGTGCAGGCGCTGAAGGACCTGCAGCTCGGGCTGCCGGCGCGCGCCGCCGGGTCGAGGGGCTCGCTCGGGAGCGGCGCGGTGGCGAGCGCGGCCGCGATGGGCAAGCTGCGCGGGGCGAAGCGGCCCATGCAGCGCCGGCGCCGGCGCTGAGCCCTCAGAGCGCGTGAATCAATCCGCGGACCGAGCCAGGCGGTCGAGACGCGAGCAGCGCGAGGCGCGACGACCGAGCATGCCCGTCGGCATGTGAGGGAGGAGCAACGACGCGATGCGACGCGGATCGGCCGCCGCGGCGACGGGAGGGGATTGGTTCACGTGCTCTCAGTCCTGGACGCCCCAGCGCTTCAGCTTGCGCCACAGGGTGGACTTGTCGATCCCGAGCGCCCGCGCCGCCTCGGCGCGCCGGCCCCCGCAGCGCTCCAGCACGCGCAGGACGTGCTCGCGCTCCGCGTCGTCCATGGCGAGCGGCCCGGGCGCCTCCGGCTCCGCGTCCTCCGGCGCCCCCGCGGCGCCGGCCAGCGAGGCCGCGGGGCCGACCAGCAGCGAGGCAGGCGACAGGAGCGGCCCGGGCTCGAGGATCAGGGCGCGCTCGATCACGTTCTCGAGCTCCCGGACGTTGCCGGGGTAGTCGTAGGCGGCGAGCTTGGCGAGCCCCTCCGGCGAGATCCCGGTGACGGCGGGGTTCACGTGCCGGTGCTTGCGCAGGAAGTGCCCGGCCAGCGCGGGGACGTCCTCGCGGCGCTCGCGCAGCGGCGGGATCGGCAGCGTCACCACGCCGAGCCGGTAGTACAGGTCCTGCCGGAAGCGCCCCTCGCGCGCGGCGCGCTCCAGGGGCTCGTTGGTGGCGGCGATCACGCGCACGTCCACCGGGATGGGCGCGGTGCCGCCCACCCGCTGCACCGTCCGCTCCTGCAGCACGCGCAGCAGCCGCACCTGGAACGCCGGCGTGGTCGCGCCGATCTCGTCGAGCAGGATGGTCCCGCCGTCCGCCGCCTCGAAGTACCCGGCGCGCCGGGTCACCGCGCCGGTGAACGCGCCGCGCTCGTGCCCGAACAGCTCGCTCTCCAGCAGCGTCGCCGAGAGCGCGCCGCAGTCGACCGGCACGAACGCGCGCCCGGCCCGCGGGCTCCACGCGTGCAGCAGCCGGGCGAAGACCTCCTTCCCGACGCCGGTCTCGCCCTGGATCAGCACGGTCGAGTCGGTGCGCGCCGCCCGCCGGGCGATCTCCAGGAGCGGCGCCATGCGCGGGTGCGCCGACAGGACCACGCCCTCCGGGCCGCCGGGCGCCGCCGCCTCCTCCTGCAGCCGCACCCGGGCGACGAGGCGCCGCCGCTCCAGCGCGCGGTCGAGGCGGAGCGCCACGTCCTCCGGCTCGAACGGCTTCGCCAGGTAGTCCTCCGCGCCGCGCTTGATCGCCTCGACGGCGCTCGAGAGCGAGGAGTGGCCGGTGATCACGAACACCAGCACCTCGGGGTCGAGCTCGCGCGCCCGCGCCAGGACCTGGATACCGTCCATGCCGGGCATCCGGAGGTCGGTGAGCACGGCGTCGGCGCCGTGATCGGCGAGGTGGCGCAGCGCCGCGGCGGGGTCGCCGAACGCGCGCACCTCGTGCGCCGGGGAGAGCAGCCGCACCAGCACGCGCTGCGCGACCGGATCGTCGTCGACCACCAGCACGCGGGCCATCAGGCGGCCTCCGCCGGGAGCTCGACGGTGAACGTCGCGCCGCGGCCCGGGGCCGAGTCCACCCGCAGCGCGCCGCCGTGGCTCCGCACGATGCCGTAGCTGACCGAGAGGCCGAGCCCGGTGCCCTGGCCGACCTCCTTGGTCGTGAAGAACGGGTCGAAGATGCGGGGCAGGTGCTCGGGGTCGATGCCGGCGCCGTGGTCGGTCACGCGCACCGAGACGCGGCCGTCCGCGGCCGCGGTCGACACCTCGACCCGGCCGCCCGGGCCGGAGGCGTCGATCGCGTTCAGCAGCAGGTTCACGAACACCTGCTCGAGCTGCGCGGCGTCCACCACCGCCGGCCGCGCCGGCCCGGGCTGGAACGCGAGCGCCACGCCCTTGCCCTCGGCCCGCAGCCGGACCAGCTCCAGCGCGCCCTGCACCAGCGCGTCCACGTCGTGGGCGGCGAGCGCGGGCGGCTGCCGCCGCGCGAAGCGGAGCAGCCCCTGGATGATGGCGCTGCAGCGGCGCGTCTGCTCGGTCACGTCGGCGAGGTCCTGCGAGAGCGCCCGCGGGTCGGCCGGCCCGGCCTCGAGGTCCCGCTTCGCCAGCGACGCGAGCGCCCGGATGTTGGAGAGCGGCGTGTTGAGCTCGTGGGCGAGGCCGGCCGCCATCTCGCCGATCGAGGCGAGCTTCTCGGTCTCGCGGAGCTGCCGCTCGGAGCGCTCGCGCTCGGCGAGGTGCTCCCGCATCACCGCGGCCATCCGGTTCACCGCCTCGCCCACCACCGCGATCTCGCGGCCGCCGCCCACCGGCACGCGCACCGAGAGGTCCTCGCCCAGGCGCCGGACGCCGTCGGCGAGCGACCGCAGCGGCCGGGTGAGCGTGCGCGACATGAGCAGGGCGGCGAGCACCATGCCGGCGAGCACCACCACCGAGAGCCCGACCACGGTCGCGCGCAGCCGCGCCACCGGCCGCGCGAAGTGCGCCTCGCGCGCCGCCAGCACGATCACCCACCCGCGGTCCTCGCGCGCGTAGGGCGAGTAGTAGACGTGCGCGAGGAGGTCGCCGGTCCCGGGCTGGACGCCGAGCCCGGCGTCGCTCGCCATCCACGACCGGACCACGTCCCCGGGGTACTGCTTCCAGGCGGTGACGTGCGTCCCGGTCTGGTTGCCGAACTCGCAGCCGCCGTCGGGGTGGAACAGGTAGATGCCGGAGCGCTCCGGGTCGGCGAGGTTCCGCTCCACCAGGAACGCGGAGCCCTGCTCCGGCGGGATGAGCCGGTTCAGCAGGGCGCCGACCTGGGCGCCCCAGACGTTCACGACCAGCACGCCGGCGCGGGCGCCGGACGGGAACGACAGCGGCGTCGCGAAGCGGACCATGGCGGGGCACCACGCCTCCTCGCCCTCCACCCGGCCGCGCTCCAGGTTCGAGACGATCACGGTCCCGGGCGCCGCGCGGACCGCCTCCTCGAAGAACGGACGGCCGCGGATCGACTGGATGGCGGGCAGGCCGAGCGGCCCGCGCCGCGCCGAGGTGGCGGCGCTGACCTTGCCCTCGCGCACCTTGAGGACCTCGCTCCCCTCGGCGTCGACGACGCGGACGGCCTGCAGGGCCGGGTCGAGCCGCTGGGCCGCCAGGAAGCTCGCCGTCACCGCCGCGAAGGCGGCGCCGTCCGTCGGGCCCCGCTCCGCGGCCGCGAGCGCGGCGGCGACCTCGGGGGAGGCGGCCAGGGCGGCCGCGGTGCGCTCGCCGTGCCGGACCAGCTCCTGGACCTCGCGCGCGGATCCGGCGGCGAGCGTCCGGATGTGCGACTCGGTGCGGCTGCGCAGCAGGCCCTCTGCGACGCCGAGCACGACGAGCGAGAACGCGACGAAGGACGGGATGCCCACCCCCAGCATCGTCGCCAGCATCCGGGCGCCGATCCCGGCACGGCGGGCGGGACCGTTGCGCTCCTGCAACCTCGGCGCGTCCTCGCGTTGCATCCTGCAACCCTCCGGTGCCGCCCCGGCGGCGTGCGGTAAAAATCCGCTTGGGGCGGCGGGAGCTTACCACCAGCGCCCCGGCGGCACGCGCCTGGAAAGAGGCACCGGCCGTGCCCGCGAGGCGGGCCACGCCGGCGCCCCGCCCGGCGAAGGAGGCCACCATGCTCCGTGCAGCCCGGTCCGCCGCGCTCGTCGCGGCGATCCTCTCCCTCGCGGCCTGCAGCGAGTCGCGCTCGCGCGCCGCCGCCCCGGCGCCGTCCCCCGCGGACCCGCAGCCGGCGCCTGCGCCGGCGGATCCGCAGGCGGCGTACCTCGCCGCCCGCCGGGCCGAGGTGGCGGCGATGCCCGACCCGCCCTCGGCGCTCCCGCAGAGCACCGGCGCGCGGCAGGAGCTCGCCTACATGATCGAGCTCGGCGAGAGGCTGCTGCGCGAGACGAACACGCACCCGCTCACGGCCCCGTACGTCGGGGCGTCCGGGCTCACCTGCAGCTCCTGCCACCTGGACGCGGGGAGGAAGAAGGCCATCGCCTCCACCTTCATCGGCGCCGCCGCGTCGTTCCCGGCGTTCAACGACCGCGACGGCGGCGTGATCACGCTGCAGGATCGCGTGAACGGCTGCTTCATGCGCAGCATGAACGGGACGCGGCTCCCGGAGAACTCGGAGGCGCTGCTCGCGATCGTCTCGTACATCAACTGGCTGTCGCAGGGCTTCCCGCTGCAGCCGGACCCGGACCGCGCCGTCTCCTCGCTGAACCGGTCCTTCCCCAACCCGGCCATCAAGGCCATGGCCCTCGCCGGCAAGGCGGTGGCCGCGAACGGCGCGTCGATCTACGACTCGCGCTGCGCGCCGTGCCACGGCGTGCACGGGGAGGGCCTCGTGGGCGCGCCGCCGGTCTGGGGCGAGCGCGCGTACAACCGGGGCGCGGGGATGGCGAACAACGTCCAGGCGGGCAGCTGGATCCAGTTCAACATGCCGCCGGCGGAGGAGCTGACGCTCACCGACCAGGAGGCGCTCGACGTGGCGGCGTTCGTGAACGCGCAGCCGCACCCGGCGTTCGTCGAGGCGGAGCACCTGCCCGGCGGCGGCGCCGGCTACGGCGGGGCGGAGATCGTGTACCACTACGGCGCCTCGTTCACCGCCGAGCAGGTCGCGGCCCGCGTCCCCTCCGGCCCGACCGCCGACCCGGCGCTGGACGGCGCGGCGCTGTACGCGGCCCGCTGCGCCGCCTGCCACGGCCCCCTGGCCGGCTCGGCGGTCCGGGGCCGCACCGCGGCGCAGATCTCCGCCGCGATCGCCGGGCTCGGCTCCATGGCCGGCCTGAAGGACCTCTCCGCCGCGCAGGTCGAGGCCGTCGCCGCGGCGCTGCGGTAGCGGACCGGCGGGCGGGCGCCGCACGGGCGTCCGCCCGCCGCCCGTCCGTGCGGACGGGCGTGATCCGCGCGCCGTTTCCGGGTAATTCCTTGCCCGGATGGACGCGAACCTGCGCAGGAAGCTGGACGAGCTGCCCGCCGAGCCGGGCTGCTACCTGATGAAGGACCGGGCCGGCGAGGTGGTCTACGTCGGCAAGGCGTCCAGCCTGCGCTCGCGCGTGCGCTCCTACTTCGACCCGGGTCGGGGCGACCAGCGCGCGTTCGTGGCGCTGCTCGACGACCTGCTCGGCGACCTCGAGGTGATCGTCACCCGCTCCGAGAAGGAGGCGGTGCTCCTCGAGAACGAGCTCATCAAGAAGCACCGGCCGCGCTTCAACGTGCGGCTGCGCGACGACAAGGACTTCATCGTCCTGAAGCTGGACGAGCGCCACCCGTACCCGCGCCTGGAGGTGCGGCGGGCGCGGGAGAAGCGGCAGCCGGGGGCGCGCTACTTCGGCCCGTACTCCTCGGCCTCGTCCATCCGCGAGACGCTTCGGATGGTGAACCGCCACTTCCAGCTCCGCACCTGCAGCGACCACGTCTTCGACCACCGCAAGCGGCCGTGCATCCTGTACCAGATCCACCGCTGCCCGGCGCCGTGCGTCTACGAGGTGCCCGCGGAGGAGTACCGGCAGTCGGTCGAGGACGCGGTGGAGTTCCTGGAGGGCCGCGAGGGCGAGCTGGTGGAGCGCCTGCGCGGCCGCATGGCGGGCGCCGCGGAGGGGCTGCGGTTCGAGGAGGCGGCGCGGCTGCGCGACCAGCTCCAGGCGGTCGAGCGGAGCCTGGAGAAGCAGCGGGTGCTGATGTCGGACCGCGGCGACCGCGACGTCATCGGCCTCTACCGCGAGGGGCCGGACCTGGTGGTGCAGGTGCTCTCCATGCGCGCCGGCAAGCTCCAGGACGCGCAGGCGCACCCGTTCCGCGAGCAGGAGTTCCCCGCCGAGGAGATCCTGTCCTCGTTCCTCTCGCTCTACTACGAGCACACCGACGCGCCGGACGAGATCCTGGTGCCGCTCGAGCCGGTCCAGGCCGAGGCGCTCGCCGACGTGCTCTCGGAGCGGCGCGGGCGGCGCGTCCGGCTGCTCACCCCGCAGCGCGGCGCGAAGGCCGACCTGCTCGACGTGGCCCGCCGCAACGCGGAGCAGGGGTTCCGGGCCTGGCACGAGCACGACGAGCGGCGAGAGCAGGCGCTGGCCTCCCTCGCGAAGGCGCTCCACCTGGCGCGGCCGCCGCGCTGGATGGAGTGCTACGACATCTCGACGTTCCAGGGCGCCCTCGCGGTCGGCTCGGGCGTGTCGATGAAGGACGGCGAGCCGGACAAGGCCAACTACCGCCGGTACAAGGTGAAGGCGGTGGCGGGGCAGGACGACTTCGCCATGCTGCACGAGGTCATCACCCGCCGGCTGCGGCGGGCGCTGGGGGAGGGGCAGCTCCCGGACCTGATCGTCATCGACGGCGGCAAGGGCCAGCTCAACGCGGCGCTGGCGGCGGCGAAGGACCTGGGCGTGCCGACGCGCCCGTCGCCGGGCAACCCCGACGCACCGTTCGTGGAGCTGGTGGGGCTCGCCAAGAGCCGGCTGGTGGACGGCCCGGCGCTCGGGACGGCGCGGGTGGTGGCGCGGCGCGGGCGGCGCGCGGAGGCGCGCCTCGCGGACGCCGCCGAGGCGGCGGAGAAGGGCTTCGTGTCCGAGCTGGCGCGCAGCCCGGAGCGCGTGTTCCTGCCCGGCCGCAAGGACCCGGTGGTGCTCCGGCAGAACTCCGCCGAGCTGTTCCTGCTGGCGCGCCTGCGCGACGAGGCGCACCGCTTCGCCATCACGTTCCACCGCAAGCTGCGCCGCGAGCGCAACTTCCAGAGCGTGCTCGAGGAGATCCCCGGGATCGGCGAGGGCCGCAAGCGGGCGCTGCTGCGCCACTTCGGCGCGCTGCGCCGGGTCCGGGAGGCGACGCCGGAGGAGATCGCGCAGGTGGAGGGCTTCGGGCCGAGGCAGGCGGCGGCCGTCCACGCGTTCTTCCACCGGCCGGACGCGCCGCCGGTCGCCGCCGACGCGCCGCCCGGCGCGCCGGACGCCGCGCCCGCCGGGGGTCCCGCCGACGCGAGCCCGGAGGCGGTGGTCGCCGCCACCGAGGCCGAGATCGACGCCGCGCTGGCCGACGAGGATGCGTCCCCGGAGCCCGCCGCTTAAGTCGGACGGCGACCGGCCGGTTTGATAAGGTCGGGCTCCCGAGGAGACGACATGCGGATCGCGGACGACGTCACGAAGCTCATCGGCAACACGCCGCTGGTGCGGCTGAACCGCGTGATGGACGGGGCGGGGGCGGTGGTCGCGGCCAAGCTGGAGATGCAGAACCCGGCCGGCAGCGTGAAGGACCGCATCGGCCTGTCGATGATCGAGGCGGCCGAGCGCGAGGGGAGGATCAAGCCGGACACGATCCTGCTCGAGCCGACCAGCGGCAACACCGGCATCGGTCTGGCGTGCGTCGCGGCGGCCAAGGGCTACAAGCTCGCGCTCCTCATGCCCGAGACCATGAGCATCGAGCGGCGCAAGCTGCTGGCGGCGCTCGGGGCGGAGCTCATCCTGACGCCCGGCCCCGAGGGCATGAAGGGCGCCATCCAGCGCGCCGAGCAGCTCGCCGCGAAGGACCCGCGGTACCTCGTCCTCCAGCAGTTCGAGAACCCGGCCAACCCCGAGGTCCACCGGCGCACCACCGCCGAGGAGATCTGGCGCGACACCGACGGCGAGGTGGACGTGCTCGTGTGCGCCACCGGGACCGGCGGCACCGTGACCGGCTGCGCGCAGGTGCTGAAGCCGCGCAAGCCGTCCATCCGCATCGTGGCCGCCGAGCCGGCCGACTCGCCGGTGCTCTCCGGCGGCAAGCCCGGGCCGCACAAGATCCAGGGCTGGGGCGCCGGGTTCGTGCCGAAGGTGCTGGACACCAAGCTCCTCGACGAGATCGTCACCGTGCGTCACGAGGACGCCGGCGACATGGCCCGGCGGCTCTGCCGCGAGGAGGGGCTCCTCTCCGGCATCTCCGACGGCGGGGTGGCCTGGGCCGCGCGCGAGGTCGCGCGGCGGCCGGAGAACGCGGGCAAGCTGGTGGTGGCGGTCCTGCCGGACACCGGGGAGCGCTACCTCTCGACCTGGCTCTGGGAGGACGTGAAGTGAGCGACGGCGTGAAGGCTCCGGCGGCTCCGGCGGTGGACCAGGTGGCGCTCGCGCCGGTGGTGGACGCGCTCTGCCGCGACGCGGCGGCGGCGTTCGGCGCCGGCGGGCGGGTGACGCTGCCGTCGCGCGAGGCGGTGATCCGGGTGGTGGAGGACCTGCGGGCGGTGCTGTTCCCGGGCTACTTCGGGACCAGCGACCTGCACGACGAGAGCCTGCACTACTTCGTGGGCGCCACCCTGGCCCGCGCCATGCGCGCGCTGGAGGAGCAAATCCGGCGCGGGTTCGCGTTCACCGAGCGGCACGACCTGAACGGCTGCACGCACTGCTTCGAGGAGGCGCAGGCGATCACCAAGGCGTTCCTCGCGCGCGTCCCGGAGATCCGTCGCCTGGTCGCCTCCGACGTCGAGGCCACCTACGAGGGCGACCCCGCGCTGAAGAGCCGCGACGAGGCCATCTTCGCCTACCCGGGCATGATGGCGGTGACCAACCAGCGCATCGCCCACGAGCTCCACGTGCTGGGCGTGCCGCTCATCCCGCGCATCATCACCGAGCACGCGCACACGCTCACCGGCATCGACATCCACCCCGGCGCGCGGATCGGCGAGCGCTTCTTCATCGACCACGGCACCGGCGTGGTGATCGGCGAGACCTCGATCATCGGCGACCGGGTGCGGCTGTACCAGGGCGTCACCCTGGGCGCGAAGAGCTTCCCGCTGGACGAGAACGGCAACCCGATCAAGGGAATCGATCGGCACCCCATCGTCGAGGACGACGTCGTGGTATACGCCGGCGCCACCATCCTCGGCCGGATCACCATCGGCAAGGGGTCGTCGGTCGGCGGCAACGTCTGGGTCACCTCCAGCCTGCCGCCCGGCAGCCGCGTCACCCAGGCCGAGGTCCGGGAGCAGCGCTTCGCGCACGGCGCGGGCATCTGATCCGGCGCGCCCGCGCCCCTGAAAGGACTCACCGCAGTGGCCTACCACCCGTGGCACGACGTGGAGCTGCCTCGCTTCGTCGAGGATCCGATCCCCGCCATCATCGAGATCCCCACCGGCTCGAAGGTGAAGTACGAGCTGGACAAGAAGTCCGGGCTGCTGCTCGTGGACCGGATCCTGTTCTCCGCGGTGCACTACCCGGCGAACTACGGCTTCGTGCCGCGCACCTACTGCGACGACGGCGACCCGCTCGACATCCTGGTGCTCTGCTCCGAGCAGATCCAGCCGCTCGCCATCATGCAGGCGAAGGTGATCGGCGTGATGCAGATGCGCGACGACAAGGGCCAGGACGACAAGCTCATCGCCGTCCACGCCGACGACCCGAACTACGCCGACTACTCGGACGTCTCCGAGCTGCCGCAGCACCGCCTGCGCGAGCTGCAGCGCTTCTTCCAGGACTACAAGGCGCTCGAGAACAAGAAGGTGCTGGTCCGCGCACCGCAGGGGCGCTCCGAGGCGCTCGAGGTGCTGCGCGACGCGATCCGCCTGTACGACCGGGACCGCGCGCGGCTCATGGGCACGCCGGGCCCGTCCGCGCCCGAGGCGCCCCGCGCCCGGCGCCCGGCCCGCGCCGGCAAGGGCGGCCGGCGCCGGTAGCGCCCGGTCCCCCGCCCGCGGGGGAGGGGAGCGGCCCGGCGGCGCGCCCGCCCGTGTGCATCTTGGACGCCGGTGGGCGCGCTCCAGCAGATCGCGGCGGCGGTGACGCCGGCGGTGATGGTCTCCGCCTGCGGGCTCATCGCGCTCGGCCTCGACAACCAGACCGCCCGCATGGCCGCGCGGCTCCGCGACCTGGCGCGCGAGTGGCGCGGGCTCCCGCCGCACGCGGCGCGGCGGGCGACGCTGGCGCAGCAGGTCGAGGTGCTGGACCGCCGCCACGGCCTCTACTCGCGGGCGCTGCTGCTCAACTACGGCGCGCTCTTCGCGTTCGTGGTCACCTCCCTGCTGTGGCTGGCCCAGGCGTACTGGGCGGTCCCGCCGGAGCTGCCGGTGCTGGTGTTCGGCCTGGGCGTGGCGATGCTGGCCGCCATGGCGGTGCTGGTCATCGCGGCCATCACCCTGGCGCGCAGCACCATCGAGGCCGAGGCGGGGGAGGTGCTGCGGGAGCGCCGGGCGCCGCCGGACGGGGGGCGGCCGGCGCCCGCCCGCGGCTGAACCCTTCCGGCCCGGACCGGCTCCCACCCCGCGCGATGCCCATCTACGAGTACGCCTGCGCCCGCTGCGGCAAGTCCTTCGAGACGCTCATCATCCGGCGGTCCGACGAGGCCGAGGTCGCGTGCCCGGCGTGCAACGGACGCGAGGTGTCCCGGCAGATGTCGCGGCCCGCGGCGGCGCGGACCGGCTCGGACGGCGGCGGCGCGCCCGCGCGCGGCTGCGGCCCGGTCGGTTGAGGCATCTGAGCCGCTCGCCCGGTCGGGCGAGTCCCCCTCCCAGGAACCCTTCGCCGAGGCGCGCGCACGCCGGCGTCGCCGCACCCACACGCCGGCCGGTGCGCGCGCTGGGTCGCGCGCCGGCGCCGCGGTAGAATCCCGCGGCGTGCCAAGGACCTACCGCGCCACCGACTACACCCTCGAGTTCGTCGCCGATCTCCTCGCCAGGGAGGGGATCCTCACCGACGACGCGCGCCGCACCGCCACCACCCGCGAGGGCGTGCAGCGCGCGCGCCTGCTCCGCGACGGCGCCTCCCGCAGCGGCGGGCGGGCGCTGCGGCGCGCCGAGCTCTCGCCGGTCGAGGTGCTCGCCTCGTTCGAGTTCCCGGACGCCCGGCGCGACGCCGAGCTGGTGGACGAGGACAAGGCCACGCAGGCGGTGGCCAAGGCGGTGGGGATCCCCTACCGCAAGATCGACCCGCTGAAGCTCGACGCCCAGCTCATCACCCGGACGCTGTCGCGCCCGTTCGCGCGCAAGCACGCGGTGCTCCCGCTGGAGCGCCGCAACGGCTCGCTGGTGGTGGCGGCCGCGAACCCGTTCGACCGGGAGCTGCTCGAGAACCTGCGCGGCCTGACCGGCGCCGAGGTCGAGCCGGTCCTCTCCTCGCCCTCCGACATCCACCGCGCCATCGCCGAGGTCTACGGCTTCCGCCAGCAGATCTCGCAGGCGCGCGTCGAGCTGGAGGGCGGCGCCGGCGCCCCGGACGTCACCAACCTCGAGCAGTTCGTGAACCTGTCCGGCATCGACGCGCTGGAGGCGTCGAGCGAGCCGGTGGTCGCGGCGGTCGAGTACCTGCTGCACTACGCGTTCGAGCAGCGCGCCAGCGACATCCACCTCGAGCCGCGGCGGGAGGAGTCGATCATCCGCATGCGGATCGACGGCGTGCTCCACCCGGTCCATCGCATCCCCAAGGCCGTGCACGGCGCCATCGCCAACCGGTTCAAGATCATGAGCCGGCTCGACATCGCGCTGAAGCGCCCGCAGGACGGGCGCATCCGCACCGCCCGCGGCGACGCCGAGATGGAGCTGCGCGTCTCCACCGTCCCCACCACCTTCGGCGACAAGGTCGTGATCCGCGTCCTCGACCCGACCGTGCTGGTGCGCGACCTCTCCGAGCTGGGGTTCCTCCCCGACGAGCGCGACCAGTTCGAGCGCTGGCTGCTGCGGCCGCACGGCCTGGTGATCGTGACCGGCCCCACCGGCAGCGGGAAGACCACCACGCTCTACTCGGCGCTGCAGGCGCTCGCCTCGCCGGAGGTGAACGTCGTGACCATCGAGGATCCCATCGAGATGGTCCACGAGGACTTCAACCAGATCGCCGCCAACCAGAAGACCGGCACCGGCTTCGCCGAGGCGCTGCGCCACGTGCTGCGCCAGGATCCGGACGTGGTGATGGTGGGCGAGGTCCGCGACGCCGAGACCGCCGCCCAGGCGGTGCAGGCGGCGCTCACCGGGCACATGGTGCTGACCACGCTGCACACCAACGACACGGTCAGCGCGGTGGCCCGCCTGCGCGACCTGGGCGTGCCGAGCTTCCTCATCGCCGCCACGCTCACCGGCATCGCCGCGCAGCGGCTGGTCCGGCAGGTGTGCCCGTCCTGCGCCGAGGACGTGCCGCTCACCGCCGACGAGGTGCACGCGCTGGGCGTGCCGCATCCCGAGGACCACGCCGGCAAGCTGCTGGCCCGCCGCGGCCGCGGCTGCCCGAAGTGCCGCTTCACCGGCTACTACGGGCGCAGCGGCATCTTCGAGGTCCTCCCAGTCAACGCGCGCCTGCGCCACCTGGTGGCGGAGGGCGCCACGCCCGAGGCGCTGCTCCGCACCGCCCGCCAGGACGGGCTGCGCCCGCTCCGCGATCACGCGGTGCGCAAGGTGGCCGCGGGCGTCACGTCCTTCGAGGAGGCGATGCGCGCCACCGCCGACGCCGAGGCGGCGCCGTGAGCGGGACGGCGCGGATCCCCGTCCCCCCGGTGAGCGAGCCATGAGCGTCTCCTCCGAGATCGCCGAGCTGTGGTCGGCGGGCACCCCGATCCTCTACCTGGTCACGCCGGAGGAGGACCGCGCCGTGGCCGCCTGCCAGGCGGCGGCCGCCGCCTTCGACGCGCGCTGCGCGGTGTGGTCCTCGCACCGCGGGCTCGACCCGTTGGCGCCGGGCGCCAAGGAGCCGGCGGCGCTGCTCGACGCGCTCCTGCGCGCGCCGGCGCCGTTCCTGGCGGTGGCGCTCGACTTCCACCACGCGCTCGCCTCGCCGGCGGTCGCGCGCCAGCTCCGCGACGCGCTGCCCCGCATGGCCGCCGAGGGGCGGTGCCTAGCGGTGGTGGCCCCGCGCCTGGCGCTGCCGGACGGGCTCGGCACCGACGCCGCGGTGATCCGCGTGCCGCTGCCCGACGACGCCGAGCTGGGCGCGCTCCTGGAGGTGGTCCAGGCGGGCCTCGCGCACCCGGCCGCGCCGCCGCCGCTGCCGGCGGAGGTGCGCCACCGCGCGCTGGTGGCGGCCCGCGGGCTCTCGGAGGCGCAGGCCCGCCGCGCGTTCACCCGCGCGCTGCGCCGGGACGCGGCGCTGGGGCCGGAGGGCATCGGCGCGGTGGCGGCCGAGAAGAAGCGGCTGCTCGCGCGCGACCTCGGCCTCGAGCTGGTGGACGCGACGGAGCGCCCGGAGGACCTGGGCGGGCTCGGCGCGTTCAAGGGCTGGATGGACGAGCGCGCGCTCGCGTTCGACCCGGACGCCTCGCGCTTCGGGCTCCCGCCGCCGCGCGGCGTGCTGCTCGTCGGCGTGCAGGGCTGCGGAAAGTCGCTGGCGGCCAAGGCCGCGGCGGCGCGCCTGGGCGTGCCGGTGCTGCGGCTCGACCTCCCGCGGGTGCTGGGCGCGCAGTCCGGCGCCGAGGAGGGGCTGGCGCGCGCGCTGGAGGCGGCGGAGGCGCTCGCGCCGGTGGCGCTCTGGGTGGACGAGATCGAGAAGGGGTTCGCGGGCAGCGCGCCCGGCGACGGCGGCGAGCCGCGCGCGGCGCGCCTGCTGGGCGCGTTCTCCACCTGGCTGCAGGAGCGCAGGGGGCCGGTGTTCGTGGTGGCGACCGCCAACGACGTCTCGCGGCTGCCGCCGGAGCTGCTGCGCCGCGGGCGCTTCGACGAGCTGTTCTTCGTGGACCTCCCGGACGCGGAGGCGCGCCGCGAGATCCTGGCGCTGCACCTGCGCCGCCGCGGCCGCGAGCCGGGGGCGGTGGACGTGGCGGCCATCGCCGAGCTGTGCGCCGACTACTCCGGCGCGGAGCTGGAGCAGGTGGTGATCGGGGCGCTGCACCGCGCCTACGCGCTCGGGCGCGAGCTCGAGACCGCCGACCTCCGCCGCGTGGCGCAGGACCTCGTCCCGCTGTTCCGGACCTACGAGGAGCAGATCAAGGCGCTGCGCGAGTGGGCCCGCGGGCGGGCCCGCGTGGCCGGCCGGGCCGGCGCGGTGGTGGACCTGTTCCGGCGGGTGCAATGACCGGCGCGCGCCTGGAGATCCGCCCGGCCAGCCCGGAGCGCTGGGCCGACCTGGAGCGGCTGTTCGGCCCGAACGGCGCCTGCGCCGGCTGCTGGTGCATGTGGTGGCGGCTCCCGCGCGCCGCGTTCGACGCGGGCAAGGGGGAGGGCAACCGCCGCGCGCTGAGGGGGCGCGTCGCGGCGGGCGACGTCCCCGGGCTGCTCGCCTACGACGGCGAGACGCCGGTGGGCTGGGTGGCGCTCGCGCCCCGCGCCGACTACCCGCGCCTCGGCGCCTCGCGGATCCTGGCCCCGGTGGACGCGGAGCCGGTCTGGTCGATCACCTGCTTCTACGTGGCGCGCTCGCACCGCCGGCGCGGTGTGACCCGCGCGCTGGTGGACGCGGCCGAGCGCCACGCCCGCGAGGCGGGCGCGAGCATCCTCGAGGCCTACCCGGTGGACCCGCGCGGCGCGACCGCCTCGGCGTTCCTCTACACCGGCCTCGCCTCCACCTTCCGCGCGGCCGGCTTCGAGGAGGTGCTGCGGCGCAGCCCGACGCGGCCCATCGTCCGCAAGCTGCTCACCGCGCCGCGAGCGCCCGCAGCACGTGGTCGTGCACCAGGCCGTTCGACGCCACGCAGCTCCCCGACGCGACCGTCGGCCTCCCGTCGAGGTCGGTGAACCGGCCGCCGGCCTCCTCCACCAGGATCTTCAGCGGGGCGAGGTCCCACAGGTTCACCCCGGCCTCGACCCACGCCTCGGCCTCGCCCTTCAGCACCAGCGCGCAGCCGGCCAGGTCGCCGTAGCAGCGCGCCGCCTGCGCCGAGATCGCGAGCGCCGCCACCCGCTCCAGCATGGGCGGGCGGAACAGCACGTGCGGCTCGCCGAGCGACAGCGTGGCGTCCTCCCAGGCGGCCAGCCCGGAGACGCGCAGGCGCGCCGGGGCCGCGCCGCCGGCGCGCAGCCAGGTGCCGAGGCCCCGGGCCGCCCAGTACACCTCGCCCAGCGCGGGCAGGGCCATCGCCCCGGCCACGATCTCGCCGCGGTGCTCGCAGGCCACCAGCGGGCCCCAGAAGCCGCGCCCGCGGGTGAAGCCCTTCGTCCCGTCGAGCGGGTCCACGATCCAGCGGGTCTCGCCGGCGCCGGCGTGCTCGCCGGTCTCCTCGCCCAGGAAGCCGTGATCGGGGAACGCGGCCCGCACCACCGCCAGCACCGCCGCCTCCGACTCGCGGTCGGCCGCGGTGACCGGGCTGCGGTCCGGCTTGCGCTCCACGCGCACGCCGCGGCGGAAGTGGGCGAGGCTGGCCGCCGAGGCGGCCTCCGCCGCCGCGCGGGCGGTGTCCATCGCGCGCTGCAGGTCGAGCTCGGGCATGCGGGGAGCCTAGCGCGGCGGCGGGGACGCGCCGCCGGAAAAAGCGCGCGGCGGCCGCCCGGGAGGACGGCCGCCGCGGGTGCGACGGGCTATCGGAGTCCGGCTACTTCTTCGGGCGCATGTCGCCCGTCTCGAGGTAGCGCGTGTGGAACGAGAACGCCTCCTTGAGCATGTGCGGCGTGTGCTTCCCGAAGCTGCCGTTCTTCATCGAGCGGTTGTAGTAGTCCCAGAGGATCGGGCGCCAGTCGGGGTGCGCGCACTTCTCGATGACTTCCTTCGCCTTCTGCTTCGGGCTCTTCCCGCGCAGGTCGGCGAAGCCGTACTCGGTCACGATGCCGTTGACCTCGTGCTCCGTGTGGTCGATGTGCGACGCGAACGGGACGATGGCCGAGATCTTCCCGCCCTTCGCGACCGACGGGGACATGAAGATCGTGTACGCCGAGTTGCGGGCGAAGTCGCCCGACCCGCCGATGCCGTTCTCGATGCCCTTGCCCACGATGTGGGTCGAGTTCACGTGGCCGTAGATGTCGGCCTCGACGAACCCATTCATCGCGATGCAGCCGAGGCGGCGGATGACCTCGGGGTGGTTCGACACGTCCTGCGGGCGCAGGATGATCTGCTTGCGGTAGCGGTCGATGTTCTTGTTGAACCGCTCCTGGCCCTCGGGCGAGACGGAGAACGCCGTCGCCGACGCGATCTTGAGCTTGCCGGAGTCGAGGAGGTCCAGCATGCCGTCCTGGATCACCTCGGTGTAGCTCATCATGTTCTCGAAGTGCCCCTCGTTCAGGCCGACGAGCACCGCGTTCGCGATGTTGCCGACGCCCGACTGCAGCGGGGTGAGGCTCTTCGGGAGCCGGCCGGCCTTCACCTCGCCGTCGAGGAAGTCGAGGATGTGCTGGGCGATCCGCTTGTGATCCGCCTCGGGGGCCTTGAAGGGCGCGTTGCGGTCGGGGTTGTTGGTGACCACCACCGCCGCGACCTTCGAGACGTCGATCTTGAGCGTGGGCGACCCGACGCGGTCATCGGCCCGGAGGACCGGGATCGGCGTCCGCTCGCCGTGGCGGCCGGTGACGTTGAGGATGTCGTGCATCCCCTCGAGCCGCTCGTCCTGCCACTCGTTGACCTCGAGGATGTACTTCTCCGCGACGTCGAAGTAGGCGGTGTTCGCGCCGCACGAGGACGAGAAGACGAGCGAGCCGTCCTCCTTGATCTTCGTGACCTCGACGATGGCGAAGTCGATCTTGTTGTCGGGGCGCCCGTAGTACCCGTAGCGCACCAGCGAGCCGGCGTGGCTCAGGTGCATGTCCTGGTACTCGATCACGCCCTCGTTGATCTTCTGCCGCATGACGGCGTCGCCGTTGTACGGGAAGCGGAAGCTGACCGACTCCGTCAGGCCCATGGCCTGGTCGAGCTCGGGGCCGGTCGAGGCGCCGGTGAGGGCGGTGACCTTGAAGGCCTTGCCCTTCATCCGCTCCTCGATCGCGCGCTTGGAGAGCGCGATGGGCACGGCCTTGGGATAGCCGGCGCCGGTGAAGCCCGACATGCCGAGGATGGCGCCGTTGGGGATGAGCCCGGCGGCTTCTTCGGCGGACATCACCTTCGCCTTGAGGCCCTTGTGGAGAATCCGATCCGACATGCGTTCAGCCTCCTAGGTTCCTGCTGCTGTCACGGAAAGCGCGGGTACGACCGAGAGTGCTGCGACACACCTGCTGTGGGTGGCGCAGAGTAACGCGAGCACGGGTCCGTGGGGAAGGGGCGGAACGCTTCTCACATCGCCAGATGCGGAGCGATTCCGTCCATGATGGCGCGGAGTTCCGCGGTCGACGACGGCCCGGCGAGCCTCAGCTTGCCCGCCTCCTCCGCGATGACGCGCTGCGAGATGAGCCACTCCAGCGCGTTCTCCAGCGTGGCCTTCGAGACGGCCTCGCGGACGGCGATCCGGCCGGACAGGAACTCGCCGCGGCCGCGCTCCATCGCCTCGCGGACGAGCGCGCGGCGGTCGAGCGGCGCCTGCCGCGGCGCGTCGGAGCCGAGGGCGGCGAGGGCGGCCGCCGCGGCGAGGTGGTACGCCTCGAGGTAGGCCCGGACCAGGTCGGCGAGGAAGGCGAGGGCGGTGGTCTCGGGGCCGGGCAGCACCCGGCCCGCGGCGCAGTCCACCGCCCGCACCCGCACCAGGAACGCGAGGTTCGACTCGAAGATCTCGTCGAAGCTCGCGCCGCTCCGGTACATGAACTCGAGCTTGAACAGCCGCGAGAGCCACAGCGCCCGCTCGCGGACCTCGGCGGCCGCCGAGCCGCCCGGCCCGCCGGCGCGCGCCGCGGCGGCCACCAGCGCGGGCGCGACGTAGCGGTGGATCACCGCGTTGCGGTGGTAGTCGAGCAGCGGCCGCTTCTCGTCCACCACCTGGTAGATGGTGTCGCCCGCCGCCACCTCCACCCGCACCAGCCCGTCCTGCGCCAGCCGCCGCACCGCGTCGGCGATGGGGCCGGCCTGGCGCGGATCCGAGGGCGCGCCGGCGAGGTCGCGCGCGAAGCGGGCGCCGCCCTCGGCCGCCACGTAGCGGAGCAGCTCGACCCGCCGCGCCACCTCCTCGGACCCGAGGCCGCGCCGCACGTGCGAGAGCAGCGCCGCGGACACGAGCCCGACCGGCGTGATGGTGACGGCGCGGCTGATCCCGTACGCGATGCGGTTGGCGAGCCCCTGCACCAGCTGCCGCTTCGCCTCCGCGGCCTCGCCCGCCCCGGCGGCGGCGGCGGGCGCGGCGCGCCGCTCCGCCTCGCCGCCCCAGGCCTCGTCCACCGCCAGCGAGGCGGCGCGCGCGCCCAGCCGCTCCGCCGCCAGCTGGCGGAGCGAGATGGGCGTCTCGAACTGCACGTAGAGCCGCTCGTAGCGGCGCAGGAGCACGCGCGCCGCGCCGAGCAGGCCGCGCAGGCTCTCCTTGCGCTTCTCGCCGCCGGCCAGCTCCTTCGCGTAGCTGGAGGCCTCGATGAGCCGCTCGTAGTCGATCGCCACCGGCACGAACAGCACGTCGTCGGCGGCGCCGTCGAGCCAGGCGTCCACCTCCATCGACACCAGGCCGGTCTTCGGGAACAGGAGCTTGCCGGTGCGGCTGCGCCCGCCCTCCACGTAGAACTCCTGCGGGAAGCGATCGCGCAGCAGGTGCTTCACGTAAGCGCGCAGCACCGCGGTGTAGACGCGGTCGCCCTTCACCTTGCGCCGGATGAAGAACGCGCCGCCGCGGCGGGCGATCCCGCCGAACGGCCAGAACGCGAGGTTGATGCCGGCCGCGATGTGCGGGGGCGTCATCCCGTTCTCGTAGAGCAGCCACGAGAGCACGAGGTAGTCCACGTGGCTCTTGTGGCTGGGGCAGAGCACGATGGGCGCGTCGGCGGCGGCGCGGCGCAGCCGGGCCAACCCCTCGTCGTCCACCTCGACGCTGGTGTAGAGCCGGCGGAAGAACCACGACAGCAGCGTCCGCATCACGCCCACGAACACCGGGTCGTAGTTGCTCGCGATCTCGCGCAGGTCCTTCTCGGCCTCGGCCACCACCGCTGGCGCGGGGCGGCCGCTCCCGGCCGCGACCGCCTCGATGGCCGCGCGCAGCGAGCGGTCGCGCAGGACCTTCTCGCGCACGCGGGAGGGCGCCTTGAGCGGCGGGCCGACCGCGGTGCGGAACTCGCGGGCGAGGTGCTGGTGGAGCGCGCCGCGCACGCGCAGCGCCACCGAGGCGTCGGGCTCGGCGGCGCGCTGGGCCAGGTACTCCTTGAGGTCGAGCGCGCGCCCCACGTCGAACACCGCGCGCCGGAACGCGCGGAGGAACGCGATCGCGTTCGCGAGGGCGCTCGGCGACTCGGGCGAGCCGTAGAGCACGTCCCAGATCGACCCCTGCAGGCGCTGCGGCCGGCGGCTCCACACCAGCAGCACCGGCACGAGGAACACCGGCTGGAAGAGATCGCGCTGCTGCCGCACCAGCGCCGCGAGCGGGTCCCTCTCGGCGGCCGGCCGCCCGAGGAAGACGAGGCCGGACTCGCCGGCGGCCACCGCGTCCTCGAAGGCGCGGCGGGTCCGCCGGACCCGCGCCAGCCAGCCGGCGACGCCGTGGAAGCCCTGCGCGGCGCGGAGCGGCGGCAGGCCGGCGCGGCGCAGGAACCAGCGCAGGTAGAGGAAGCCGAGCAGGCCGGGCGAGCGCATCACGAACACCAGGCTGCCGCGCGCGGCGAGCGCGCGGAGCGTGGCGATCGCGTCCCGGGGGATCTTGACCGGCGCGAACCACCGGCCGAGCAGGCCGCCGCCCTCGCCGAGGCCGGCATCCGCGGGCGCGGACGGCGGCGGCGTCGAGCCGTCCGGCTGGGGATCCGAGGCCTTCGTCACGGCGCGCGAGTGTATTACAGCGGTGGCGGCTCGCGGGCGGATTCCGCCCGGATATCCCGTGCCTGCACGCCGGGCCGCGGGTCGGCGATCACCCGCGCTTCTTCACCCGGCCCTCGCGGTCCAGGTAGAACGGCTCGACCAGCAGCGCCTCCACGCTGGGGCGGTGGCCCTTCACGTCCGCCCCGAGCCGCGCCAGGGTCTCCAGCACCTCGCCCCGCACCCGCGCGTTGTCGCGGTCGCGCAGCAGCAGCTGGATGAGCGCGTCGCGCGCCGGCTCGCTGGGCGCGCGCCCCGAGAGCACGCGGGCCGCGCCGATGCGCACGTCGTCGGAGAAGTCCTCAAGCAGCGGGAGCAGGGCGGCCTCGAGGCCCGCGTCGGCCTCCGGCCCGGCGTGCTCGGCGAGCCAGGTGAGCAGGACCAGCTTCTTCTCCGGGTCGCGCGTGTAGGAGCGGGAGAGGCGCGCCAGCTCCTTCACCACGATGTCGATGACCTTCTCCGGCGGCGCGATCTGCGCGAGCACCCGCAGGCCCCACGCGATCCCGGACTCCTGCTCGCGCAGGAACGCCTCCACCGGCCCGAGCGCCTCCTGGCCGGCGGCGACCAGGATCCCGCGCGCGGTCTCCTTCTCCTCGTCGTCGGTGATGCCCGGCTCGGCGCGGACGGTGAAGCGCAGGCAGAGCGTGCCCAGCGCGCCCGGCGTGGCCAGCTCGCCGAGCTGCTCGATCACCTTCTGGCGGTTCTCCGGCGGGCCGTAGCGCTCGGTGAGCTTCTTCGCGAGCTTGCGGAGCTGGTTCTGCTCCCGCTCCTCCTTCGACCCGAACAGATCGAACAGTCCCATCCGACCTCCGAAACCCCCGCTCGACCCGCGTCCGGCCCCCGCGGGAGCGGACGGAGGCACGAGGTTCTACAACGAGATGCCCGCCCGCGGATCGTCCTTGTACAGCTCGGCCAGCGGCTTCACGGCCTTGTGCAGCGCCGGGCCGTCCGGCGGCAGCCGCACCTGGACCACCGCGTAGAGGTCGCCGCGCGCCCCGCCCCGCAGGTCCGGCATCCCCTTGCCGCGGAGCCGGAGCTGCATCCCGCTCTGGGCGCCCGGCGGCACGCGCAGCCGCACCGGGCCCTCGAACGTGGGCAGCTCCACCTCGGCCCCGAGCGCGGCCTCGGGGATGGTGACGGGGAGGTCGAGGTAGAGGTCGCGCCCCTCCCGCCGCAGGTGCGGGTGCGGCCGCAGCCGGACCTGCAGGTACAGGTCGCCGGCGGGGCCGCCGTGGACCCCGCGCCCGCCCTGGCCGCCCAGGCGGATGCGCGAGCCGTCGGTGACGCCGGCCGGGATCTTCACGCGCAGCGTGCGGCCCTCCACGCGCAGGTCGCGCTCGGCGCCGAGCACCGCGTCGCGCAGGTCGATGGCGATCTCCGCCTCCGCGTGCGCGCCCTGCGCCGGGATCGGGCCCCGCCGCACCCGCCCGCCGCGCGCGCCGCCGAACAGGTCGCCGAAGATCGACCCGAAGTCGAACGCGCCGTAGTCGCCCACGTTCACGGTGGAGAAGTCGCCGAAGTCGAAGGGCATGCCGCCGTTCGGCGCGCCGTGCCGCTTCCACTGGCGGTACTGCTCGGCCTTCTTCTCGTCGAACCCGGAGCGCAGCGAGTCCGGCCCGAACTCGTCGTACAGCCTCCGGCGCTTCTCGTCGGAGAGCACCTCGAACGCCGCCGTGACCTCCTTGAAGCGCTCCTCCGCCGCCTTGTTCCCCGGGTTCACGTCGGGGTGGTACTTCCTGGCGAGCTTGCGGTAGGCGCGCTTGATCTCGTCCTGGGTCGCGGTGCGTGGAACTCCGATGATCTCGTAGAGGTCGCGCTCTGGCACGCGGGGAAACGTAACGCTCCCGGGCGGGAGGTCAAATCGCGGCGCCCCCGGGCGGCGCGCGCGGACGGGCTCCCCACGGCGCCCGCGCTGACTACAATGGGGCCCATGCTCCTCTCCCTGCTCCTCGCCGCGGCCGCGGCGGCCCCGGCCCCGCCGGCGGGCGCGCGCGTCGTCGAGCAGGTGGTGGCGGTGCTGCGCAACCCGGCCGGCGCGGCGCCGCGCCCCATCACGCTCACCCGGCTCGAGGCCGAGGCCCGCGTCGCGCTCGTCTCCCGCGGCGGCGCCGAGGCCGCGTTCCGGCCGCTGGACGCGGAGGTGCTGCGCGCCACCCTCGACTGGCTGCTCGACGAGATGCTGGTGGCGGACGAGTCGGCCCGGCTGCGCCTCGACGCGGTGGACCGCGAGGCGCTCGAGCCGGCGCTGCGGCGGTTCCGCGGGCGCTTCGCGGACGACGACGCCCACCGCCGGTTCCTCGCCCGGTTCGAGCTGGGCGAGGAGGACGTGGCCGCGTCGCTGGCCCGGACCCTGGAGGTGGAGCGCTACCTCGGCACGCGCGTGGGCCGGGGGGTGCGCGTCGGCGACGACGAGGTGGACGCGGCGCTGCGGGCGCGCGGCGCGGCGGCGCCGTCGCGGGAGGCCGTCCGCGCCGGGCTCGCCGAGGAGCGCGCCCGCGCGCAGGCGCAGGCGCTGATCCGCGAGCTGCGCGCCCGCGCCGAGATCCGCGTGCTCGATCCGGCGCTGCGCCGCGAGCCGGCGAGGGGGAGCTGACGTGCGCAGGCCGGCCGATCCCGCGCCCGAGCTCCGGTTCCGCCCGATGCGGACGGCGGACCTCGATCGCGTGGTGGACATCGAGAAGGACGGGTTCCGCAACCCGTGGTCGCGCCAGCTGCTCGAGCGCGAGCTCGGGCACGCGTGGTCGAGCACGCTGCTGGCAGTGGAGGACGGCCCGGGCGGCGAGGTGGTGCTCGGCTTCATCGTCTTCTGGCTGGTGCACGACGAGCTGCACGTCCTCAACATCGCGACCGCGCTCGAGGCGCGGCGGCGCGGGGTGGGGCGCGCCCTCATGCTGGAGGGGCACCGGATCGGCCGCGGCCGCGGCGCGGTGCTCGCCACGCTGGAGGTGCGCCGCTCCAACCTGCCCGCCATCGAGCTGTACCGCTCGCTCGGCTACCGGCAGGTCGGGATCCGCCCCGGCTACTACGCCGAGGAGGGCGAGGACGCGGTCGTGATGACCGCGGAGCTGGGGTAGGCGGCCGGCCGCGGCGGGCGGAGGCGGGCTGACAGGCGGCCCCCCGCTGGTGTAAGCAGGCCGCCCCATGCTCTGGCCAGCCCTGCGGTCCGTCCTGTTCCAGCTCGACCCGGAGCGCGTGCACCACCTCGCGCACTGGGCGCTGCGCCGCGTCCCGACCGCCCTGGCCCGCGCGCGCCGGCCTGCGCCCATCCCCGCGCTCGCCGTCCGCTGCATGGGGCTCGACTTCGACGGGCCGATGGGCCTGGCGGCGGGCTTCGACAAGGGCGACGTGGCGCTGCCGGGGCTCTTCGCCCTGGGCTTCTCGCACGTGGAGATCGGGACCATCACGCCGCGGCCGCAGCCGGGCAACGACCGCCCGCGCCTGTTCCGCCTGCCGGAGCACCGCGCGCTCCTCAACCGGATGGGCTTCAACAACGAGGGGATGGAGGCCTGCGCGCGCCGGCTCGCGGCGCTCCCCCCGGGCGCGCGGCTCGGGCCGGTCGGGATCAACGTCGGGAAGAACAAGGCCACGCCCAACGAGGACGCCGCCTCCGACTACCTCGCCTGCATCGAGTGGCTCCACCCGTACGCCGACTACCTGGTGGTCAACATCTCCTCCCCCAACACGCCGGGCCTGCGGCAGCTCCAGGAGCGCGACGCGCTGGACCGCCTGCTGCGCGCCTGCGTGCGCCACCTGGCGGAGCGGGCGCCGGGCAAGCCGCTGCTCGTGAAGCTCGCGCCCGACCTCTCCCCCGAGGCGCTCGACGAGGCGGTGGACGTCGCCATCGCGGCGGGCGCGGCCGGGATCGTCGCGACCAACACCACGCTCTCGCGGGCCGGCGTCGAGCGCCACCCGCGCGCCCCCGAGGCGGGCGGGCTCTCCGGCGCGCCGCTCGAGCGCCTCGCCACCGAGGTGGTGCGGCGCTGCTACGCGCGCGCCGCCGGGCGGGTCCCGATCGTCGGGGTGGGCGGGGTGATGGACGCGGAGGGCGCGTACGCGAAGATCCGGGCCGGCGCCACGCTGGTCCAGGCCTACACCGGGCTCATCTACGGGGGCCCCGGGTTCGTGGGCCGGGTGAACGCCGGCCTGGCCCGGCTGCTCGAGCGCGACGGCTTCAGCACCCTTTCGGACGCCGTCGGCGCGGACCACCGACAGGGCGGCGGGAAGGCGGCGGGGTAGGCAGGCGTTGAGACGTACGGCCGTCCCCAGCAGGTCGTTTACGTTCCCTCGTTCGGGAACGACCATGTAGGGGCCTGAAGGTTGACGCAGTGCGGTGGGGTCTTGAGACGCCTGACGCAACGCGTTACGGTCGGGGCAGATGGGGTGGCAGGAACGCCACGCCGGCCGAAACCCGGAGGTTCCACATGGCCGAGATGCAGAGGATCGAGAAGCTGAAGGTTCCGGAATTCTTGAGAGAGCCCCTCGAGGCGGCGCAGGTCCGCTTCGGCCAGATCGAGGAGGAGGCCCAGCGGGTGCTGAAGGACCTCATGGTCAGGGGACGTGCGGGGAGGAAGGACATCGAACACATCATGCAGCGGCTGTCCCGGCAGGACTGGAACCTCCCCGAGATGAAGCACCGGCTGGGGAAGCTCCGGGAGCAGGGGGTGGAGCGGGCGGCCGAGTGGCGGGGGAAGGCCGAGACGTTCCGCACGGAGGCGCTGGAGCGGGTGACGGAGCTCCAGACGCGCGCGGTCGCGTTCCTCGGCGTCGCCACGCGGGATCAGGTGGAGGAGCTGAGCCGAGAGCTGGAGCGCCTCGCGAAGCGCCTCGATCGTGCGGAGAAGGGTCGCCGCAACGCGAAGAAGGCCAGGGCGGAGGGCTAGCGATGCCGGACATCCAGAGCATGTTCAAGGACGCCTGGTCCAGCGCGCGCGCCGGGGTGACCGCCGCCGAGGCCGAGGCCGAGAAGGTGCTCGGCCGGATCGGCGTCTCGACCGAGGGCGTGCGGCGGCAGGCCCGCGAGCTGGGCGAGCGGATCGACCGCGAGCGGCGCGGGCTCGAGCGCGGCCTCGACGACGTGGTGCGCCGGGCGGCGAACCGCTTCCGCATCCCGACCCGCGACGACCTGGAGACGCTGCAGCGTCGCCTCGACGCCGTCGCCGAGCGCGTGGAGGCGCTGTCCCGGCGCGAGCCGGCGACGCCGCCCGCGCCGCGGCAGGAGCAGGGGGAATAGTGCGGATGCCGCGGCTCAGCGGGCTCCTCGGGGCCGCCCTGGCCATCACCGCGTGGGTGGTGGTCGCGGCGTTCCCGCGGACGCTCTCGCACGAGCCGCGGTCGCACCGCTCCGGCGAGCCGGACTGCGGCGCGACCGGGTGCGAGCCCGAGGCCGATCCGCTGGTCGAGGCCATCGACGCGCAGATCGCCGCGCGGATGCCCGGCCTCCCCGAGGCCGACCGCACCCGGCTGGCGAGCACCATCGTGCTCGAGGCCGAGGCGGCGCGGATCGACCCGCTGCTGGTGCTCGCGCTCATCGAGGTCGAGTCGTCCTTCGACGCCCGCGCGCTGTCCGGGGCGGGCGCGAAGGGGCTCATGCAGCTGCGCGAGTCCACCCTGCGCCGGGAGCTGGAGCGGGTGGGCCTGCCCGCGGGCGACCCGCACGATCCGGTGCTGAACGTGCGGGCGGGCGTGCGCTACCTGCGCCGGCTCCTCGACGCCTTCGGGCGCGAGGAGGTGGCGCTGATGGCCTACAACGCCGGCCCGAACCGGATCCTCGGCTACCTGCGCGAGGGCGCGATCCCGCAGCGCTTCCACGTGTACCCGCGCCGCGTGAAGGCGGAGCTGCGCCGGATCCGCCGCGACATCGGCGACGAGCGCCCCGCCGCGGCGGTGGCGGCCGCCGCCGCGCCGGCCCCGGTGGCCGAGTAGGGCCGATCTCGGTTACACCCTGTCCCCGTCCGCCCGGCGCCGCCGGGCGCCAGGCTCCCATGCGCGTCACCGAGATCTTCTTCAGCATCCAGGGCGAGGGCTCCCGCGCCGGCCGCCCGTGCGTGTTCGTCCGCTTCACCGGCTGCGACCTGCGCTGCGGCTACTGCGACACCGCCTACGCGTTCCACGGCGGGGTGGACATGGACCGCGCCGCCATCCTGGCGGAGGTGGCCCGGCACCCGGCGCGCTTCGTCTGCCTCACCGGCGGCGAGCCGATGCTCCAGCGCGAGCTGCCCGACCTCGCCCGCGACCTCGTCGCGCGCGGCTACGAGGTGGCGGTCGAGACGCACGGGCAGCGGCCGCTGGACGCGCTCCCGGCCGAGGCGATCCGGGTGGTGGACGTGAAGACCCCCGGCTCGGGCGAGGTCACCACCGACTTCGCCTACCTCGATCGCCTCCAGCCGCACGACGAGGTGAAGTTCGTGGTCTGCTCGGAGGAGGACTTCCGCTGGTCGCGCGAGGTGGTGCGCCGCCACGCGCTGGAGGGGAGGGTGCAGGTGCTCTTCTCGCCGGCGTGGGGGCAGGTGGCGCCGCGCGACCTGGTGCGCTGGATGCTGGAGAGCGGCCTCGACGCGCGCCTCTCGCTGCAGGTGCACAAGGTGATCTGGGGCCCGGACGTGCACGGCGTGTAGCGCCGCCCGCGGCCGAGCGGCGCGCTGGAATACGGACGCCCGCTCGCGCGTCCAACGGGCGATCGCGCAGTGCCCACCCTCACGCCGCCGCGCGCACGCCCGCTTCCTTGACGCGGCGGGCCGGGCGGGGCTAGCTAGGCGAACGGATGCGCCCACCCGCTCTCGCGCTCGCCGCCGCGCTCGCCGGCGCCGCCGGCCCCGCCTTCGCGGGCCCCGCCATCACCCTGAACGGCGTCCCCATCGACGGCGCGACCGGCCAGCGCTTCGAGGGCGCGACGGTCGTCATCGACGATCGCGGCGACGTGCACATCGAGGCGCGCGGCTACGCGGCGCGCCCGGCCGGCGACCCCGCCCCGCGCAGCGCGCCCGTCGCGGCGGTGGGCGCCGCGGCCGCGGTCGCCGCCGCGAGCGCGCCGGCCCGGCTCTCCCACCGCTACTTCCTGGTCACCGAGCACGCCCAGCCCGGCG
>NZ_BAZG01000030.1 GCF_000964525.1 Anaeromyxobacter sp. PSR-1
CCGCCCAGAGCTGATCCCCCCGGCGGCCCTCCGGGCCGCACGGGAGGTGGATGCGGGCCGGGGGGGCGCTTAGGATCTGCGCCCACCATGCTCGCGCCCACCCTGGCCCCGCTCCTCGCGCTCGCGCTCGCCGCCCGCGCCGACCTCACCACCACCGCCGAGCAGACCGGCTTCCGCGAGACCGGCCGCTACGACGAGGCGGTCCGGCTCTGCCGCGGGCTCGCCGCCGCGCACCCGGCGCGCGCCCGCTGCGTCACCTTCGGCGAGACGCCCGAGGGCCGGCCGCTGGTGGCGCTCGCGGCGAGCGCGGGCGGCGGGCTCGATCCCCGCGCCGCGCGGGCGGCGCGCCGGCCGGTGGTGCTCCTCCAGGGCGGCATCCACGCCGCCGAGATCGACGGCAAGGACGCCGGCTTCCTGGTGCTGCGCGAGCTGCTCGCCTCGAAGGACGGCGGGCCGCTCGCGAAGGTCACGGCGCTGTTCGTGCCGGTGCTGAACGCCGACGGGCACGAGCGCTTCGGGCCGAACCACCGGCCGAACCAGCGCGGCCCGGAGGCGTCCGGCTGGCGCACCACCGCGCAGAACCTGAACCTGAACCGCGACTACGTCGCGGCGCAGGCGCCGGAGACGCAGGCGGTGCTCCGGCTCATGGACGCCTGGGACCCCATCGCCCTCGGCGACCTCCACGTCACCGACGGCGCGCAGTTCCAGCACGACCTCGCGGTGATGGTCGAGCCGCGCCAGGGCTACTCGGCCGCGCTGCGCGAGGAGGGCGCGGCGCTCTCGGCCGCGCTGATGGAGCGGCTCGCCGCGGCGGGCCACCTGCCGCTCGACTTCTACCCTTCGCTCCGCGAGGACGGCGATCCCGCCTCCGGCTTCGCCCCCTACCCCGCGCCCATCCGCTTCGGCCACGGCTACTGGGCCGCGCGGAACCGCTTCGGCATCCTGCTCGAGACCCACTCCTGGCGGCCGTATCCGCACCGGGTGAAGGCCACCGCCCACTTCGTGCGCGCGCTGCTCGACCTCGCCGCCGAGCGGGGCGGCCGCTGGCGCGCCGCCGCCGACCGCGCCGACCGCGAGGGCGCGGCGTCGGGAGGGCGGGAGGTGGAGATCGCCTGGACGCCCGGGTCGCGCACGCGGACGCTCGCGTTCCAGGGCTACGCCTACGTGCGCGAGGACTCGCCGGTGCTCGGGAGGAAGGTCCCGCGCTACGACGAGGCGCGGCCGGAGGTCTGGAACGTCCCGGTGGTGGACGAGCTCGTGGTCGGGCGGGCGCGCGTGCCGGAGGGCGGCTGGATCGTCCCGGCCGCGCACGCGGGGTGGGTGGCCGGGAAGCTCCGGCTGCACGGCATCCGCTTCGAGCGGATGGCCTCCCCCCGGACCGCGGCGGCGGTCGAGGCGTTCCGCGCCACCGCCGTCGAGGCGAAGGCTCAGTCGTTCGAGGGCCGCCACCAGACCACGCTCGCCGGCGCCTGGGCCCCGGAGGCGCGCGACCTCGCCCCGGGCTGGCTCTGGATCCCCTCGGCGCAGCCGCTCGCGCCGCTCGCCGCCATGCTGCTCGATCCAGCCGGGCCCGACGCGTTCGTGGCCTGGGGCGCGTTCGCCACCGCGTTCGAGAAGAAGGAGTACATCGAGGACTACGTGCTCGACCCGTGGGCGCGGGCGCTGCTCGCGAAGGATCCGGCGGTGAAGGCGGAGTTCGAGCGGCGGCTCGCCGATCCGGCGTTCGCGAAGGACCCGGCCGCGCGGCTCGAGTTCTTCTACCGGCGCCACCCGGCCTACGACGAGGCCTACCGGCTCTACCCGGTGCTTCGCGCCGCGCGCCGGCCCTGAGGCCGCGGCCCCGACGCCGCCGCCCGCGCCGGTCCACGTCCGGCGCGCCCGGCAGCGGGTCGGGAGTTCCCGACAGCCCCGCGGCCAACCCCGCGAGATCGCGTCGCGCGGGGCTGGCCGCGCTCCTGCAGTAGCGGGTGGACGACGGCGGCGCGCCACGGTGGCGGCCCCGGGACCTCGAACCCGCAGCGACTCCAGGAGAACGCCATGGCCCAGAACAAGCTCCCCTCCCTCATCGGCGCCGGCATCGGCCTCGCGCTGTTCCTCGCCATCGCGCTCCTCCCGGCGCTGCTCTACGGCGGCTACGCCGGACTGCTGCTCGCGGGCGGGATCGTCGGCACGCCGGTGCAGCCCACCCTGCTCGTCCGCGGCCTGATCGTGTTCGGGATGGGCCTCGGCGTGGTGGGCGTCGCCTCGCTGTTCGCGGTGGCCGGCGCGGCCGCCGGCGCGGCGGTGGGCGCGATCCTCACGATCGCCGGGCGCCGCCCGGTCGCCCAGGAGCAGTCGAGCCGCTGACCTTCGCGGGCGGGGACCCCGGGGCCCGGCCGCGAGGCCGGGCCCGCCTCTTTCCCCCACCCTGGGGATCCCGCCATGCGCGGATGGGCGCGCGCGGCATCGCGCAGATCCTTTCCGCCGCACCCCCGCGCCACGCAAACCCTGCGTCATCCCGTCCCTTGACCTCACGCAAACCCGTGTCCTCTCCGTGGGTTGAGTCATCGCCCCGGCGCGCGACCGGGGCACATCGGTTGCACACGCGGACCACGCCTATGCGAGCCACCCTCCTTGCCTTTGCCCTTCTCCTCTCGACCGCCGCCCGCGCCGAGGAGGCGAAGCCCGCCCCGGCGCTGCCGGCCGACGCCGAGTCCTGCCTCATGTGCCACGACAAGGGCGGCGGCGCGCCCGAGGTCGACTTCAAGGCCTTCCCCGGCTCGGTCCACGGCCAGGCCGAGGTGGGCTGCACCGACTGCCACGCCGGCTACAAGGAGGGCCCGCACGAGGGCGAGCTGCCCGCGCTCTCCGCCGCCGAGCAGGCCACCGTGGCGCGCCTGGCGAAGGGCGCCTGGGGCGAGGGCGAGGCGAAGCACGGCGTGACGGCGCCGCGCGCCTACCTCGCCTGCCAGAGCTGCCACACCACCGAGGCCGACGCGTTCGCGAAGTCGGTCCACGGCAAGTGGCTCGCGCAGGACACCAAGGCGCCGGGCGCGACCTGCGCCTCCTGCCACGGCTCCCCGCACTCCATCCCGGCGAAGCTCGCCGAGTACGCGCCGAAGGACGGCAAGCGCGTGCCCGTGCCGGCCGACCGCCGCGAGATGACGAAGCGCTGCGAGGCCTGCCACGGGAACGAGGCGTTCGCCGAGGCCGCCGGGCTCAACCCCGAGGCGGTCATCACCTACCACGACTCGATCCACGGCCGGCTGACGCGGGTGGGCAACGCGGCGGCGCCGACCTGCGTGAGCTGCCACGCGGCCGCGGCCGACGCGGGCGGCACGCACGCCATCGTGTCGAAGACCGACCCCGCGTCCACGGTGAGCGCGGCGAACAAGAAGCAGGCCTGCGCCCGCTGCCACGCCGGCGCGACCGACACCTTCGCCGGCCTGGTGGCCCACAAGCCGCTGCACGAGACCGGCGGGAGCGTCATCCCGCACATCGTCCACGTGGCGTTCTCCTGGCTCACCACGCTGACGCTGCTGTTCTTCGCGTTCCACGTGCTGGTGGACTTCATCTACGAGCTGCGCACCCGGCTCGCGAAGAAGGGGGGCCACGGCCCGAGCGCCGACGCGGTCCGCTCGGTCATCCGCTTCGACCTCCACCAGCGCATCCAGCACTGGTTCATGCTCTCGGGCGTCATCCTGCTCGGCATCACCGGCTGGCCGCTGCGCGGCGCCGGCGACGCGGAGGCGGCCACCTACTCGCGCGCGTTCATGAAGGTGTTCGGCGGCGCCGAGGGCGCGGCCACCTGGCACCGGGTGGGCGCGGTCCTCATCATCATCTCGGCCGCCTACCACCTGTTCTACCTGACGTTCCTCGCCTCCAAGAAGCGGCTGCCGCTGTCGATGCTGCCCGTCCCGAAGGACGCGCTCGACATGCGCGACAACATCCTCTTCATGATGGGCGTGAAGAAGGAGCGGCCGAAGTTCGACCGGTACATGTACCTGGAGAAGTTCGACTACTGGGCCGTGTTCTGGGGCATCGTGATGATGGTCGGCACCGGGTTCATCTTCTGGTTCCCGGTCTGGTTCGCGAGCTGGGCGCCGGGCTGGCTCATCACCGCCGCGCAGATCATCCACGGCGAGGAGGCGACGCTCGCCATCCTGTTCCTCTTCACGGTCCACTTCTACAACGTGCACCTGAAGCCCTCGATCTTCCCGATGAACTGGGCCTGGCTGAACGGGCGCATCTCGATCGAGGCGATGAAGCACGAGCATCCGCTGGAGTACGACCGGCTCAAGGACGAGCAGAACGGCTAGCCGGCCGCTCGCCGGGTCGAGCTGACGGGGGGCCGCACGGGATTCCGTGCGGCCCCTTCCGTTTCCGGCGGCAGGCTCCGGGAATCGCGCGGAACGGGCTAGAATCGCCGGATCGCATGCGCCTCTCGAGGAACGCGAAGACGATCCTGGCAGGGCTCGCCGCGCTGGCGCTCCTCGGGCTGGTGGCGGGGTTCCTCCGCTTCAAGGAGTTCGTGGACGAGGACCCGCGCCTCTGCGCCACCTGCCACCGCGCCAGCCCGGAGTTCGCGCTGTGGATGGGCGGGACGCACCGGAGCGTCTCCTGCCAGCGCTGCCACCACTCCACGCCGGAGCAGGGCCTCGCCATGCTGCGCGCGTTCCTGGCCGGCCAGAAGCCGAAGGGGAAGCACGCCGAGGTGGAGGTGGGCGCCTGCGCGGAGTGCCACTTCTCCCACGACCCGCGCTGGCCGCAGGTGGGCAACTCGCGCGGCCACCGGATCCACTACCAGGAGCGCGGCATCGCCTGCGTGCGCTGCCACGCCGCCTCCATGCACGGCTTCGAGCCGGTGGCGAAGAAGTGCGAGGAGTGCCACCCGAAGCACGCGGTGGGCGTGGAGAAGATGGCGGCGCTGCACTGCTTCGCCTGCCACGAGTTCCTGGGCAGCGAGCAGGGCCTGCGCCCCACCCGCCGCGACTGCATGCGCTGCCACACCGCGCAGGGCATCCACGCGCCCATGAACGAGCACGGGGCGGACCACGGCGCGCCCATGGAGATGAGCTGCAGCGCCTGCCACCGCCCGCACCGGCCCAGCGGGCAGACGCTGGCGGCCTGCGCCGAGTGCCACGGCTCCGACGCCATGGCCCGGGGCGGCCTGCACGCGAACCGCGGCCACCGCGCCTGCCTCGAGTGCCACAAGCCGCACACCTGGACCGCCGAGCAGGCCGACTGCCTGCGCTGCCACCCGTCGGGCAAGGCGCACGCCGAGGGCACCGCCTGCACGACCTGCCACGCGTTCGTGGGGGCCCCGCTGCCCAGCTTCCCGACCGACGGGGGCGTGCGATGACGCTGCGGCTGAAGCTGTTCGTGCTCATCGCGGGCGTCATCATCTTCGCCATGTCCGGCGTGACCGCGGTGGCGCTCTGGCGCGAGCTGGTGCGCGGGCAGGAGCTGCTCCTCCGCGAGGGCGTGGCGCTCGCCTCGACCACCGCCACCGGCGCCTCGCACTGGGTGCGCGAGGGCGGGCTCGACCCCGGCGGCCCGGAGGCGCTGCCGGCGCTCCTCGAGCGGCTGGTGTCCTCGGCGCCGCTCGACCGGGCCTGGATCGTGGACTCGGCCGGCAAGGTGCTCGCGTGCGTGTCGCGCACCGGGCAGCCCTGCCCCGAGGGCGTGCCGCCGAGCGAGTTCCAGCCGGCGGACTGGCCGCTCCAGACGCTCTCGCGCCTGGTGCGGCCGGAGGGGATCGTCGCCTCCGCGCCCATCGTGCGCGCCGGGGCGGTGGTGGGCGCGGTGCGGGTGGACTTCACGCACGAGGAGGTGGTGGGCGCCGCCCGCGACCTCGCCTGGGGCGCCGCCGCGGTGGCGGCGTTCTGGATCGTGCTCGGCCACCTGCTCGCGGCCATCTTCATCCGGCAGGTGACGCAGCCGCTCGTCTCGCTCGCCAGCGCGGCCGAGTCGCTCGCCGAGGAGCGCGGGGTCCGGCTGGAGGAGCCGGAGGACCGCGAGCTCGTCGATCTCGTCCGCGCCTTCAACCACATGTCCGCCCGGCTCGACGAGCGGCGCGCCGAGAACCAGCGGCTCATCGCCGAGCTGGAGGAGCGCGTGGCGCAGAAGACCCGCGAGGTGCTGCGCGCCGACCGCCTGGCCACGCTGGGCGGCATCGCCGCCGGGTTCGCGCACGAGATCGGCAACTCGCTCAACGTCATCCGCGGCTACGCCGCGGTCACCTCGCGCGAGCTGCCCGACGACTCGCCGCACCGCTCCGACGTGGAGGCGATCCGGCGCGAGGTCACCCGGGCCGCCGGGCTCATCGAGCGCTTCCTGGTGTTCGCGCGGGCGCGCACCGTCCACCCGCTGGTGCAGCCGGTCGAGCCCATCCTGCGCGAGGCGGTGGAGGTGCTCGGCCCGGCCGCGGCGCACGCGAAGGTGGAGCGCGCGGTGGAGGTCGAGCCCGGCCTGCCCGAGCTGCTCGCCGACGCGGAGCTGCTGCGCCAGGCGTTCCTCAACCTGGGCGTGAACGCGGTGCAGGCCATGCAGGACCGCGGCGGCGGGAAGCTCACCGTGCGCGCGCTGCGCGAGCCGGGCGGCCTGGTGGTCGAGTTCCAGGACACCGGCCCCGGCATCGACGCCGAGGCGGCCGCGCACGTGTTCGAGCCGTTCTTCACCACCAAGGCGACCGGGACGGGCCTCGGCCTCGCCATCGTGCGCCAGGCCGCCGAGGCGCACGGCGGCACGGTGGAGGTGGCCGGCGCGCCCGGCGCCGGCGCCACGTTCCGGGTCCACCTGCCGGCCGCCGAGGCCGGCGCCGCCGCGGGCGCCGCGGCCGGCGGCGCGGGGTAGCCATGGCGAGCGCGAAGAAGCCCAGCCTGATGGTCATCGACGACCTGGACAGCGCGCGCCAGATGATGAAGCGCACGCTGGCCCGCTCCTACGACGTCTACGACTTCGGGTCGGTCGCGGAGGCGGTGCCGGCGGTGGAGCGCGCCGATTTCGACTGCATCGTCACCGACCTGCGTATGCCCGGCATCGACGGCATCGAGGGGCTGCGCCGCTTCCAGGCGAAGGTGCCGGAGATCCCGGTCATCCTCGTCACCGCGTTCGCCACCGTGGAGACCGCGGTGGAGGCGATGAAGGCGGGCGCGTTCGACTACCTGAAGAAGCCGTTCGAGCCGGAGGAGCTGGAGCTGGTGGTGGCGCGCGCGGTGGAGCACGCGCGGGTGAAGAAGGAGAACGCCCGCCTCCGCTCGGCGCTCGCCGGCCAGTTCAGCGTGCACGGCATCGTGGGCAAGTCGCAGGCCATGAAGGACCTGGTCTCGATGCTGGAGCGCATCGCGCCCTCCGACGTGCCCATCCTCATCGAGGGCGAGTCCGGCACCGGCAAGGACCTGCTCGCCCGCGCCGCCCACGCGCTGTCCTCGCGCGCGCAGGGGCCGTACGTGGCGCTCAACATGAGCGCCATCCCCGAGAACCTGGCCGAGTCCGAGCTGTTCGGCCACGAGAAGGGCGCGTTCACCGGCGCCGACCAGCCGCGGGCCGGGTTCTTCGCCGAGGCCGAGGGCGGCACGCTGTTCCTGGACGAGATCGGCCTCTTGCCCCCGGCGCTCCAGCCGAAGCTCCTGCGCGTGCTGCAGGACGGCGAGTTCATCCCGGTCGGCAGCCGCAAGCCGCGCAAGGCGAACGTGCGGGTGGTGGCGGCCACCAACGAGGACCTGCAGCGGCGCGTGAAGGAGGGGAAGTTCCGCGAGGACCTCTGGTTCCGGCTCCGGGTGGTCCCGCTGCGCCTGCCCCCGCTCCGCGAGCGCCGCGAGGACATCCCGCTGCTCGTCGAGCACCTCGTCCAGAAGCACGCGCTGCGCCTCTCGCGCCCGCCGCTCCAGCCGGACGCCGAGGCCATGCGGGCGCTCCTCGACCACGCCTGGCCCGGCAACATCCGCGAGCTGGAGCACGCCATCGAGCGCGGGCTGCTGCTCGCGCGCGGCGAGGCCATCACGCTCGCCGACCTGCCGCCGGAGCTGACGCCGCCCGCCGACGCGGCCGGCGGCGCCGACGAGGGGCGCTACCGGCGCGCCCGCGACGCCTGGGAGCGGCGGTTCCTCGAGGACGTGCTGCGCGAGGCGGGCGGGCAGGTGGCGCGCGCCGCCGAGCTCTCCGGCCTGCACCGGTCCACGTTCTACGAGAAGCTCGCGCGCCACGGGCTCGCCGACAAGGACGCGAAGCCCTGAGCGCGACCCGCCGCCCCGGCGCGCTCCGGCTCCGCGCGGCACGGCCCGCCGACGCCCCGGCGATCGCGCGGACGATGCGCGCGGCGGTGCGGGGCGGCGCCGCCGGCGCGCTCCCGGCCCGGTTGCGCGCGGCGTGGGGCTCGCTCCCGCCGCTCTATCACCTGTGGGCCATGAGCGCGGGCGGCGAGCGGTACCTCGTGGCGGAGCGCGGCGGCCGGGTGGCGGGGTACGCCGCCTGGCGCGGGGCGGAGCTGACCGCGGTGTTCGTGCGGCCCTCCGCGGCCGGCCGCGGGGTGGGCGCGGCGCTCGTCGCCGCGGTGGAGCGGCGGGCCCGGAGGGCCGGCGTCCCGGCGCTGCGCGTGCTCGCGGCCGGGCCCGCGATCGGCTTCTACGCCCGGCTCGGCTTCCGCCCCGGCCGCGCCGCGAGGGCGCCGCTCCCGGGCGGCCTCGCCCTCCCGGCCCGCTGGATGCGCAGGCCGCTCGCGCCCGGCTAGAGCCGCCCGCAGGGGCGGCGGAACGGGCAGCGCCGGCACGCGACCCGGTCGTCGGGCCGGGGGAAGGCGTCCTCCACCGCCACGTTCCGGGCCGGATCGACGAGCGCCCCGCGCATGGCGGCGATGGAGGCGCGCATCTGGTCCTGGCAGGTGGACAGCGCGGCCGGATCGACCGCCACCGACACGCGCCCGGCGCCGCCGTCCTCCGGCGCGGCCAGGTAGACGAGCCCGCCCACCACCGCGTCCGGCGCGGCGCCCCACTTCCGCTGCGCGTACAGCGAGTAGATGCCGAGCTGGGTGTGGTCCACCGTCCGCTCGCGGCCGGTCTTCCAGTCGAGGATGTGCACCCGGCCCTCGGCGTCGCGGTAGGCGAAGTCCACCGCCACCCAGATCTTGGTGCCCTCGAAGTCCCAGGCGTCGAGCTCGTCCACCGACAGCCAGCGGTCGCGCGGCGTGGCGCGGATGGTCTCGAGCGCCTCGCTCGCGTAGAAGCCGCGCAGCCCGCCGTCCACCACCTGCTCGAACAGCCGCTTCCAGTCGGCGTCGGAGACCGGCTCGCCGTACTCGTGCTCGACGAGGCCGGTGATGCGCGAGGCCTCGCGCCAGTAGGACTTGTCGCGCGAGGCGGCCCACTCGGCGCGCGCCTTGCGGCGGGTGCGGTCGAGCAGCTTCTCCGCCGCCCAGAACGTGCCGCTCACCCGCGCCGCCGAGAGCATCTGCTTCAGCGCGCCGTGCACCACCGAGCCCGCCCACTGCCAGCGGGAGGAGAGCTTCTTCAGGACGTACAGCTCGCGCACCGGGGTGCCGTGCGCGGCCTCCCAGCCGCCCCAGCTCCCGTAGTAGGCGTAGAAGTACGCGCGCCGGCACTCGGCGAACTTCTCGTGGCGCGACTTCGACCAGGAGAACTCGTTCTGCAGATCGGCCATGGGCAGGCCCGGCGGTCTGGGACCGCCGGGTGCCCGAGTGTAGCCGAGGGGGCTGACGGGCGGGGGGCTAGGGAGCCGGCGAGGAGGCCGGCGGCCGCTGCGTGCGCACCCTCGGGCTCCGCGGCGGCGCGCGCACCGGCGTGGCGCCGGGCACCGGGCGGACCTCGACCTTGCCGATGGCGAGCCCCTCGAGCTGCGGCCGGACCGCGGCCGGCGTGCCCACCAGCACGAGCGTCGAGCGCGCGGGATCGAGGTAGCGCTCGGCGATGCGCTGCACGTCGGCCGGGCCGACGTTCCGGACCGCGTCGGCGTAGCCGTTCCAGTAGTCGTCGGGGAGGCCGTGGATGACGAGCTCGGCGACGCGCCCGGCGATGCCGCCCACGGTGGCGAAGTCGGCCGGCAGCGAGCGGACCAGCGCGTTCCGCGCGTCCGCCAGCTCCGCCTCGCCCACCGGCTGCTCGCGCAGCTTGCGGATCTCGCCGAGGAGGTCGCCCAGCGCGGCGCCGGTCACCTCCGCCTTCACGTTGCCGTGCACGATGCTCACGCCGCCGAGGCGGCGCGCGTCGGCGCCGGCGCCCATGCCGTACGTGTAGCCCTTCTCCTCGCGCAGCGTGCGGAACAGCCGCGAGGACATGCCGCCGCCCAGCACCTGGAACGCCACCGTCGCCGCGACGTAGTCCGGCGAGGCGCGCGCCAGCCCGGGCATCCCCAGCATCACCAGCGTCTGGGGTGCGTCCGGCTTGTCGAGCAGGAGCGTGACGTGCGGCGCGGTCGGCGCGGGCGCGCGGGGGGCCGGAGCGGCGGTGCCCGCCGGCCACTTCCCGAGCGTCCGCTCGAGCAGCGGCCGCAGCTCGGCCTCGGAGACGTCGCCCACCACCACCAGCTCGGCGTTCGCGGGGCGCCAGAAGCGCGCGTGGAACGCGGCCAGGTCGGCGGGCCGGGTGGCCGCCACCGAGGCCTCGTCGCCGAGCACGTAGTGGCCGTAGGGGTGGTCCGGGCCCCAGTACGCCTTCAGGAACGCCTTGCCGGCGATGGTGGCCGGCTGGTCCCGCTGCTGGAGCAGCGTCACCTTGCGCTGGTCCTGCACGCGCGCGAAGTCCTTCGCCCGGAACGCCGGGTTCATGGCCACGTCGGCGAACAGGTCGAGCAGCTTCGGGAGGTGCCGCGAGAGCGACGAGCCGGAGAGCGAGGCCGCGTCCTGGCCGGCGCCGGCGCCGAGCGAGGCGCCCAGGAAGCCGACCTCGTCGGAGAGCCGGGTGGCGGTGCGGGAGCGGGTGCCGCCCTCGGTGAGCATGCTGGCGGTGAAGCTCGCCAGGCCGGGGAGGCGCGCCGGGTCGTTCACCGCGCCGGCGCGCACCACCAGGTTGAGCGCAACGATGGGCAGCCGCCGGTGCTCGACGAGCCGCACCCGCAGGCCGTTCGCGAGCGCGAAGTGGCGCTGCTGCGGGAGGTGCAGCTCGGGCGCGGCGCCGATGGCCGGCACCTGGCCGCGATCCGGGCCGGCGGGCGCGGCGGCGGCCTGCGGCGGCGTGGCGGGGGGCGCCGCCGGCGCGGGGGCCGGCCGGGAGCCGGCGCAGCCGAGGACCGCGGCGAGGAGGACGGCGAGGGATCGGAGGCTGCGCGTCATCGGGCGCTCCCGGCGGCGGCGCCGGCGGCGGCCGGCCTGGGGTGGACGGTGAGGACCACGCGCGCGTCCTTGCGCAGGAAGCGCCGCGCCGCGTCCGACACGTCGGCGGGCGTCACGGCGCGGTAGCGGGCCAGGTCCTTCGCCAGGTACCCGGGGTCGCCGGTCCGCACGTAGTAGCCGGCCAGCGAGGCGGCGCGTCCGCCGAAGCCCCCCACCGGCTCGAGGCCGAACACCGCGCCGGCCTCGATCTTGTTCTTGGCGCGCTGCACCTCCTCGGCCGTGGGCGGCTCGCGCGCGATCCGCGCCAGCTCCTCGTCGATCTCGCGCTCCAGCCGCTCCAGCGGGACGCCCGGCTTCGGCGTCGCGACCACGAGGTACATGCTCGCGAGCGCCTGGCTCATCTGCCCGGCCGAGACGCCCTGCGCGATCTGCTCGTCCATCACCAGCCGCTTCACCAGCCGCGCGCTCTTGCCGTCGGAGAGCACGCTCGAGAGCACGTCCAGCGCCGCGTCGCCGGGCGCGAACACCCGCGGCGTCTGCCAGGCGAGGTAGAGCCGGGGGAGCTGCACGCGGTCGTCCATGGAGACCCGCCGCTCCGCCGTGAGCGGCTTCGGATCCGGCGCCTGGTGCGCGGGCCGGGCCTTGCCCGGGATGGGCCCGAACCACTTCTCCACCAGCGCGCGCGTCCGCGCCGGGTCGATGTCGCCGGCGATGGCGAGCACCGCGTTCTCCGGCCCGTACCAGCGCTCGAAGAACTGCTTCACGTCGGCGAGCGTGGCCGCCTCGAGGTCCTCGTGCGTGCCGATGGTCTGCCAGTGGTAGGGGAACTGCGGATCCCACAGGCTCGCGAGGAGCTTCTCGAACACGAGCCCGTACGGCTGCATCTCGTAGGACTGCCGGCGCTCGTTCCGCACCACGTCGCGCTGGTTGTCGAGCTTCTCCTGGGTGAGCGTGGGGAACATCCAGCCCATCCGGTCGGCCTCGATGAAGAGCATCTGCTCGAGCGCGCCGGAGGGCACCTGCTCCCAGTACACGGTGCTGTCCGGGCTGGTGCCGCCGTTCGCCTCGCCGCCGGCCGCGTCCACCAGCCGGTCGGCCTCGCCCTTGGGCAGGTGGGCGCTGCCCTGGAACATGAGGTGCTCGAAGAGGTGGGCGAAGCCGGTGCGGCCGGGCCGCTCGTCCTTCGAGCCGACGTCGTACTGGACGTGGACGCCGACGAGCGGGGCGGTGTGATCCTCGTGCAGGATCACGGTGAGGCCGTTCCCCAGGGTGAACATGGTGTAGGGGATCTCCGGCGCGTCGCCCGGGGGTGGGGCGGCGGCGGCGGGCGCGGCGGTGAGGAGCGCTGCGACGAGGAGCGGGCTCGCGATCATGGCGCCTCGCGTTATATGCCTCGACCGGCCCCCCGTCACGGCCCCCCGGTGTCCAAACGGCCTGGCATGCCCCCGCCCGCACGAGGCACGACGGGGCGGTCGTTGCGCCGGCGGGCCGCGGAGGTATCCTCCCCCTCCGGATGGCCCCCGAACCCTCCCCGCTCCGCATCCTCGTCGCCGAGGACGATCCCGCCGTCGCCCGGCTGTACACCGCCTACGCGCAGAGCCGCGGGCACACCGTCCTCGTCGCGCGCGACGGCGCCGAGGCGTTCACCGCCGCGGCCGACCAGGGGCCCGACCTCATCCTGCTCGACGTGGCCATGCCTAAGGTGGACGGCCGCGACGCGCTCCGCCGCCTGAAGGCCGACCCGCGGACCCAGGGCATCCCCGTCCTCGTGATCAGCGCGGCCGGCTCCGACCAGCACCTCCGCGAGCTGATGCTCCAGCTCGGCGCCTGGGACGTGATGGAGAAGCCGGTCGATCTCCAGATCGCGTTCAACAAGGCCGAGCGGCTGGCGCGCCGCTAGCCGAGCCCCCGCTCACCCCGACCCCGAGCGTAGCCCGCCGCAGGCGGGCGGAGTCGAGGGGCGCCGCAGGCGGCCGGAGTCGAGGGGCGCTACCGCCCCGCCTCGATCCGCATGCCCTTCGGGATGATCACGATCCCGCTCTCGGTCACGTGGAAGTGCTTGCGGTCCTTCTCGTGGTCGAAGCCGATGGTGGTGTGGGCCGGGATGTCCACGTGCTTGTCGATGATGGCGCGGCGGATCCGGCAGTGGCGGCCGATGTTCACGTTCTCGAAGACGATCGACTCCTCCACCGTCGCGTAGCTGTTGACCCGCACCTTGGGCGACAGGATGGAGTGGTGGACGTGGGCGCCGGAGATGATGCAGCCCTCCGACACCAGCGAGTCGGTGGCGCGCCCGACCCGGTTGTCGCGCTCGTTGTTGAAGACGAACTTGGCCGGCGGGTAGTTGTACTGGACCGTGAAGATCGGCCACTCGTCGTTGTAGAGCGAGAAGATCGGGTCCACCGCCACCAGGTCCATGTTGGCCTGGAAGTAGGCGTCCACCGAGCCCACGTCGCGCCAGTAGCCGCGCTCGCGCTCGGTCTGCCCAGGCACCACGTTCAGCGCGAAGTCGTAGACGTAGACGCGCTTGCGCTGGTGCATCGAGGCGACGATCGACTTGCCGAAGTCGTGGGCGCTCGCCGGATCGCCGGCGTCGCGCACGATCTCCTGGACCAGCGCCTCGGTGGAGAACAGGTAGTTGCCCATGGAGGCGAGGCAGCGGGTCGGGTCGCCCGGCATGGTCTTCGGGTCGGACGTGGGCTTCTCCACGAAGCCGACCATCCGCCCGTCCGCGTCCACCTCGATGATGCCGAACTCGCTCGCCTCCTCCACCGGGATCGGCACCGCCGCCACCGTCAGGTCCGCCTTGCGGTCCTGGTGGAACTCCAGCATCTGCCGCGCGTCCATGCGGTAGACGTGGTCGGCGCCGAACACGAACGTGAAGTCGGGCTCCTCGTCGGTGATGATGTTGAGGTTCTGGTAGATGGCGTCGGCCGAGCCCTCGAACCACTTCGGGCCCACCCGCATCTGCGCCGGGACCAGCTCCACGTACTGGTTGAGCAGCGAGGTGAGCCGCCAGGCGCGCTGCACGTGCGTGTTGAGCGACTCCGACTTGTACTGCACCAGCACCTTCATCTTGAGGATGCCGGAGTTCGCCATGTTGGACAGGACGAAGTCCACGATCCGGTAGCGGCCGCCGAACGGCACCGCCGGCTTGGCGCGATCGCGCGTGAGCGGGTCGAGGCGGCGCCCCTCTCCGCCGGCGAGGATCATCGCGAGCAGCTTCGCCATCGGTGACTCCGGTCCAGGGTGAGGAACACCTCCGATGCTACGCACCGGCTCCGGGCAGGGCAAGGAAGCGGGCGCGCGGGCGGCGGCGCGATCCGGGCCGCGCTGCGCGGCCGCGCGCGCCTCGTCGGGGGAGACGCGCGGGGCGGCTCACGCCGGGCGGAGCACCGGGCCGTGCGCCGCCTCGTGCGCGAGCAGCCAGCGCTTCACCTCCACGCCGCCGCCGTAGCCGCCCAGCCGCCCGCGGGCCTGGACCACGCGGTGGCACGGCACCAGGATCGCCACCGGGTTCTCGTGGTTCGCGCCGCCCACCGCCCGGGCGCCGCCGGCGGCGCCGAGCGCCTCCGCCACCTCCCCGTACGTGCGGGTCTCGCCCCAGGGGATGGCGAGGAGCGCCTCCCAGACGCGCCTCTGGAACGCGCTCCCCTGCAGGACGAGCGGCGGGAGCGAGGGCGGCCGGCCGGCGAAGTAGTCGTCGAGCGCCCGCGCCGCCGCGTCGAGGTGGCCGCGCGCGCGGGCCGAGGGGCCCGGGCGCGACGGCCCGCGGTCGCCGAAGGAGAGCCCGAACACGCCCTCGTCGCTCGCCTCGACCGTGAGGATCCCCACCGGCGAGCGGTAGCGCAGGCGCGCGCTCACGGCGTCCTCGCCCCGGCCGCCGCCCGGGCGGCGCCCTCGCCCGCGGCCGGCGCGGGCGCGCCGTGCCGGGCGAGCACCTGCGCGATCTCGAGGTTCACCCGCCGGAGCAGCTCCTGCTTGTCGCGGAACGGCAGGAACGCGCTCTTGAAGCCCTGCACCAGCACGGTGCAGAGGTCCTCCAGCGTGAAGCCCATCTCGCGGTGCGCCACCAGCAGCTCCTTCGTGACGGTGGTGTCGGTGATGAGGCGGTTGTCGGTGTTCACCGAGACCCGCAGGCCGAAGTCGAAGTAGAACTTGAGCGGGTGGCTCGCGAAGCCCTGCACCGAGCCCGTCTGCACGTTCGAGGACGGGCACATCTCCAGCGGGATGCGGTGGTCGTTCAGGTAGTTGAGCAGATCGCCGTTCTCGCGCAGGCGCACCCCGTGACCGATGCGGTGGGCGCCGCACCAGTGCACCGCCTGCGCGATCGACTCCGGCCCGAACGCCTCGCCGGCGTGGATGGTCACGTTCACGTTGTTGTCGAGGATGAGCTGGACCGCGTCGCGGTGCCGCCGCGCCGGGTGGCCCTCCTCCGCGCCGGCCAGGTCGAAGCCCACCACGCCCTTGCCCTTGTACGCGACCGCCAGCTCGGCGAGGCGCACCGAGGTCGTGGGATCGATGTGGCGGATCCCGCAGATGATCACGTTCGACTCGAGCCCGGTCTCGCGCCGCGCCGCCCGGAGCCCGGCCAGCACCGCGTCCACGATGGTGGTGGGCTTCAGGCCCTTCCTGGTGTGCAGCACCGGCGAGTAGCGGACCTCGAGGTAGCGGACGTTCTCGGCGGCCGCGTCGAGCGCGAGCTCGTAGGCGGTCCGGTACAGCGCCTCCTCGGTCTGCAGCACCGCCAGCGTGACGTCGAACGCGGTGAGGTAGTCCTCCAGCGAGGCGCACACCTCGCCCATGTGGATGGCCTTCGCCAGCCCCTCGGGCGTGTCGGCGGGGAGCCGCACCCCCTGCTGCTCGGCGAGCTCGAGCACGGTGGCGAGCCGCACCGAGCCGTCCAGGTGGCAGTGCAGGTCGGTCTTGGGGAGGTCGCGGACCAGCGCCTCCGTCACCTGCGGGAGCGTCGTCGGGGCGGCCTGGGCCATGGCGGAATCTTACGCCCGCGCCGGTGCCGGCGGGCGATCGCGCCGGGGCGTGCGCGCCGGGGCGGAGCGCCCCGCGCTCGGGCGAACGGGGCAGGGCCGCCTAGAAGGCTCTGCGGAGGAACCGCGCCAGGACGCGCTTGTCGCCGACCGAGGCGAACCGCACGGTCGCCTTCGCGTCCGGGCCGCCGCCGTCGCAGGCGAGCACCACGCCCTCGCCGAGCGACGCGTGCGCCACCCGCTCGCCGCGCGAGAAGGCGGCCGCGCCGGCGTCGCCGCGCTGGTCGAACGAGTAGTCCACGGTGGGCTCGCCGCGCGGGGCCGCCGGGCGCGGGCGGGGCGCGGGGGCGGGCGCCTGGGGCAGGTCGTCCCCGTCGAGCTCGATGTGCGGCTCGCCCTCGAGCGCGCCGGGGAGGCGCCGGATGGTGGGCGCGCGCGCCACCGCGGCCGCCTGGGCCGCCTCGCGCGCGCGCACCTCGCGCGCCACCGCGTCGCCGAACAGCTCCGGCGGCAGGTCGCGCAGGAAGCGCGAGGGCTCCATGTTGCGGTAGGAGGGGCCGCTCTCGCCGTAGCCGATGCGCCGGCGCGCCAGCGAGAGCGTCAGCCGCCGCTTCGCGCGGGTCATGCCGACGTAGCAGAGGCGCCGCTCCTCGTCGAGCGACTCGTCCCGCTCCGACGCGGACTGGTCGGCCCAGGGCCGCTCGTACGGCAGCGTCCCGTCCTCCATCCCGGCCAGGAACACCGCCTCGAACTCGAGCCCCTTCGCCGCGTGCAGCGTCATGAGCGCGACGCGCCCCTCGGGCGTCTCGGCGTCGGCCTCGCCCAGCAGCGCGATCTGCTCGAGGAAGCGCGCCAGCGGGGGCGGGCGCACCTCGTCCGGATCGCCGGGCGGCGGCTCGCCGGCGATGGACTCGTCGAACTCGCGCGCGGCGGCCACCAGCTCGGCCAGGTTCTCGGCGCGCTCCACCGCCTCGTCGGTGTGCTCCTCCTCGAGGCGCGAGAGCATCCCGGAGCGCTTCAGCACCTCCTGCACCGCCACCCCGGCGTCGAGCGCCGGCACGTCCGCGGCGAGGCCGGTCACGAGGTCGTGGAACTCGGCCAGGGCCCGGCGCGCCGCCGGCTTCAGCTCGGCCACCGCGTCGCGCTCCGCCACCGCCTCGACGAGCGGGACGCCCCGGGCCGCGGCGTGGGCCCGCAGCCGCTCCACCGTCTTCTCGCCGATGCCGCGGGGCGGGCGGTTCACCACCCGCTCGAGGTCGAGGTCGGAGGCGGGCGAGAGCGCGAGGCGCAGGTAGGCGGCGGCGTCGCGGACCTCGGCGCGCTCGTAGAAGCTCGTGCCGCGGACGATGACGTAGGGGATGCGCGCCGCCCGCATGGCCGCCTCGAGCGGGCGCGACTGCGCGTTCGTCCGGTACAGCACCGCGATCTCGTCGCCGGAGGTGCCGCGGCCGCGCTCGGCCGCGACCGCCCGGGCGATCCGCTCGGCCTCGGCGTGCTCGTCCTCGCCGACGACGAGCGCCAGGGGCGCGCCCGCCCCGGACTCGGTCCAGAGCCGCTTCTCGCGCCGGCGCCGGGCCCGCGAGATCACCGCGTGCGCCGCGTCGAGGATGGTGCGGGTGGAGCGGTAGTTCTGCTCCAGCTTCACCACCTTGGTGCCGGGGAAGTCGCCGTCGAAGCCGAGGATGTTGGAGACGTCGGCGCCGCGCCACCGGTAGATGGCCTGGTCGTCGTCGCCCACCACGCAGACGTTGCGGCGCGGGCCGGTGAGGAGCTGCAGCAGCCGGTACTGGACCGGGTTCGTGTCCTGGAACTCGTCCACGAGGAGGTAGCGGAAGCGCCCCGCCCAGCGGGCGCGCAGCGCCGCGTCCTCGTCCAGCAGGCGCACCGGCCGGAGCAGCAGGTCGCCGAAGTCCACCGCGCCGGCGCGCGCGAGCGCCTGCTCGTAGCGGTGGTAGACCTCCTTCGAGCGCGCGGCGTCCGGATCGAGGCCGGCGACCTTCACCTCGGCGGCGCGGAGCGCCTGGTTCTTCCAGCGGTCGATCTGCGAGAGGACCCGGCGCGGCGTGAGCCCCTCGGCCTCGTCCAGGCCCAGCTCGGCCAGGATCCGCTTCACCAGCCGGAGCTGGTCGTCGTCGTCGTAGATCGCGAACGAGGGCGGCAGGCCGGCCCGCGCCGCCTCGCGCCGCAGGAAGCGGGCGCCGAACGCGTGGAACGTCTGGACCCACAGCTCGCGCGCCAGCGGGCCGAGCAGGCGCTCGAGCCGCTCGCGCATCTCGCCGGCGGCCTTGTTCGTGAAGGTGACCGCGAGCACGTGCCAGGGCACCACCCCGCGGTCGCGCACCAGCCGCGCGATGCGGTGCACGATGACGCGGGTCTTGCCGCTCCCCGCGCCGGCCAGCACCAGCAGCGGGCCGTCGTCGTGCAGCACCGCCTCGCGCTGGGCGTCGTTGAGATCCTGGAGGAGGTCCTCGGCCACGGGGGCCGGAAGATAGCCCAACGCGGCGGCCTCCGCAGGGGGTCTACGCGGCCGGCAGCGGCGCCACCGGGACCGGGGCCGGGACCGGCGCGGGCGGGAGCGGCGCGCCCGGCGCGTGCCGGCGGCGGTGGGCGGGCGGCGCGGCCGGCGCCTTCCCCGGATAGCGGTAGTCGTACTCGACCCGGTCCACGTGCTCGAGCGCGGGCGCGCCGTCCTCCGCCGTCGCGAGCCGCACCGCGCGCGTCCAGGCCACCCGGCGCGGCACGAGCGTGGCCGGATCGGTCACCAGCACCAGCGTGCTCTCGGCCTGCAGCTCGCCGCCGTCGCGGCCGTGGGCCGCCGGCACCGGCACCGGCGACTCGGCGCCCTCGGCGAGCCGCGCCCGGAGCGCGGCCGCGTGGCGCGCCAGCGCCGCCGGCTCGGGGGTGGCGTGGAGCACGATCTCGACGCAGCGGGCGGTGCGCTCGGCGGCGGCGCAGGGCACCCGCCGCCGCACCGCGAACTCGACCGACGCCGGGCCGCGCACGCCGGGGAGGAGCGGCAGCTCCGACTCCGACGGCATCACGTACTCCTGGCCCAGCACCAGGTCGGCGTCGATCCAGAACCCCACCGACAGGTTCCAGAGCTCCTCCGCCTCGCCGCGGGCGCCGGCCTCCGCGCGCGCCACCGCGCGCTCCGCCTGCTCGCCCTGCACGCCCGCGCCGTCCACCAGGCTGCGCAGCGCCGGGCGCAGCGCCTCGGCGCCCTCCAGCGCCGCGAACGCGCCGTCCGGCCCGATGCGCTGCACCAGCTGCTCGGAGGCGTGCAGCGCCTGCCGCGCCACCGCCGGCGCCCAGGGGAGGTCGCCCTCCCAGGTGGTGCCGCGGGTGGAGATGGCCAGCCCGGCCTCGCCCGCGCCGGCGGGCGCGGCGCGCTGCCGGTAACGCGCGGTGAACACCGAGGGCGGCGCGCCGGTGCGCACGCGGGTCCGGCGGCAGGTCACCTGGGCCTCGAGCGGCGCGGGCCAGGCCCAGCGCAGGCGCACGACCTCGGGGCCGGGGGCCCGCGCCGCGCCGTCCTCCGGCGGCGACGCCGCCGGGGTCGGCGCCGGCGTCGCGCCGCGCGCGGGCCCGTCGGCCTGCGCCGGCAGGGCGGCGAGCGCGAGCGCGAGCGGGAGCGCGAGGATGCGGCGTGCGGCGGCCACGGGGCGGGCAGGCTACCACGGGCGCCGGGGGGCCGCAGCCCGGGGGGCCGGCGCGCGCGCGCTGCGTCCGGGCGCGACCGGCGGTACATTGGGTCCGTGGCGGCGCCGGTGCGGATCGTGCCCCTGGGCGGGCTCGGAGAGATCGGGATGAACTGCATGGCCGTCGAGTGCGACGGCCGGATCGCCGTGGTGGACTGCGGCGTCCTCTTCCCGAACGAGAACCTGGGCGTGGACCTCATCGCGCCGGACCTCTCCTGGCTGCGCGAGCGGCGCGAGCAGGTGGGCGCGGTGTTCCTCACCCACGGCCACGAGGATCACCTGGGCGCCCTGCCGTTCCTGCTCCGCGAGGTCCCGGTGCCGGTCTACGGCACGCGCTTCACGCTCGCCCTGCTCCGGCCGCGGCTGGAGGAGGCCGGCGTGCGCGCCGACCTGCGCGAGGTGCGCCCCGGCGACGTCCGCCCCGCCGGCGAGGCCTCGCCGATCGCGGCCGAGTTCCTGGCGGTCACCCACTCCATCCCCGACGCCTGCGGCCTGGCCCTCTCGACGCCGCAGGGGACGCTGCTCCACTCCGGCGACTTCAAGATCGACCCGGCGCCGGTGCGCGGGCCGGGCATGGACCTCGACCGCATCGAGGCGCTCGGCCGCAAGGGCGTGCGGCTCCTCCTCTCCGACTCCACCAACGCCGAGCGCGAGGGCACCTCGCTCTCCGAGTCGCAGGTGGGCCCGGCGCTGGAGCAGGCGTTCGAGCGGGCGCGCGGCCGGGTGTTCGTGGCCTGCTTCGCCTCCAACGTCCACCGGCTGCAGCAGATCGTGGACGCGGCGCGCGCGTTCGGCCGGCGGGTCGCGTTCCTGGGCCGCTCCATGGAGGCGAACGCGCGCCTCGCGCAGGAGCTCGGCTACCTCGAGCTGCCGGCCTGGATGCCGGTGTCGCCGGAGGAGGCGCGGACGCTCCCGCCGCGCGAGCTGTGCGTCCTCACCACCGGCACGCAGGGCGAGCCGCGCAGCGCGCTCGCGCGCCTCGCCCGCGGCGAGCACCCGGACCTCGCCGTCGCGCCGGGCGACCTGGTGGTGCTCTCCTCGCGCTTCATCCCCGGGAACGAGATCGCCATCGGCCAGGTGGTGAACGAGCTCTGCCGGCGCGGCGCCGAGGTCGCGTACGAGGGGCTCGCCCCGCTCCACGTCTCCGGCCACGCGCAGGCCGAGGAGCAGCGCCGGCTCATCCGGCTCGCCCGCCCGGCCCACTTCGTGCCCATCCACGGCGAGTACCGGCACCTCTCGCGGCACGCCGCCCACGCCGCGGCCGAGGGCGTGGCCGGGCGCGACGTGCTGGTGGACGGGCAGGTGCTGGAGCTCGCCGACGCGGGCGTGCGCGTGCTGGACGAGCCGGTGGCGACCGGCCGCGTGTACACCGATCGCGACGCGCTGCTCGGCGCCGACATGGGCGCCCTCGTGGTGCGCGACCGGCGCCTGCTCGCCGAGACCGGCCTGTGCATCGCGGTGCTGGCCATCGAGCGGACCACCGGCGCGGTGGTGCGCGGCCCGGAGCTGTTCGCCCGCGGGGTGGCCGGGTTCGAGGGGGCCGAGGAGGAGCTGCGCGCCGAGGTGCTGGCCGGCCTCGGCGAGCTCTCGCCGCAGGCGCGCACCGATCCCGCCGAGGTGCAGGAGGCGGTGCGCCTCGCGGTGCGCCGCTTCTTCCGCCGGACCACCGGCAAGAAGCCCCCCGTGCTACCGGTGGTCCTGGAGCTGTGAACCGGCGGCCGCCGCGCCGCCCCGACTCGCGAGGAGCCTGCCGTGCCGAGCTTCGACGTCGTCTCCGAGGTGGACCTCATGGAGGTCGAGAACGCGTTCAACCAGGCGCGCAAGGAGATCGCGCAGCGCTTCGACTTCAAGGGCACGCACACCGAGCTCGAGCGCGACAAGGAGCTGAACCTCGTCATCCGGGCCGGCTCGGAGGGGCGGGCCGAGGCGGCGCTGCAGGTCCTCATGGAGAAGCTGGCGAAGCGCGGCGTGGCGCTGGAGGCGCTCGACCCGCAGAAGCTCGAGCCGGCCTCGGGCGGCCACGTGCGCCAGCTGGTGAAGCTGAAGCGCGGGCTGAAGGTGGAGGACGCCCGCAAGATCGTGGCGAAGGTGAAGGAGAGCGGGATCAAGGTGCAGGCGGCCATCCAGGGCGAGGCGGTGCGGGTGACTGGCAAGAAGCGCGACGACCTGCAGGCCGCCATCCACGCCATCCGCGCGGCCGGGTTCTCCATCCCGCTGCAGTTCCAGAACTTCCGGGAGTGACCCGGCGCCGCGCCGCCCCTCCCCCGGCCTGGGGAGGGGGCTGGATTGCCCCGGGCCCCCCGGTCTGTTAGATCGCGCGTCCCCATGGCCACCCGCGTCTACATGCACACCCTCGGCTGCCCGAAGAACCGGGTGGACAGCGAGGTGATGCTCGGCACGCTCGCCGAGGCCGGCTACCGGCTGGTGCAGGACCCGGCGCAGGCCGAGGTCATCGTCGTCAACACCTGCGGCTTCATCGAGAGCGCCAAGGAGGAGTCGGTCGAGGCGATCGTCGAGCTGGCCGACCAGAAGCGCGAGGGGCGCTGCCGCAAGCTCGTGGTGACCGGCTGCCTGGTGCAGCGGCACGCCGAGGAGCTGGCCCGCGAGCTGCCCGAGGTGGACCACTTCCTCGGCACCGGCGCCTACCAGGACGTGGCCCGGATCGTCTCCGACGCGCAGGCGAAGCGGCTGGTGGTCCCGGACCCGGACTTCGTCCACTCCGCCGCGACGCCGCGGGTGAACTCGCTCCCCTCGCACACCGCCTACCTCAAGATCGCCGAGGGCTGCGACAACGCCTGCGCGTTCTGCATCATCCCGAAGCTGCGCGGCGGCCAGCGCTCGCGGCCCATCGACGACCTGGTGGCCGAGGCGGCGGCGCTCGCGGCCCAGGGGACGGTGGAGCTGTCGCTCGTGGCGCAGGACCTCACCGCCTACGGGCAGGACCTGCCCGGCAAGGTGCGCCTCCACCACCTGCTGCCCGAGCTCGCCAGGGTGGACGGCATCCGCTGGATCCGGCTCCACTACGCCTACCCGCGCGACGTGCCCGACGCGCTGGTGGCCGCGATGGCCGACGAGCCCAAGATCGTGAAGTACCTGGACATGCCGCTCCAGCACAGCTCGGACCGGCTGCTCCGGGCCATGAAGCGCGGGCGCGACTCGGTGTTCCTGCGCGACCTGCTGGCGCGGCTCCGGGCCCGGATCCCGGGGCTCGCGCTGCGCACCGCGCTCATCGTGGGCCTGCCCGGCGAGACCGAGGCGGACTTCGAGGACCTGCTCCGGTTCGTGGAGGAGCAGCGCTTCGAGCGGCTCGGGGTCTTCGAGTACTCGCCGGAGGAGGGCACGCCGGCCGCGGAGATGGCGGAGCAGGTGCCGGACGCCGTGAAGCGCGAGCGGCGCGACCGGATCATGGCCGTGCAGCAGGGGATCTCGCGCGCGCACCAGCGGGCCATGATCGGCCGCCGCCTCGAGGTGCTGGTGGAGGGGCGCGCCGAGGAGACCGAGCACCTGCTCGCCGGCCGCCACGCGCAGCAGGCGCCGGAGATCGACGGGCTCACGTACATCAACGACGGCGTCGCCTACCCCGGCGAGATCGTGACCGTGGAGATCACCGACGCGGCCGAGTACGACCTCGTCGGCCGGGTGGTGGCCCGCGACCCGTCGCGCGCCGCCCGCCCGCTGCCCGCCGCCCCGCGCCCTCCGGCGCGCAAGGGCGGCCTGAACGTCCTCGGCTAGCGCTCCCCGGCGCCGTCGCCGCCGTCGCGCCACCCCTCGTCGAGGAGGTCCTCGGCGCGGACGTGATCGGCGAGCTGGCGGTCGGTCAGCAGCACGTGCTGCCGGAGCCAGTCGCAGAGGATCCCGCCCAGCTTGACCGCGTGGTGCGACTCCGGCCCCTCCGCCGCGATGCGCGCGGCGAGCTCCTCCACCTGCGCGCGGAAGTGCGCGTGCTCGGCCGCGTGGAACGCGCGCCCCGGGTAGCGGGTGCGCGCCATGAGCCGCGCCTCCGCCTCGAAGTGGACGTCCACGTACGCGCGCAGGAACGCGATCACCTCGGCGAGCTCCTCGCGCCCGCGGCGCTCGCCCATGGCGGCGACGAGCCCGTTCACCCTGCGGAACAGCTCCCGGTGCTGCGCGTCGATGTCGTCGATGCCGACCGCCAGCCGCGCGGTCCATTCCATGCCCATGTGCGGAGACCCCTCCGCCGGCGGAGCCGTGCAAGCCTCCGGCCCATTTCACGGTCCGTCGGGGCCGCTCCCGCAGCGCCGCGAAATCCCTCGATCGACGCCGCGGCGCGCGCCCGCGCGCCGGCGCAAGACGTGCCGGGAACCGCGACCCCCGGGTCGCGCCGTGCGCGCGCGGCGACTCGCCCGACCGGGGGAGGCACCGATATCGAGCCCGCCCGCGGCGGCGCCGGCGCGCGCGGACGAGGGTCGCTAGTGCGCCCCGTAGCGCTTCTCCCCCGCCTCGATCCGGACCGGGAGGACGTTCTCCGGCGTGGGGAGCGGGCAGGTGGCGAAGGCGGAGAACGCGCACGGCGGGTTCACGGCGCGGTTGAAGTCGAGCACCACCTTGCCGTCGCGCGGGGCCGCGGCGGAGAGGAAGCGCCCTGCGCCGTAGGTCGCGTCGCGGGCGGTCGCGTCCTTGAACACGAAGAACAGCCCGCCGTCCTCCTCCGCGGTGGGCTCGAGCGCCACCTCCCGGCCCTCCACGGTGAAGTGGGCGCGCCCGGGCGCGAGCTCGCGGGTGGCGACGCCGATGACGCTCGGCACCTCCACCTCGCGCGGCGCCGGGTACGCCTCCCAGCGCGCCTCGATCCGCCAGCGCGGATCCGGCGGGTAGGCGTCGACGCCCCGGAACCCGGTGCGCGCCGGCGCCGCCGCGTCCCACACCCGCACCGCGAACCGACCCGAGCGCTCGATCACGGCCAGCGTCACCGAGGCGCCGAGCTGGACCCGGTCCGGCTCGCCGGCGCTGTCCGGCGCGAGCGCCCGCCGCTCCAGCGGCGCGCCGCCGAGCGCGTAGCCGTCGGACCGGGCCGCGGCGAGCGTCACCTTGCCGCCCTCCAGCGTGAACGTCCCCGGCAGGCCGGGGAGCCGGTTCTCGCCCGGCTCGAGCCAGTGCAGCCCGGTGAGCGCGAGCCAGCCGGTGGGCGTCCGCAGCCGCTCCTCGCGGCGGTCGTGCCACGCCTTCCACTCCGCCGCGAACGCCGGGTCCGCGGGCGGCCGGCGGTTGCACGCGGCGAGCACGAGCGGGAGGAGGACCAAGGAGAGCGGCGCGAGGTTCCCGGGCATGGCCCGGGTGTTAGCCCGGCCGGCGCTCCGGCGCCAGCGCAGCCGCGCGCGCCGCCCCTTCCCCGCCGGCCTGCGCCGGCCCGAGCCGCGCCTCGAAGCTCACCGTCCAGCCCGGCGCGTCCACCAGCGCCACCCCACCGCCGTGCGCCTCCGCCACCAGCCGGCACAGGTAGAGCCCCAGCCCGGCGCTGGTCCACTCGCGCGCCTCGCCGGGCGCGAACTTCTCGAACAGGTGGGCGCGGATGGCGGACGGCACCGGCGGCCCGGAGTTCCGGACCGCGAGCCGCACCCCCTCCCCGTCCGCCTCGCCCGCGAGCTCCACCCGGTCGCCGGTCCGGCAGTGCCGGAGCGCGTTCGCGACCAGGTTCTCGAGCAGCCGGCGCGACAGGTCGCGGTCGATGCGCACCACCAGGTCGTCCCCGCCGCGCACCGAGATGGTCACCCCGCGCTCCCGCGCGTGCGGCGCGCAGCTCCGCGCCACCGCGTGCAGGAGATCCCCGATCGCCACCGGGTCCGCGGCGAGGCGGGCCGGCCCGGTCTCCAGGCGCGAGATGGCGAGCAGGTCGCCGATCATCTCGGCGAGCCGCTGCCCCTCGCCCTCCGCCTGCGCCAGGTCCTCGCGCACCTGCGCCGCGCCCGGCTGGCCGCGCACCTCGACCTCGGCGAGGCGCAGGTACTGGAGGAGCGCGGCGAGCGGGTTCTTGAGGTCGTGCACCATCAGGCGCACGAGGTCGCGGGCCTGGCGGTTGGCGGCCACCACCGCGTCGCGCTGCGCCACCGCCTCCGCGTTCGCCCTCGCCAGCGCCTCGCCGTGGGCGCGGCAGAGCGAGGCGGTGTAGGTCTCGGCCGCGAGCCGCGCCGCGAGCGCCGTGGCGCGCACCGTGTTCCGGATCGCGACGTAGGCCGCGGCGGAGAGGATGAGGCCGACCAGGAGCACCAGCCGCCAGGACACCCCGGAGTGCATGGCGAGCGCCATCTGGTTCGCCGCCGCGACCACCGAGAGCGCCGCGGCCGGCGCCGGCGGCAGCGCCACCGCCGCGAACAGGATCACCATCAGCATCATGCCGTTGCCGGCGCCGGCCGCGATCGCGAGCGCGAGGTTGCCGCCCGCCGCCTCGACCACCCGCCAGCTGCCCACCGCGACCACCGCGACGTCGAGGGCCGCCGCGGCGAGCGCCACCGCCTCCCAGCGCCACCGGCGCCGCAGCAGGACCAGGACGCCGGTCGCGACCGCCAGGTACGCGACGCTCACGCGGAGCGCGACCGCGTGCCACGCGGCCGGGTCGTGCCAGCCCGGGAGGTAGACGAGCAGGATGGCGGTGCGGAGCGCCACGCGCATCCAGGCCACCGCCTCGGCGCCGCGCCTCCGCGCCTCGCGCACCGCGTCCGCCACCGCCGCGCGGAGCGCCGCGTCCGCCGCCTCGAGCATCCGGAACCCCCGCCGGCCATCATAACGGCGGGCGGGTTTGCTCCGGGTGCGTCCCGGGCCGCGGCTCCCGCGCGGGGAGCCGGGGCGGTCACCGGCGCCGGCCGCCGCCGAACATCGACCCGAGGATGCCGCGCATGATCTCGCGGCCGAGCTGCGTCCCGGCGGCGCGCATCGCGCTCTGCGCCATCTTGCCCAGGGCCGAGGCGGCCTCGGCGCCGACGGTGCGCGGGGCCGGGGCGGGCCGGCCTGCGGGGGCGGGCGGCGCGGCCGCCGCCTCCTCGGCGCGCCGCTGCAGCCGCTCGTAGGCCGACTCCCGGTCCACCGGCGCGTCGTAGCGCCCGCGGAGCGGCGAGGCCGCCATGACCTGCGCGCGCTCCTCCGCGGTGAGCGGGGCGAGGCGCGACCGCGGCGGCAGCACCCAGGCTCGCTCCACCGGGTGCGGCGTTCCCTTCTCGTCCAGGAACGAGACCAGCGCCTCCCCCACCCCGAGCTCGGTGATGGCGCGCTCCACGTCCACCCCCGGGTTGGCCCGGAACGTCTCGGCGGCGGCGCGCACCGCCTTCTGGTCGCGCGGGGTGAACGCGCGGAGCGCGTGCTGCACCCGGTTCCCGAGCTGGCCCAGCACCGCGTCCGGCACGTCGAGCGGGTTCTGGGTGACGAAGTAGACGCCCACGCCCTTCGAGCGGACGAGCCGCACCACCTGCTCGACCTTCTGCCGCAGCTCGTCGGGCGCGTCGTCGAAGAGGAGATGGGCCTCGTCGAAGAAGAACACCAGGCGCGGCTTCTCCGGGTCGCCCACCTCCGGGAGCTGCTCGAACAGCTCCGAGAGCAGCCACAGCAGCAGCGTGGCGTAGAGCGTGGGCGCGCGGATCAGCTTCTCGGCGTGGAGGACGGTCACCTGGCCGCGGCCGGACAGGTCGGTGCGGAGCAGGTCCTCGAGCGCCAGCGCCGGCTCGCCGAAGAGCCGGTCGCCGCCCTGCGACTCGAGCGCGAGCAGCGCGCGCTGGATGGCGCCCACGCTGGTGGGCGAGACGTTCCCGTAGCGCGCGCGGAGCGCCGCGGCGTTCTCCGAGACGTGCTCCAGCATGGCGCGCAGGTCCTTCAGGTCGAGCAGGAGCAGCCCGCCCTCGTCCGCCACCCGGAACGCCACGTTCAGCACGCCGGCCTGGACGTCGTTCAGCCCGAGCACGCGCGCGAGCAGGAGCGGCCCCATCTCCGAGATGGTGGTGCGGAGCGGGTGGCCGGCCTCGCCGTACACGTCCAGGAACGCGACCGGGCAGGCCTCGGGCGCGAGCGCGAGGCCGAGCTGCTGCGCGCGCTCGACGAGCTTCGGGGCCTCGCCGCCCGGGCGCGCCAGGCCGGAGAGGTCGCCCTTCACGTCGGCCAGGAACACCGGGACGCCGAGCCGGCTGAAACCCTCGGCCAGCACGCGGAGCGTGACGGTCTTGCCGGTGCCGGTGGCGCCGGCCACCAGGCCGTGGCGGTTGGCCAGCCGGGGCAGCAGCGCGAGATCGGCGAAGCCGCCGCCCGCGCGGGGGGCCTTCGCGACGAGGATGGGATCGGGCATGGGCGCCAGGATACGACTACTGGGCCTTCGGCGCCGCGATCCGGCGAACGTCCCGGGGGAGCTTCACCTCGAACGCGGCGTCGGGCAGGCCCACGTTCCGCCGCACGTCCTCGAAGCGGATCTCGTTCGCGTTCCCGGCGCCGTCCACCACGCGGGTGGCGGTCACCTGCCCGTCCGCCGCCACGGTGAGCGCGATGGACTCCACCCGCGGGTCGGCCTCCTTCGGCCGGAGCAGGAGCGCGCCGGCGCCGTCCAGCGACACGTCGAACTCGCGCAGGAGGTCGCCCTTGCCGAGCAGGAACGTCACCGCCGCGCTCATGGCCGAGCTGTCGAACGCCTCGTCCACGTAGGCCTGGTTCTCCTCCGGCTCGTACTGCACCAGGCGCGAGCCCTTCACCGCCACCGTCTTCGGCGCCGGCTTCTCGTAGTCCCAGCGCATCATCCCGGGCTTCTTCACGCGCAGGGTCCCGGAGGACGTCTGGCGCCGGCCGAAGCCGGCGTAGGTGTAGGTCTGGCGGAAGCGCGCCTCGAGGTCGCGGGTCCGCTCGTAGAACGCCTGCACCTTCCGCGCGAGCGCGCGCGGATCCTCGAGCGTGCGCGCCGCCGCGGCGCCGCCGGCCTCCGCGGGGGCGGGGGGCGTGACCGGGCCGGACGCGGCGAGGGCGAGCGCGGCGGGCAGGGCGAGGAGGAGGCTCGAGGTCATGGCGGTCTAGATACCAGACGGCCCGCGGCGGCGGCGCATTCAGGGCGGGCGGTCCTTGACGGCCGGGGACGCTCGGGTGATCCTCCCGCCCTCCGAATGCGCCGCCTGCTCCTCGTCCCGCTCGCCCTGACGTTCGCCCTCGCCGGCTGCTCCGGTCCCTGCCAGGACCTGGGCGATCGGCTCTGCAAGTGCGTGGGCGTCGGCACCACGCGCGACGCCTGCGAGCGGAGCGTGAAGGAGCAGCTGCAGAACCACAGCCCGTCGAAGGACGTCGAGCACCTCTGCGACGAGCGGCTGAAGACCTGCCGCGCGCCGGACGGGGCGCAGTTCTGCGAGTGGATCAACACCGCCTGCGGCAAGGCCTCCTGCGGCCTGTCCTCGGACGAGCCGGCCACGGCCTGCACCCCCGCCGCGGCGGCCGCGCTCGAGGGCGAGCCGGTCCAGTCGGAGCCCTGAGCCTCAGACCGGGACGCCGAGCGGCATCGGGATCCCGTCGTCGAGCCGGACCGCCTCGTCGCCGAAGCGCCCGGCGATCCGCGTCCCGCAGGCCGCGCAGGCGCCGCCCTTCATCCGCACCGCCGTCACCGCGAACCAGTCGCGCTCGATCACCTTCGCACCGCAGCCCGGGCAGTAGGTGGTGTCGCCCTCCGGGTCGTGGACGTTGCCGGTGTAGACGTAGCGGAGCCCCTCGGCGCGGGCGATGGCGCGGGCCCGCGTGAGCGTGGCCGGCGGCGTGCGCGGCCGGTCGGTCAGCTTGTAGGCCGGGTGGAAGGCGCTGAAGTGGAGCGGCACCTCCCGGCCCATGTGGTCGCGGATCCAGGCGGCCAGCTCGTGCAGCTCGGCGTCGCCGTCGTTCAGGCCCGGGATGAGGAGCGTCGTCACCTCGGTCCAGACGCTCGTCTCGCGCGCCAGCCACTCCAGCGTGTCGAGCACCGGGGCGAGGTGCGAGAACGTCTGGCGCCGGTAGAACTCCTCGGTGAACGCCTTCAGGTCCACGTTGGCCGCGTCGGCGCGCGAGAAGAGGTCGCGCCGCGCCTCCGGCGACACGTAGCCGTTCGTCACCAGCACCGTGAACAGCCCCGCCGCGTGCGCCGCGTCGGCCACGTCGATGGCGTACTCCGCCCAGATGATGGGGTCGTTGTACGTGAAGGCGATGCCGGGGCAGCCGGCGTCGCGCGCCAGCGCCACCACCCGCTCCGGCGTCCAGTCCACCTCCGAGTGCAGCTCGTCCAGACGCGCCTTGGAGATGTCCCAGTTCTGGCAGAAGCGGCAGCCGAGGTTGCACCCGGCCGTGCCGAACGAGAGCACCCGCGCGCCCGGGTGGAAGTGGGCGAGCGGCTTCTTCTCGATGGGATCGACGGCGAACCCGGTCGATCGGCCCCAGGCGGAGGTGACGAGCTTCCCGCCCTCGTTCCGCCGCACGAAGCAGAACCCCGCCTGCCCTTCCCCGATCCGGCAGTCGCGAGGACACAGCGTGCAGCGGACCTTTCCGCCGGCCGCGGGCTCCCAGTAGCGCGCCTCGTGGATCATGGCCCGATCCTAGCGCCGCGGCCGCGCGACGCGACCGGGGGGCGGGCGGGGCCCCTCCCGCCGGTGCGGCGGGCCTGCAGGCGGGCTCGATCGCGCCGGCCCGGGGTGTTATCTCTCTAACTTTGCGGACGCGCCTCCAGGCCTCCGCCCCGCCCCTTCCGAACGGACGACCCCGTGAACTTCCGCGAAGCCCTCGAACGCCGCCCGCTCGTGTTCGACGGCGCCATGGGCACCCAGATCCAGCGCCACCAGCTGACGGCCGCGGAGTTCGGCGGGAAGGAGGGCGCGAACGACCTGCTCACGCTCACCCGCCCGGACCTCATCGAGGAGATCCACGCGCGCTACTTCGGGGTGGGCTGCGACGTGGTGGAGACGAACACCTTCGGCTCCTCGCGGCTGAAGCTCGACGAGTACGGGCTCGGCCACCGCACCTACGAGGTGAACTGCCGGGCGGCCATCCTGGCCCGCCGGGCCGCCGAGCGCTTCTCGACCCCGGACCACCCGCGCTTCGTGGCCGGCTCGATCGGTCCGACCGGCATGCTGCCGTCGTCCTCCGACCCGGCGCTCGGGAACATCACCTCCGACGCGCTGGAGCGGATCTTCTTCGAGCAGGCGAAGGGGCTGGTGGAGGGCGGGGTGGACGCCCTCATCATCGAGACGCAGCAGGACATGCTGGAGCTGCGCGCCGCGGTGCTGGCCTGCGACGCGGTCCGGCGCGAGGCGCTGCGCGACGTCTTCGTCATTGCCCAGCCCACGCTCATCGACGCGAACGGGCGCATGCTGCTCGGCACCGACATCGGCAGCGCGGTCGCCACGCTGGAGCGGCTGCCGGTGGACGCGGTCGGCCTCAACTGCTCCACCGGCCCGGACGAGATGCGCGCCTCGGTGAAGGCGCTCGCCGAGCGGTGCTCGCACTGGGTCTCGGTGCTGCCGAACGCCGGCATGCCGGAGAACGAGGACGGGCGGGCGGTCTACAAGCTGTCCCCGGACGACCTGGCCCGCGCGCTCGCCGGGTTCGTGGCCGAGTACGGGGTGGACATCGTGGGCGGCTGCTGCGGCACCACCCCCGAGCACCTGCGCAAGGTGGTCGAGGCGGTGCGCGGGCTCTCCGCGCCGCGGCGCCGCCGCCCCGCGCCCGCCGCCGAGCTGTCCTCCGCCATGAAGGCGGTCCCGCTCGCCATGGAGCCGCGCCCGCTGGTGGTGGGCGAGCGGCTGAACAGCCAGGGCTCGCGCAAGGTGAAGGAGCTGCTGCTCGCCGACGACTACGCCGGCCTGGTGCAGATCGCGCGCGGGCAGGTGGAGGCGGGCGCGCACGTGCTGGACGTGTGCGTGGCGCTGAACGAGCGCGACGACGAGGCGGCGCAGATGCGCACGCTCGCGAAGCTGCTGGCGCAGTCGGTGGACGCGCCGCTCATGATCGACTCCACCGAGCCGGACGTGATCGAGGGCGCGCTCAAGGTCTACCCGGGCCGCTGCATCGTGAACTCGGTGAACCTGGAGAAGTCCGGCGAGCGGGTGCGGCGGGTGCTGCCGCTGGTGCGCCGCTACGGCGCCGCGGTGGTCGCCATGACCATCGACGAGAAGGGCATGGCGCAGACCGCCGAGCGCAAGGCCGAGGTGGCCCGGCGCATCGTGGCGGTGGCGAAGGACCACGGCATCCCGCCGGACAGCCTGGTGTTCGACGCGCTCACCTTCACGCTCGCCACCGGCGGCGAGGAGTACCGCCGGAGCGCGGTGGAGACGCTGGAGGGCATCCGCCGCATCAAGGCGGAGAACCCGGGCGTGCTCACCACGCTCGGCGTCTCCAACGTCTCCTTCGGCCTGGCGAAGAGCGCGCGCGAGGTGGTGAACTCGGTCTTCCTGTACCACGCGGTGCAGGCCGGCCTCGACCTCGCCATCGTCAACCCGAAGGACATCCTCCCCTACCCCGCCATCGACGCGGCGGAGCGGGCGCTCGCCGAGGACCTCGTCTTCGACCGCCGGGCCGACGCGCTGGCGCGGCTCATCGCCCACTTCGGCGCGAAGGGCGCGCCGGAGAAGGCCGCGGTGGACCCGCTCGCCGGCGCCGCCGGGAAGGGCGCCGAGGAGCGCATCCACCTCCAGATCCTGCACCGCCGCCCGGAGGGCATCGAGGCGCTCATCGACGAGGCGCTGACGCGCCGCTCGCCGGTGGACGTGCTGAACCAGGTGCTGCTGCCCGCCATGAAGGACGTGGGCGACCGGTTCGGCGCGGGCGAGCTCATCCTGCCGTTCGTGCTCCAGTCCGCCGAGGTGATGAAGAAGGCCGTCGCCCACCTCGAGCAGTTCCTGGAGAAGAAGGCCGGCGCCACCAAGGGGAACGTGGTCCTCGCCACCGTCTACGGCGACGTCCACGACATCGGCAAGAACCTGGTGAAGACCATCCTCTCCAACAACGGCTTCACCGTGCACGACCTCGGAAAGCAGGTGCCGGTCGCGACCGTGCTCGACAAGGCGCTGCAGGTGAACGCGGACGCCATCGGCCTCTCCGCGCTGCTCGTCTCCACCTCCAAGCAGATGCCGTTCTGCGTGGAGGAGCTGCACCGCCGCAACCTGTCGTTCCCCGTGATCATCGGCGGCGCGGCCATCAACCGGCGCTTCGGCTACCGCACCCACTTCGCGCAGGACGGCTCCCCGTACGCGGGCGGCGTGTTCTACGCCAAGGACGCGTTCGAGGGGCTCGAGGTGGTGGAGGCGCTCGTGGACCCGGGCCGCCGCGAGGCGCTGAAGCGCGAGGTGCTGCAGAAGGCGGTCGCCGAGAAGTCCCGGCCCGCGGCGGAGCCGGTGGCGCCGGCGCCGGCGCGGCGCACCGGCTCGGTCGCCCCCGCCGCGCGCGTGCCGGCGCCGCCGTTCTGGGGCCCGCGGGTGGTGCCGTCCGGCAGCATCGCGCTCGCCGACGTGTGGCCGCACCTCGACCTCGCCGAGCTGTTCAAGCTGCAGTGGGGCGTGAAGGCGAAGGGGGCCGAGTACGAGCGGCTCATCCGCGAGGAGTTCGGCCCGAAGCTGGAGGAGCTGAAGGCCGAGGCGCAGGCGCAGGGGTGGCTGGTGCCGAAGGTCGTCTACGGCTACTTCCCCTGCCACGCCGAGGGGAACGACCTCGTGGTCCTCGACCCCACGCACCGCAAGGCCGAGGTGGCGCGCCTCCAGTTCCCGCGCCAGCCGGACGACCGCAACCTGTGCCTCGCCGACTACTTCCGCGAGGAGCGCGGCGCCGACGTGTGCGCGCTCCAGGTGGTCACGGTCGGCGACCAGGCCACCCACCTCGCCGAGCAGGCGCAGGAGCGCGGCGACTACACCCGCGCGCTGTTCCTGCACGGCCTCGCGGTGGAGACCGCCGAGGCGCTCGCCGAGTACTGGCACCGCCAGGTCCGCGCCGAGCTCGGGCTCCCCGACGGCCAGGGCAAGCGCTACTCGCCCGGCTACCCGTCGTGGCCGGAGCTCGGCGACCAGCGGCAGGTCTGGAAGCTGCTCGACCCGGTCCGCACCATCGGCGTCTCGCTCACCGACGCCTGCCAGATGGTGCCGGAGCAGTCCACCAGCGCCATCGTGCTCCACCACCCGGACGCCATCTACTTCCTGGTGCGCGGCCTGGAGCGCGCCGCCGGGTAGGCCGGGCGCCGGCCGGGCAGCAGCACCTCGCGCGCGGTCTCGACGAACGCGCGCGCCGCGGCGGAGAGCGTCGCCTCGCGCCGCCAGACCAGGCCCAGGTTCCAGCCGATGGCGGGCTCGGCGAGCGGCACCACCGCCACCTGCGCCGGGTCGAGCCGCCGGCAGATGGTGCGGGGGAGGAGCGCCACCCCCACGTCCGCCGCGGCCATGGCTGCCATGAAGTCCCACTGCCCGGTCTCGCTCGCCACCAGCGGCGAGAACCCGGCCGCGCGGCAGGCGTCGAGGATGCGGCCGCGCAGCGCGAAGTCCGGCCGGTAGAGCAGGAACGGCGTGCCGGCGAGGTCGGCGAGCGCGAGCCGCGGGCGGCGCGCCAGCGGGCTCGCCGGGTGGAGCACCGCGGCGAGCACGTCGTGCACGAACGGGAGCGCCTCGAAGCGCGCCTCGTCGGTGGGGAGCACCGTCACGCCCACGTCGAGCGCGCCGGACGCGACCAGCGCCTCCACCTCGCGCGCCCCCTCCTCGCGCAGCTCGAGCTGGATGCCGGGGTAGCGCTGGCGGTAGGCGGCCAGCACCGGCGGGAAGAACGCGCCGCTCACCATGGGCGGCAGGCCGACGCGGGCGCGGCCGCGGCGCAGCGCGCCCAGGTCGGCCACCTCGTCCTCGATGGCCCGCACCGCGGCGAGCACGCCCTCGGCCCGCGCCAGCACCGCCCGGCCCGCCTCGGTGGGCACGGTCCGCCGCGCCCCGCGCTCGAGCAGCGGCACGCCGATCTCGTCCTCCAGCGCGCGCACCGCCTTGCTCACCGCCGGCTGCGTCACGTGCAGCGCCGCCGCCGCCCGGGTGAAGCCGCCCTGCCGCACCACCGCCACGAACGCGCCCAGCCCGCGCAGGTCCATCCGCGCCTCCATGCCTGTTCGGCATGAATCCTAGTCGAAAGATTCACTTCCCTCATGCCCGGCCGGCGCCTAGGTTCCGCCGATGCCGCCCGCCGTCCCCGCCGCCGCCCCCCCGCCCTCCGCCGCCGCGCGCCTCGGGCTCCCGCTCCAGCTCCTCGCGCTCGGCGCGTTCTGGGGCGCGGGCGCGCTCGCCGCCCGCGCGCTGCGCCTGCCGCTCCCCGGCGGCGTGGTGGGGATGCTGCTGCTCCTCGCCGCGCTCCGGCTCGGGCTGGTGCGGGCCGCCTGGCTGGAGCGCGGGGCCGAGTGGCTCTTCCGCCACATGCTGCTCTTCTTCATCCCGGCCGCGGTGGGCGCCATCCAGTACCCGGAGCTGCTCGGCGGCGAGGGGGCGCGCGCGCTCGCGGTGGTGGCGGTGAGCACGGTGCTCGTCATGGCGGTGACCGGCGCCACGGTGGAGTGGCTGGCGCGCCGCCGGGAGGAGGCGCCGTGATCGCCGCCGCCTGGATCGCTCTCACCGCCGCGCTCTACGCGGCCGCCCGCGCGCTGCACCGCCGCTTCCCGCGGCCGTGGCTCACGCCGCTGCTGGTCGTGCCGGGCGCGCTCGCGGCGCTCCTCGTCGCCGGCCGCGTGCCGTACCCGGGCTACATGCAGGGCGGGCGGCTGCTCGTCGAGCTCCTCGGCCCGGCCACGGTGGCCTTCGCGCTGCCGCTCCACCGCCACGCCGGCCTGCTCCGCCGGCACGCCGCCGAGCTCTGCGCCGGGATCCTCGCCGGCTGCGCCGTGGCCGTCGGGAGCTCGTTCCTGCTGGCCCGCGCGCTGGGGCTCGCGCGGCCGCTCGCGCTCAGCCTGGCGCCGCGGTCCATCACCACGCCGTTCGCGATGCAGGTGGCGGGCGAGCTCGGCGGCGTGCCGGCGCTCGCGGCGGTGTTCGTGATCCTCACCGCGGTGGTGGGCCTGGTGGTGGGGCAGCTGCTCGTCCGCTGGCTCCCGCTGCGGAGCGCGGTGGCGCGCGGCGCGCTGTTCGGCATGGGCGCGCACGCCGCCGGCAC
>NZ_BAZG01000029.1 GCF_000964525.1 Anaeromyxobacter sp. PSR-1
CGGCGTGCGCGTGATCGTGTCGCCGCGCCCCGGCTACCGCGTGCTCTCGGCCCACCTGGTGGTGCGCACCGATCCCGCCGGGCCGCTGGAGCGCGTCTTCGAGGTGCTGGCGCTCCGCGCCGCGCGCTGCGCCGACCGGCCCGCCACCGTGGGCGGCGACCGGCTGGAGTTCGGCGCGCGCGCCCCCACCGAGCTCGTGGACCTGGCGCTCGCGCAGGTGGCCTGCCGCGCGGGCGACCTCACCGTGGACGCCGCCGCGTTCGAGCGCGAGCGCGACGCGATGGCGGATGCGCTGCGCCGCCGCCCGCCCACCCTGCACGAGGCCGCCGGGCAGCAGCTCGTCGAGCTCCTGTACCCCGGGCACCCCTACTCGGCCGAGGTCACCGAGGCGCGGGTGCGCGCGTTCCGCGCCGCGGACGCCGCGAAGTGGCTGGGGCTGAACGTCCGGCCGGAGCGGGCCGCGCTCGTCATCGCGGGCGACGTCGCGGCCACCGACGCGCTGTTCGAACGGATCGAGCAGCGGCTCGGGCGCTGGCGGCCGCGCGGCGGCGACGGCACGCTGCGGGCCCGTCCCCCGGCGCCGCTGCCCGCCGGCCGGGAGGTCGTGGTGGTGGACCGTCCCGGCTGGCGCGTCGCCGAGGTGCTGGTGGGCGTGCGCGTCCCGCCGCGCGGCGCGCGCGACGAGGCGGCGTTCCGGACGCTGTCCTGGCGGCTCCAGCACGCGCTCACCGCCCGGCTCCGCGACGGCGCGGGCCTCACCTACCGCGTGTCCATGTCCCTGCTGGAGCAGTCGCTGGGCAGCGCGCTCGTGCTCTCCACCGCGGTGGACCGCGCGCGCGCCGGCGAGGCGCTCGCCGCCGTGCTGGAGGAGCTCGGCGGCTCGGCGCGGCCGCTCGACCCCGAGGCGCTGGCGCAGGCCCGCTGGCGCGCGGTGCGCCGCGCCGGCCGCGGCCTCGGCACCTCCTGGCGGAACGCGCTCCGGCTCACCGAGATGTTCGTCCACGACCTGCCGCCGGACGAGTGGGACACCTTCGCGGCGCGCGCCGCGGCGCTCGACGCCGGCGCGCTCGTCGCCGAGGCCGGGCGCTGGGCGCTCGGGCGCGAGGCGATCGTGGTGGTGGGGGACGCCGCGGCGATCGCGCCGGAGCTGCGGGGCGCGGGCCTGCCGGCGCGGGTGCTGCCGGGGATGGCGCGGCGATGGCCGCCCCAGCCCGCTGAGCCCGCGCCTGGGGCGCGCGCGGCGGTGCCGTGAGGACGTGGGCGCGCGGCGCGCGCCCGGGTCAGGCGTTTCGCCAGGCCCGCTCGGCGCGCAGGATCACCTGTCCGAGCGGCACGTCGTAGGGCCAGGAGTCGAGGATCAGCCGGCCCAGATCCTCCGCCCGCTCGCGCTTCGGCGGGAGGGCGTCGCCGTCCAGCGCGGACAGGTAACCCTGCAGGCGCGACCGGCAGGTCCCGAGCTGCTCGGGGCAGAGCCGGTGCTGGTTGGTGGACAGCTCGCCGTCGAGCTCTGCGAGGGCGAGCACGATGAGGTCGCGGGCGCGGTTTCGGCGTTCCATCGCAGGGCACCATCACGCGTCCGCTTGACCGAAGTCAAGCGGCCCGGGCCAGCGTCCCGGAATCATGAGGCTCTCCCGGCCGGCGCGGCGGCCGGGGATGCTTTCAACGAACATTGAAACCCCCGGGAACCTGGGGTACAGATCCGCGCGCCATGGCCTACCGCTCGCTGCGTGAGTTCCTCGCCCGGCTCGACGAGGCCGGCGAGCTGGTCCGGATCACCGAGCCCGTCGACCCGGTCCTCGAGATGGCCGCGCTCGCCGACCGCGCCGCCAAGCAGGGCGGCCCGGCGCTCCTGTTCGAGCGCCCCGGCGCCCTGCCGGTCGCGATGAACCTGTTCGGCACCCGCCGGCGCACCAGCTGGGCGCTCTCCTGCGACGACTTCGAGCAGCACGCGGACGAGCTGCGCGCGCTGCTCCGCACCGCGCCGCCCCAGTCGTTCTGGGACAAGCTGAAGATGCTCCCGAAGCTGGGGAAGCTCGCGGCGATGGCGCCGAAGCACGTCTCCTCCGGCGCCTGCCAGGAGCTCGTCGATCGCGAGCCGGACCTCCGCACGCTGCCGGTGCTCACCACCTGGCCGCACGACGGCGGGCCGTTCATCACGCTCCCGCAGGTCATCACCCGCGACCCGGAGACCGGGATCCGCAACGTGGGCATGTACCGGCTCCAGGTGCTCGGCCCGCGCCGGCTCGCCATGCACTGGCAGCTCCACAAGACCGCCACCGCGCACTACCGCGCCTACCAGCAGCGCGGCGAGCGGATGCCGGTCGCCATCGCGCTCGGCGGCGACCCCGCGCTCACCTACTGCGCCTCGGCGCCCCTGCCGCCCAACGTGGACGAGTACCTGTTCGCCGGCTTCCTGCGCGGCGCCTCGGTCCACACCGTCACCGGCGTCGCCACCGGGCTCGACGTGCCGGCCGACGCCGACCTCGTCATCGAGGGCTTCGTGGACACCGCCGCGCCGCTCGTCCGCGAGGGCCCCTTCGGCGACCACACCGGCTTCTACTCGCTCGCCGACGACTACCCGGCGCTCGACGTGGTCGCGATCACCCGCCGCAGGGACGCGGTCTACCCGGCCACCGTGGTGGGCCCGCCGCCGGTCGAGGACCAGTGGCTCGGCAAGGCCACCGAGCGCATGTTCCTGCCGCTCATGCAGATCGTGGCGCCCGAGATCGTGGACATCTGCATGCCGGTGGAGGGCGTCTTCCACAACCTGTGCCTCGTCTCCATCAAGAAGGAGCACCCGGGCCAGGCGAAGAAGGTCATCCACGGGCTGTGGGGCTCCGGCCAGATGGCGCAGACGAAGACGCTGGTGGTGTTCGACGAGGACGTGGACGTGCAGGACGTGCCGCAGGCCGCCTGGCGCGCGTTCGCGAACGTGGACGTGAAGCGCGACCTCGTGATCGCCGACGGGCCGGTGGACGTGCTCGACCACGCCGCCTCCGGCTTCGCCTACGGCGGCAAGATCGGCGTGGACGCCACGCGCAAGTGGCGCGAGGAGGGCGGGCGCGAGTGGCCGGAGGTGTGCGTCCACCCGCCCGAGGTGATCGCGCGGATGGACGCGCTCTACGACCGGCTGGTGCCGGGCGCGGCGCCGCTCCGCCGCCCGCGCATCGCCCCGCCCCCGGCGGCGTCCTGGACGCCGCGCCGCGGAGGGATCCTCCAGTGAGCGTGAACGTGCCGCTGCCCGGCGAGGCGCACCGCGCCTCCGCGGTCCGGGCCATGTTCGACCGCATCGCCCCGCGCTACGACCTGCTGAACCGGGTCATGACGCTGAAGGTGGACCAGGCCTGGCGCCGCCGCCTGCTCTCCGACCTCGCCCCGAAGGACGGCGAGCGGATGCTCGACCTGTGCGCCGGCACCATGGACGTCGCCGACCTGGCCCGCCGTCGCGCCCCGGGCCTGCGCGTCACCGGCGCCGACTTCTCCATGCAGATGCTCCGCCGCGGGGTGGAGAAGACCGCGCTGCCCGCCTCGCAGGCGGACGCGATGGCGCTGCCGTTCCTCGACGCGCGCTTCGACCTCGCCACGGTGACGTTCGGCATGCGCAACCTGGAGCGCTACGAGGTCGGGCTCGCCGAGCTGGCGCGGGTGCTGCGCCCGGGCGGGCGCCTCGGGGTGCTGGAGTTCTTCCGCTCCGAGTCGCGCGGCTCGCGCCTCGTGCACGGGGCCTACAACCGGCTGGCGCTGCCGGTGCTGGGCCGCGTCCTCTCGCCCGACCCGGAGGCGTACCGGTACCTGGTGGCCTCGATGGAGCGCTTCGCCTCGCGCGCCGAGTTCGAGGAGGCGGCGCGCCGCGCCGGCTTCCGCGAGGTGCGCGGCGAGACGCTGTTCCCGGGCGTGTGCGGGCTCGTCACGGCGGTGCGCGCGTGAAGCTGGTGGTCGCCGTCTCTGGCGCGTCGGGCGCCCCGTACGCGAAGCGGCTCCTCGACTTCCTGGCCGCGAACGCGGACCTGGGCGTGTCGGCCGACCTCGTCTTCACCCAGACCGGCAAGCAGGTCTGGAAGCAGGAGCTCGGCGCCGAGCCGCGCTACCCGTTCAAGATCTGGAAGAACCAGGACTTCACCGCGCCGTTCGCGTCGGGCTCGTCGATGTACGACGCCATGGTGGTGATCCCCTGCTCGGCGGGCGCGCTGGCGCGCATCGCCTACGGGATCTCGGTGGACCTCGTCGGCCGGGCCGCCGACGTGATGCTGAAGGAGCGCAAGCGCCTCGTGCTGGTGCTGCGCGAGACGCCCATCTCGCTCGTCCACGCCCGCGCCATGACGCAGGTGATCGAGGCGGGCGCGTTCGTGATGCCGGCCTCGCCCTCGTTCTACTCGGGGCCGAAGACGGTGGACCAGGTGGTGGACACGGTGGTGGCGCGGGTGCTCGACCGGCTGGGCATCCCGAACGAGCTGATGAAGCGCTGGGACGGCATCTCGCCCCGCGCCCCGGAGCCGGTGGAGGAACCCTGACATGCTCTCGACCCTGGCGAACCGCGCGCTCGAGCGCGACGGCCTCGGGCCCATCCGCGACAAGGTGCTGGCCGGCGAGCGGCTCACCGACGCCGACGGCCTGAGGCTGTTCGAGGCCGCGGACCTGCCCGCGCTCGGCGCGCTCGCGAACCACGTGCGCGAGGCCCGCCATGGCGCGCTCGCGTTCTACAACCGCAACGTCCACCTCAACCCGACCAACGTCTGCGTCGCGTCGTGCAAGTTCTGCTCGTTCGCGCGCAAGGACGACCAGCGCGCCTCCGACGGCTACACCATGTCGGTGGACGAGGCGGTGGCGAAGGTGCTGTCGCGCAAGCCGCTCGGCGTGACCGAGGTGCACATCGTCTCCGGCCTGCACCCCGACCTGCCGTTCGAGTACTACACCGAGCTGCTCTCGCGGATCCGGGCGGGCTGGCCCGAGGTGGCCATCAAGGCGTTCACCGCCATCGAGATCCACTTCTTCGCCGAGAAGTTCGGCATGAGCTACGAGCAGGTGCTGCGCCGGCTGATGGACGCCGGGCTGCAGACCATGCCCGGCGGCGGGGCCGAGATCTTCGCGCCGCGGGTGCGCCGGAAGATCTGCGACGACAAGGCCACCGCCGACCAGTGGATCGAGATCCACCGCACCGCCCACCGCCTCGGCGTGAAGACCAACTCCACCATGCTCTACGGCCACATCGAGCGGCTGGACGAGCGGGTGGACCACATGCGCCGGCTGCGCGAGCTGCAGGACGAGACGCACGGCTTCCAGGTCTTCATCCCGCTCGCGTTCCACCCCGAGCACAACATGATCGGCAAGGCGTTCCCGAAGCCCACCGGCTACGACGCGCTGCGCTCGCTGGCGGTGGCGCGCCTGTACCTCGACAACTTCGACCACGTGAAGGCCTACTGGGTGTCGCTCGGCGAGCGGCTGGCGCAGACCGCGCTCTCCTTCGGCGTGGACGACCTCGACGGCACCGTGCTCGAGGAGCGCATCTACCACATGGCCGGCTCCACCGTGCCGCAGGCGCTCAGCGAGCGCACGCTGCACCAGCTCATCCGCGCCGCCGGCCGCGTGCCGGCCGAGCGCGACAGCCTCTACCGCGTGCTGAAGGTCCACGACGCGCCGCTCCCCGAGGAGCCGCCCGCGCGCCTCCAGGTCACCGCCTGATCCCCCAGAGAGCTCCCATGCCGAAGAAGATCCGCGCCGCCGCCGTCTCGTTCCTGAACGCCTGGCCGCTCACCGCCGGGCTGGAGGGCTCCGAGCGCATCGAGCTGGTCCAGGCCGAGCCGTCCCGCTGCGCGGCCATGCTGGAGGCGGGCGAGGTGGACCTGGCGCTCGTGTCGGTCGCCGCGCTCACCAAGGGCCAGTACGACATCGTGCCCGGCATCGCCATCGGCGCCGACGGGCCGGTGCAGACGGTGGTGCTCGCCGGCGAGCAGTCGCCGGCCATCTGGGACGAGGTGTTCCTCGACACCGCCTCCCGCACCTCGCACGTGCTCGCGAAGCTGGTGCTCGACGCGAAGGGCGTCCACCCGAAGTTCACGCCCATGCCGGCGGAGGAGGGGCTGGCCCGCGCCAAGGGCACCAAGGGCGCGCTGGTGATCGGCGACCGCGGGTTCGGCGTCCGCGCCAACCACGTGCTCGACCTGGGGCGCGAGTGGACCCAGCTCACCGGGCTGCCCATGATCTTCGCGCTGTGGGCGGCGCGCCCGGGCGCGGTCTCGCCGGAGGACGTGCAGGAGCTGACCCGGGCCGCGCAGCACGGGCTCGGGATCCGCACCGAGCTGGCGCAGAGGTTCGCCGCGCTGAAGGGCGGCGACCCGGAGAAGTACCGCCGCTACCTCACCCAGAAGATCCGCTACGGCCTCGGCCCCTACGAGCTGCAGGGGCTGGAGGCGTTCCTGGAGCGCGCCGCCGCGAAGGGCTTCCTGCCGCCCATGCCGCTCCGCTTCGTGGACGACGTGGTCAGGACCCGGCGCGCGCGCCGCGCCGTCTCGGTGGACACCGCGCTGCAGAAGGGCGCCGACGGCGAGCGCCTCGACGCCGACGAGGCGGCCACGCTCGACGAGAAGGCGCCGCTGCTCGAGCTCGGGCTGGCCGCCGACGCGCGCCGGCGCGCGCTCCACCCCGGCGATCTCGTCACGTACATCGTGTCGCGGAACGTGAACTACACGAACGTGTGCACCACCGCGTGCCACTTCTGCGCGTTCTACCGGCCGCGCGGCCACGGGGAGTCCTACGTCCTCACCCGCGAGGAGCTGACGCAGAAGATCGACGAGACGGTGGCGCTCGGCGGCATCGAGATCCTGCTGCAGGGCGGCCTCCACCCCGACCTCGGCGTCGAGTGGTACGAGGACCTGTTCCGCTGGGTGAAGCAGACCTGGCCGGTGATCAACCTCCACGCGCTCTCCCCCGAGGAGATCTGGCACATCGCCCGGACCAGCGAGCTCGGGCTCGAGGCCACCATCGACCGGCTGATCGCCGCCGGGATGGACTCCATCCCGGGCGGCGGCGCCGAGATCCTGGACGACGAGGTCCGCCGCCGGATCGCGCCGCTCAAGTGCTCCACCGACGAGTGGCTCACGGTGATGAAGGCGGCCCACGTGAAGGGGCTGAAGAGCACCGCCACCATGATGTTCGGGGTGGGCGAGGGGCCGGAGCACCGGGTGGCCCACCTCATGCGCCTGCGCGAGCTGCAGGACGAGACGCACGGCTTCACCGCGTTCATCTGCTGGCCGTTCCAGTCGCAGAACACCCGGCTCGAGCCGGGCGACGGGAGCGCCCACGCCTACCTGCGCACCAACGCGCTCTCGCGGCTCGTGCTCGACAACGTCCCCAACCTGCAGGCGTCCTGGGTGACCATGGGCGGGGGCGTCGCGCAGGCCGCGCTGCACATGGGCTGCAACGACTTCGGCCAGGTGATGATCGAGGAGAACGTGGTCTCCGCGGCCGGCACCACCTTCAAGATGGACTCGGAGGAGGTGGAGCGGCACATCCGCGACGCCGGCTTCCGCGCCGCCCGCCGCAACATGAGGTACCAGCTGGTGGAGGAGACCCGCGCGTGATCCGCGTGGTGGCCGCCCCCTGGGTGCTCCCCGGCCTCGCGCCCGGCGCGCCCGCCGCGTCCGCGCCGGCGATCGCCGACGGCGCGGTGGCGCTGGAGGGCGACCGGGTGCGCGCGGTCGGCCCGCGCGCCGAGGTAGAGGCGCGCTTCGGGCGGGCGGAGCCGCTCGACGCGGTGCTCCTGCCGGCGCTCGTGAACGCGCACCTGCACCTCGAGCTCTCGCACATGAAGGGCTGGGTGGCGGGCGGCGAGGGGCTGCCCGCCTGGATCCAGCTGTTCGTGGCCGCGCGCCGGCGCACCCGCGAGGGCGAGCCCGAGGAGGCCATGGGGATGGCCGCCGAGGACCTGGTCCGCGCCGGGGTGGCCGCGGTGGGCGACATCGGCAACTCGCTCGACTCGCTCGCCCCGCTCGCCGCCGCCGGGCTCGGGGGCACGATCTTCCACGAGGTGTTCGGCTTCACGCCGGGTCGCTTCGAGGAGGCCCGCGCCGCCGCGCGCCAGGTCCGCGAGGCCGCCGCCCCGCCGCCCGGGCTCCGGGTGGTGGAGAGCCCGCACGCGATCTACTCGACGAACGCCGACGGCCTGCGCGCGCTGCTCCGCGGCGGCCCCGGCTCGCTGCACCTCGCCGAGGACCCGGCCGAGCGCGCCTTCTGCGCGACCGAGTCGGCGGGCGCGTTCGGGCGCATGTACGCGAGCCTGGGCGCGGCGCTGCACGAGCTGCGGATCACCGGGCGCTCGCCGGTGGACGCGGTGAAGGACGAGCTCCGCCCGCACCACCTGGCGGTGCACTGCGTGGACCTCGACGACGAGGACCTGCGCCTGCTCGCCGCCACCGGCGCCACCGTGGTGCTCTGCCCGCGCTCGAACCGCTACATCCTGGGCGCGCTGCCGCGGCTCGAGGCGCTCCTCGCGGCGGGGATCCCGCTCGCCGTCGGCACCGACTCGCTCGCGAGCGCCCCCTCCCTCGCGCCCCTCGCCGAGCTGGCGCTCCTGCGCCGCGAGGTGCCCGCCGTGTCCGCGGCGCGGCTGCTCCCGCTCGCCTGGAACGGCGCCGCGCTGGGGGCGCCGCACGTGGGCCGGCTCGCGCCGGGCGCCGCGCCGGGCGTGCTCGCCGCGCCGCTCGAGGGCGCGCGCCCGCCGGATCCGGCCGAGTGGCTGGTCTCCACCTTCGGCGCCGAGGAGCGCCCGTTCACCTGGCTCGCCCGGCAGCGCCCGGGCCCGGAGCGTCCCGAATGACCGTCGCCGCGCTCGCGCGCATGGTGAAGCTCAGCCACTCGCTGTTCGCGCTGCCGTTCGCGGCCGCGGCGGTGGCGCTCGTCGCCGCCGAGGCCCGCCTGGACCCGGCGCGCCTCGCCCTGGTGGCGCTCGCGGTGGTGGCGGCGCGCACGGCCGCCATGGCGATGAACCGCATCGCCGACCGGGCCTTCGACGCCCGCAACCCGCGCACGCAGCGGCGCGAGCTGGTCACCGGCGAGGTCTCGTCGGCCGCCGCCTGGGCGCTGCTCGTCGGCTCCTCGGCGGCGTTCGTGGCCGCGGCCGCGCTCATCTCGCCCGTCTGCGGCGCGCTGGCGCTGCCGGTGCTCGCCATCCTGCTCGGCTACTCGTACGCGAAGCGGTTCACCTGGGCCTGCCACCTGTGGCTCGGGGTGGCGCAGGCGCTCGCGCCGGTCGGCGTGGCGATCGCGCTCACCGGGACGGCCCCGCTCGCCTCGGTGGTGCTGGGGCTCGGCGTGGGCGCGTGGATCGCCGGGTTCGACGTCTTCTACTCGATGCAGGACATGGACTACGACCGCGGGGCGGGGCTGAGCTCGATCCCGGCGCGGTTCGGCGTCCCCGGCGCGCTCCGCTGGGCGCGGGGCCTCCACCTCGTCGCCGCCGCCGCGATCTTCGCCGCCGGGGCGCTGGCCGGCCGCGGGGCGGGCTGGATCCTCGGGTCGGTGATCCTCGCCGCCACGCTCGCCGCCGAGCACCGCTACGTGGCGCCGGGGGGCGCGCTCCGGCCCGAGCGGATCAACGTCGCGTTCTTCAACTACAACGCCTTCGCGTCGATCGCGTTCGCGCTGTGCGCGCTCGCCGATCTGGCGCTCCGGTGACCGGGGGACCCGCATGACCGCCGCCGCGCAACGCGCCGCCGCGCCCACCTCCCACGCGCTGCAGAAGGCCGACCTCGCCGTCGCCGACGCGGTGGGCGCGCTCATGGAGCTGTGGGGCTTCCGCCGGCAGCTCGGGCGCATCTGGGCCGTGCTGTTCCTGTCCGACCGGCCGCTCGCCGCGCCCGACCTGTGCGACCGCCTGCAGATCTCCACCGGCCTGCTCTCCATGAGCCTCGCCGAGCTGCGCCGCTGGGGCGTGGTGCGGACGGTCGAGGTCCCGGGGGACCGCAAGGAGCACTTCGAGGCGGAGACCAACGTCTGGAAGCTGGTGGCCCGGGTGCTGCGCGAGCGCGAGAAGCGCGCGGTGGAGCAGGCGCTCGCGGCGTTCGAGCGCGCGCTCGGCGAGGTGCGGGCCGCGCTCGCCGACGTGGACCCCGCCGTGAAGGCGCAGGCGCGCTTCAAGGCGCGCCGGCTCGAGGTGCTCTCGGACCTCGCGCGCGCGGCGCTCACGGTGCTGAAGCTGCTGGTGGACTCGAGCCGGGCCGACGTCGGGCCCATCAAGGCGCTCTCGGAGGCGCTGGCGCGGCGGGACTGACCGCGGCGCCCGCCGCCTCGGCCTGCTCCGCCTCCGGCCGCGGGAGCGGCAGCGAGACCGTGAAGGTGGCGCCCTCCCCGGGCGCGCTCTCGGCGCAGATGGTGCCGCCGCTCGCCTCCACGATCTCCCGCGCGATCCAGAGCCCCAGGCCCAGCCCGCCGTAGTGGCGTGCCTCGTGGGCGCGCTCGAAGCGCCCGAAGATCCGCTCCAGGTCCGCCGGCGGGATGCCGATGCCCCGGTCGCGCACCCGCAGCACCGCGCGCCCGCCCTCCCGCCGCAGCGCGATGGTGACGGGCCGGCCGGCCCCGTACTTCAGCGCGTTCGAGGCGAGGTTCGTGAGCACCTGCTCGATCCGGAGCCGGTCGCCCTCGCAGGCGACGTCCGGCTCCACCTCCAGCTCGAGCGCGCTGCCCGCCCGCGCGGCCGGCTCGGCGAGCCGCGCCGCCGCCTGCCGGACCGCGTCGGAGAGGTCGTAGCGGCGCCGCTCCAGCGCGGTGCGCCCGGTGGCGAGGCGCGAGACGTCGAGGAGCGCCTCGACCAGCCGCCCGAGCCGCTCCACGCTGCCGGCGGCCGCCGCGACCTGCCCGCGGGCGCGGCCGGCGTCGGGCGGGTCGCGATCCAGCGAGCGGAGCGCCTGCTGGGCCTGGAGGAGCGCGGCGGTGACGGGCGTCTTCAGCTCGTGGCTCGCCACCGACAGGAACACGTCCCGCGCCGCGATGGCCTCCGACTTGTGGCGCTCGACCTCCTTCTGCGCCTCGATGTCGGTGAACGTCCCGAACCACTTCACCACCCGGCCGTCGGCCGCCCGCAGCGGCACCGCGGACACCAGGAACCAGCGGTAGCCGCCGTCGCGCCCGCGGAGCCGGTACTCGCCGCAGACCGTGCGCCGCGCGGCGAAGCCGGCCTCCCAGTCGGCGCGGGCCCGGGCCCGGTCGTCCGGGTGGAACTGGGCCGCCCAGCCCGCCGCGAGGATCGCCTCGTTGTCGAGGCCGGTGTAGGCCTCGAACTGCGGGCTGTGGAAGTCCGGCGTGCCGTCGGGCGCCAGCGTGAAGACGAGCTGGGGGATGGTCTCGACGAGCGTGCGGAAGCGCGCCTCGCTCTCGCGCACGGCGCGCTCGCGCGCCGCCCGCTCGGCGAACCCGTCCCGGATCGCGCCGATGGCCGCCACGAGCAGCGCCGAGAGCGCCACGAAGGCGGCGGTCGCGGAGAGCTCGCGGTCGCCCAGCCTCCAGCCCGCGGTGGGCCCGATCACCGCCAGGTTCACGAGCACTGCGGAGAGCGCGGCCGCCAGCACCCCGGGGCCGACGCCGCCGAGCCAGGCGGCGAGCACCACGGCCGGCACGACCGGCAGGAAGGGCGCGCGCTCGAGGTGGTCCGCGCCTGCCGCCGCGAGCGCCGCGCCGGCCACCGCCAGCCCGGCCGCCAGCGCGTAGGCGGGCCCGGGGCGGAGCGTCGGCGGAGGCGGGATGCGGAGCGGCGGGCGCATGTCCTTCCGGCAGGGCGGCTGCCTCCCATCTGCGAGGGTACCCACGCCCGCGCCGAACGCCACCGCCCGTCCCGGCCCTCCGGGGGTGACCCTCCCCGGCGCGCCGCACCGGCGGTGCGCGTGCGGCGCTTCGCCCGGCCGGCGCGCACCGGGCCGCCCCCGGGGCCGGCCGGCGGCCACACGCCTTGCCCATCCCCGCGTGGAAACGGTAAGAAGTCCCCCCCATGCTGTCCCCCGACGTCCTGAAGAAGCTCGAGGCCATCGAGCAGCGGTTCGAGGAGCTGACGCAGCTCCTCTCGGACCCGGCCGTGGCCAGCAACGGCGACCGGTTCCGGAAGGTGGCGAAGGAGCGCGCCTCCATCGAGCAGACCGTCACCGCGCTGCGCGCCTACCGCAAGCTGCTCGACGACGTGGCGGGCAACGAGGCGCTGCTCGGGGACAAGGACGCCGACCTCCGCGAGCTCGCCAAGGAGGAGCTGGCGCAGCTGCGGCCGCAGGTCGAGCCCGCCGAGGAGCAGCTCAAGCTGTACCTCGTCCCGAAGGACCCGAACGACGAGAAGGACGTCATCGTCGAGATCCGGGCCGGCGCGGGCGGCGACGAGGCGGGCCTGTTCGCGGCCGAGGTCATGCGCATGTACGTCCGCTACGCCGAGCGCCGCGGCTGGCGCGTCGAGCTGATGGACACCTCGGGCGGCGCGCTGGGCGGCGTGAAGGAGGCGACGCTCACCGTCTCGGGCGACGCGGTCTACTCCTCGCTCAAGTACGAGTCCGGCGTGCACCGGGTGCAGCGCGTCCCCGCCACCGAGGCGCAGGGGCGCATCCACACCTCCACCGTCACCGTGGCGGTCATGCCCGAGGCCGAGGAGATCGACGTCCAGGTGAACCCGGCCGACGTGGAGATGGACGTGTTCCGCTCCACCGGCTCGGGCGGCCAGTCGGTGAACACCACCGACTCCGCGGTGCGCCTCACCCACAAGCCCACCGGCATCGTGGTGAAGTGCCAGCAGGAGAAGAGCCAGCTGAAGAACCGCACCATGGCCATGAAGATGCTGCGGGCGAAGCTCTTCGAGATCGAGCAGGAGAAGCAGCGCAGCGCGCGCGACGCGACCCGCAAGTCGCAGGTGGGCACCGGCGACCGCTCCGAGAAGATCCGCACCTACAACTTCCCGCAGGACCGGCTCACCGACCACCGCGTGAACTACACGCGCCACAACCTGCCCGCGGTGATGGACGGGGACGTGCAGGACGTGATCGACGCCTGCCGGACCTTCTACGCGGCCCAGGCGCTGCGCGAGGCGTCGCGCGGCGAGGCCGGGGCGGCGGAGCGGCGGGCGTGAGCGAGGGCGAGGCCTGGACCACGCTCCGCCTCCTCGCCTGGACCCAGGAGTTCTTCGGCCGCAAGGGCGTGGACGCGCCGCGGCTCACCGCGGAGCTGCTGCTCGGGCACGCGCTGCGCTGCGAGCGGATGCGGCTCTACCTCGACTTCGACAAGCCGCTCGCCGCGCCGGAGCTGGCCGCGTTCCGCGAGCTGGTGCGCCGCCGGGCCGAGGGCGAGCCCACCGCCTACCTCACCGGCCGGCGCGACTTCTACGGCCGGCCGTTCCGGGTGGACGCGCGCGTGCTGGTGCCGCGGCCCGAGACCGAGCTGGTGCTGGAGGCGGCGCGCGACGCGCTGCCGGAGGGCGGGGCCGCGCTCGACCTGTGCACCGGGTCCGGCGCCCTGGGCGTGTCGCTCGCGCTGGAGCGGCCCGGCGCGCGGGTGGTCGCGACCGACCTCTCCGCCGACGCGCTGGCGGTCGCCGCGGAGAACGCGCGCGCGCTCGGCGCCGCGGTGGACCTGCGCCAGGGGGACCTGTGGGCGCCGCTCCGCGAGGGCGAGCGCTTCGACGTGATCGTGTCCAATCCGCCCTACGTGCCGCGTGGCGAGCTGGACACGCTCCCCCGGGAGGTGCGGCGCGAGCCGCGGCTGGCGCTCGACGGCGGACCCGACGGCCTCGCCCTGCTCCGCCGCATCGTGGAGGGCGCGCCCGCCCGGCTCGTGCCCGGCGGCACGCTCGTGCTGGAGATGCACGAGCAGCACCTGGACGTCCTGCCGCGGCTCTGCCGCGAGGCGGGGTTCGAGCAGGCGGAGGCCCGGCGGGACCTGGCCGGCCTGCCCAGGCTCACGGTGGCGCGCCTGGCGGGCGCCGCGTAGAATCCGCGCCGCCGCTCGCATCCCGCTTGCACGCAGCACCGTCCGGGCGATCCTCCGCCCGGACGCCGAAGGAGCCATCGTTGGACAAGATCGTCATCGAGGGAGGCGTCCCGCTCCGCGGGAGCGTGGACGTCTCCGGCGCGAAGAACGCCGCGCTGCCCGTCCTCGCCGCCGCCCTGCTCGCCGAGGGCGAGCACGAGGTGCGCAACGTCCCGGACCTCGCGGACGTGCGCACGCTCGGCAAGCTGCTCGGACACATGGGCGCCGAGGTGGCGCGCGCCGAGGCGGACCGGCGGACGGTCCGGCTGCGCGTGCCGGCCGCGGTGACGCCCGAGGCGCCCTACGAGCTCGTGAAGACCATGCGCGCCTCGGTGCTGGTGCTCGGGCCGCTGCTCGCGCGCTGGGGCAAGGCCCGCGTCTCGCTGCCCGGCGGCTGCGCCATCGGCGCCCGCCCCATCGACCAGCACCTGAAGGCGCTCACCGCGCTCGGCGCCGAGATCCGCCTCGAGCACGGGTACGTGAACGCCACCGTGCCGCGCGGCCGGCTCCGGGGGACGGTGTTCACCTTCGACGCCCAGACCGTCACCGGCACCGAGAACGTCATGATGGCGGCGGCGCTCGCCGAGGGCGAGACGGTGCTGCGCAACTGCGCGCGCGAGCCGGAGGTGAAGGACCTCGGCGACGCGCTGGTGGCGATGGGCGCGCTGGTGGAGGGCGCCGGCACCGACGAGATCTGGATCGAGGGCGTCCCGTCGCTGCGGCCGCTGTCGCACGCGGTCATCCCGGACCGCATCGAGGCGGGCACGTTCCTGGTGGCGGGCGCGCTGCCCGGGAACGACGTGACCGTCCGCGGCTGCGTGGCGGCGCACCAGGAGGCGCTCGTCGAGAAGCTCCGCGCGGTCGGCGCCGAGGTGACGAAGGTCGAGGGCGGCCTGCGGGTGGTCGGCGACGGTCGCCCGCGGCCGGTGGACGTGCGGACCGCGCCGCACCCCGGGTTCCCCACCGACATGCAGGCGCAGCTGATGGTGCTGCTCTGCCTCGCCGACGGGACCTCGCGCATCACCGAGACGGTGTTCGAGAACCGCTTCATGCACGTCCAGGAGCTGATCCGCCTCGGCGCGCACGTCGAGGTGGACGGGCGCGTCGCCATGGTGAAGGGCGTGCCGGAGCTGTCCGGCGCGCCGGTGATGGCGTCCGACCTGCGGGCGTCGGCGGCGCTGGTGCTGGCCGGCCTCGCGGCGAGCGGGACGACCGAGGTGCTGCGCGTGTACCATCTCGACCGCGGCTACGAGCGGATCGAGGAGAAGCTGGCGCCCCTCGGGGCGCGCATCCGGAGGGTGAGAGGCTGATGCCGGGCACGAGCGAGCTCATCACGGTGGCGGTGCCGAAGGGGCGCCTCCTGCAGGAGTCCTCGGCGCTGTTCGAGCGGGCGCTCGGCGTCTCGCCGCGCAAGCTGCTGGAGGGCACGCGCAAGCTGGCGGCCGACGCCCCCGAGGCCGGCCTGCGCTTCATCTCGATCCGGGCCGGCGACGTGGCGAGCTACGTGGAGCACGGCGCCGCCGAGGTCGGCATCGTCGGCCTCGACGTGCTGCGCGAGGAGCCGCGCGATCTCTATGAGCCGCTCGACCTGGGGATCGGCCGCTGCACCGTGATCGTGGCGCGCCCGAAGGGCGCCCGGCCGCTGCCGCGCGGGGTCGCGCCGCGGGTGGCCACGAAGTACCTGTCGCTCGCCGCCCGGCACTTCGCCGCGAAGGGGGTGCCGGCGGAGATCATCCCGCTGCACGGGTCCATCGAGGTGGCGCCCTCGCTCGGGCTCGCCGACTCGATCGTGGACATCACCGAGACCGGGGAGACGCTGCGCGCCAACGGCCTCGTCATCGAGGAGAAGGTCCTCGAGGTGTCGGCCCGCCTGGTGGTGAACCGGGTGGCCCTGAAGCTCCACCCGGAACGGCTGCGTCTCCTGATCGAGGCATTGCGCGCCGCCGTCGCCGCCGCGGGCGCCGAAGCCCGTTGAAACGTGGCACGGCTTCTGCCTAGTATGACCAGGACTCGGCAAGAGCCGGCCCTCGCTTGAAACCCCGATCCCAACCCGTCGTGTCACCGGTCCGAGGAGGACCCGCTACGTCATGGATTGCCCGCGGTGCAGCGTCGAACTGAACGAGATCGCGCATGAAGACAGCGCAGTCCAGCGCTGCGCCGAGTGCGGGGGCATCTGGGTGGGCGACGCCGCCGATCTCAACAAGGTGCTGCTGCACGCCAACCTGCCGGCGCTGTCGGCGCTCGGCGGCTACGTGAACGCGGACGAGATCTCGGGGATGTGCCCGGCCTGCAACGTGGACCTGGTCGTCGTCGAGGGGGGCGAGAAGCGCTCGCTCGCCTACGACACCTGCGAGTCCTGCGGCGGCATCTGGGTGGACGGGACCGAGGACGAGCCGCCGGCCGAGCTCGACTGGAAGGGCGCCACCTCGCAGGTCGTGGCCTTCTTCAAGGCGTTCGCGAAGAAGAAGTAGCCGGCGCCCGCGCGCGCGGGCCCCCGCTCACCAGGTCCGGTCGTCGCGCCACGGGTACGCGGTGTTGGAGTAGCCGCGGATCTCCCAGTAGCCGCGGCGGTCCTGCGTCATGAGCTCGAGGCGCGTGAGCCACTTCGCGCCCTTCCAGGCGTAGAGCTGCGGGACCACCATCCGCACCGGGCCGCCGTGATCGCGCGCGACCGGCTCGCCCTCGACGGCGTGCACGAGCAGCACGTCCGGCTTCAGCGCCTCCTCCAGCGGCAGGTTGGTGGAGTAGCCGTCGGCGGAGTGCGCCATGAGGTGCGTGGCCTCGGCGGTGGGCCGCGCCAGCGCCAGCACGGTCTCGAGCCGCACGCCGCGGAACGCCACGTCGAGGATCGACCAGCCGGTCACGCAGTGGAAGTCGGCCTCCTCGTCCACCTGCGGGAGCGCCAGCAGGTCGGCGTAGGAGAGCTCGAGCGGCGCCTCCACCGCGCCGTCCACCACCAGCCGCCAGCGCTCGGGGGCGACGTCCGGCGTCCCGGTGCCGAGGTCCATCACCGGCCACTCGTGCTTCTCGAACACGTTCTGGCCGGGCGGCTCCTTCGGCATGCCGTGCCGGTTCGCCGGCCCCTCGCCCTGCGGGCTCGCGTCCGCGAGCGAGGGGGTGGCCTTCATCCTCTCGCCGAAGCGCGCGCGCAGGAGCGCCACGCCCTCCGCGATCCGCCGCTGCTGGTCGTCCACCGGGTGCCCTTCCCCGGGCCCGCCGCGGGCCCGGCGCGACGAGCCTAGCCCGGCTCGCGCGCCGGCGCAGCCCCGATGCATCGGAGCGCGGCCGCGATCGCGCGCCGCCCGGCGCGCCCGCGGGGACCTCGCGCGCGCCCGCGAAGGCGGGCGCGCGAGGTCACGGGCCCCGCGCAGCAGGAGTGGGGCCCCGATGGCTCCGCCAGCGGGGCGAGGGCGCAGCCCTCGTCGGATCGGATCAGAACGGATACTTCTCCGTCTCGAGGACCGCGTCCGCCAGGCGCCGCTTCGCCTGGAGCAGGCCGGCGGCGTCGTACTTCGAGAAGCGGCGGATGCCGCCGAGCAGGATGGTGAGCGTGTCGCCCTCGCCCACGTAGAACGCGGCGCGGCGGGCGGCGGTGGCGGCCTTCTCGGCGGCGGCGAAGGTGTGGACCTTCACGGCGGCGGCGGCGAGCGCGCGGCGCGCCTCGGGCTGCGTGGCCGCGGTCTTCTCGGCGCGGAGCACCACGCTCTCCGCCGCGAACGCCTGGATGGCGACGTCGGCGAGCGCGAGCAGCACCTCCTGCTCGTCCTTGAGCGCCTCGCCGTACTTCTGCACCGCGGCGCCGGCCACCACCAGGAACGCGCGCTTCAGGTTGGCGACGGTGGCCTTCTCGGCCGCGAACGGCACCGCGGGGTCCACCTCGTCGAGCGACGGGTTCATGAGGGCGTCCATCGCCTTCATGACCTCGCGCTGCAGCGGCAGCTCGCCCTTCAGCGCGCGGCGCAGGATGGTGCCCGGGACGAGCAGGCGGTTGATCTCGTTGGTGCCCTCGAAGATCCGGTTGATGCGCTCGTCGCGGTAGTACTTCTCCGCCGGGTACTCCTGGATGAAGCCGTAGCCGCCGTGGATCTGCACCACCTCGTCCACCACGTCGGCGAGCACCTCGCTGCAGAACACCTTCGCGATCGCGCACTCGATCGCGTACTCCTCGATGCCCTGCTGGTAGGCCTCGTAGTAGCCGGGCTGCTCCGCCGGGATGGTGGCGAGCCGGTCGTCGATGAGGCCGGCCAGCCGGTAGATGAGCGACTCCGAGGCGTAGACGCCGGCGGCCTGGTCGGCGAGCTTCTCGCGGATCGCGCCGAAGCGGGCGATGGGCGTGCCGAACTGCTTGCGGGCGTTGGCGTAGGCGGCGCCCGTGGCGAGCGCGAGCTTCGCCGCCCCGGTGACCGCGGCGCCCAGCTTGAAACGGCCCACGTTCAGCACGTTGAAGGCGATCTTGTGGCCCTTGCCGATCTCGCCGAGCACGTTCTCGACCGGCACCCTGGCGCTCTCGAAGATCACCGAGGTGGTGGAGGAGCCCTTGATGCCGAGCTTCTTCTCCTCGGGACCGACCGTCACGCCGGGGAAGGTGCGCTCCACCAGGAAGGCGGTGAAGTGCTTGCGGTCCACCTTCGCGAACACGGTGAACAGGTTCGCGAACGAGCCGTTGGTGATGAACTGCTTGGTGCCGTCGAGGAGGTAGTACTTCCCGTCGGGCGAGAGCGTGGCGGTGGCCTTGCCGCCCATGGCGTCGCTGCCCGCCTCCGGCTCGGTGAGGCAGTACGCGGCGGACCACTCGCCGGTCACCAGCTTCGTGAGGTACCGGTCCTTCTGCGCGTCCGTCCCGTAGTAGACGAGCGGCAGCGTGCCGATGCCGGTGTGCGCCGCGTAGGAGACCGAGAAGGAGCCGCCCATGCCCATGCGCTCGGCCGCGAGCATGCTGGTGGCCTTGTCGAGCGCCAGGCCGCCGTAGGCCTCGGGCGCGTCGATCATGAGCAGGCCCGCGTCGCCCGCCTTGCGCATGAGCGCCGCGGCCACGCCGGGCTCGTGCTGCTCGAGCGCGTGCTCGGCCGGGAGCGCCTCGGTCTCGGCGAACTGCTCCGCGGTCTCGGCGATCTGGCGCTGCTCCTCGGTGAAGTCCTCCGGGGTGAAGACGTCGTCCTTCGTCGCCTCGGAGATCAGGTACTCCGCGCCCTTGAACAGCCTGGCCATGGTCGCTCCTCCTCGTCGCCTTCCGTGAGCCGCCCGCGCGCCGTCAGGCGCGCTCGAACACCGCCGCCGCGCCCATCCCGCCGCCCACGCACATCGACACGATCCCGTGCCGCGCGCCGGTCCGCCGCATCCCGTGCAGCAGCGTGGCGGTGAGCTTCGCGCCGGTGCAGCCGAGCGGGTGCCCGAGCGCGATGGCGCCGCCGGTGGGGTTCACCTTCGCCGGGTCGAGCCCGAGCGCCCGCACGCAGGCGAGCGACTGGGACGCGAACGCCTCGTTCAGCTCGATCTGCCCGACGTCCTCGAGCCTCAGGCCGGCGCGCTTCAGCGCCGCCGGGATCGCCTCGACCGGGCCGATGCCCATGATCTCCGGCGGCACCCCGCGCACCGCGTACGAGACGAAGCGCGCCAGCGGGGCGAGGCCGGTGCGGGAGAGGAACGCCTCGGAGACCACCAGCGCGGCCGCGGCGCCGTCGGTGGTCTGGGAGGCGTTGCCGGCGGTGACCGTGCCGTCGAGCTTGAACGCCGGCTTCAGCTTCGCGAGCGCCTCGAGGCTGGTGCCCGGGCGCACGCCGTCGTCGGCCGTGACCTGCTCGGTGCGCCGCACCGCCTTCCCCTTCTCGACGGTGACCTGCTCCACCTCCACCGGCACGAGCTCGTCCGCGAACAGGCCCTCCGCCTGCGCCCTCGCGGCGCGGGCGTGGCTCTGCACCGCGAACGCGTCCTGGTCCTCGCGGCTGACGTGGTCGCGCGCCGCCACCAGCTCGGCGGTGATGCCCATGGCCGCGAACGACTCCGGCCAGGAGGCGACCAGCGACGGGTTGGCGCTGAAGTGCGAGCCGCCCATGGGCACGAGGCTCATGCTCTCGGCCCCGCCCGCCACGAGGCAGTCCGCCTGGCCGGCCATGATCCGCTCGGCGGCGGTGGCGATGGTCTGCAGGCCGGAGGCGCAGAAGCGGTTCACCGTCTGGCCCGGCACGCCCACCGGCAGCCCGGCCCGGAGGGCCGCGACGCGCCCGAGGTTCATGCCCTGCTCGCCCTCGGGGAACGCGCACCCGAGGATGACGTCCTCCACCTGCCCCGGGTCGACGCCGGTCCGCGCCAGCAGCGCGCGGATGGCGACGGCGGCCAGGTCGTCCGGGCGGACGTCCTTCAGCTTCCCCTTCTTCGCCTTGCACCCGGGGGTCCGCACCGCTGCGAGGACGTAGGCTGCGCTCATTCCAGGTCTCCTCTCGCGCTCGCGCGCTCGACGCCGTGCCCGACCGCTAGTTCCGGAGCGGCTTGCCCTTCTTCAGCATGTGCTGGATGCGCTCGAGCGTCTTCCGCTCGCCGCACAGCTTCAGGAACGCCTCGCGCTCGAGATCGAGCAGGTCCTGCTCGGTGACGAGCGTGCCCGCCGGCACGTCGCCGCCGGTCATGACGCCGGCGATGGTGCGGCCGAGCTTCTCCTCGTACTCGGTGATGAAGCCGCCCATGCGCATGTTCCAGAGCTGGGAGGCGATGCTCGCGGCCGCGCCGCGGCCGGGGGCGCGCAGGCCGGTGGCGGGCGTGCCCGGGCGGAAGTTCGCGGCCAGCGCCAGCGCCTTCTGCTTCGCGTCGTGCACCAGCCGATCCGGCGAGAGCGTCACCGCGTCGCCCTCGCGGAGCATCCCCATGGCGGCGAGCTCGTCGGCGGAGGCGCTCACCTTGGCGAGCGCGACGGTGTTGAAGTGCTTGAACACGAACGGCGAGGCGTCGATCTCGTACTTCTCCGCCAGGCGGATGGCCCGGAGCGCCATCTCCTTGGTGCCGCCGCCGGCGGGGAGCAGCCCCACGCCGATCTCGACGAGCCCCATGTACGTCTCGGCGAGCGGGTTCAGCGCGGTGGCGTGCAGGCACACCTCGCAGCCGCCGCCCAGCGCCAGCCCGTGCGGCGCAGCCACCACCGGCACCCGCGCGTACTTGAGCGCCATCATCGCCTTCTGGAAGGCGCGGATGGTGAGCGCGATCTCGTCGAAGGCGCCCTCGGCGATGGCCACCGCGATGAGCATCAGGTTCGCGCCGGCCGAGAACGCCGGCTGGCCGCGGTTCGCGACGACGAGCCCCTGGCCGTCGCGCTCGGCGCGGGCCACGGCCTTGTGGACCATGGCGAGCACGTCCGGGCCGATGGCGTTCATCTTGGTGTGGAACTCGAGGCAGAAGACGCCGTCGCCGAGGTCGAGCACCGAGGCGCCCGCGTTCCGCTCCACCACCGCGCCGGACTTCTCCAGGATCGCGAGGTCGATCTGGTCGGCCGGGCGCGGCACGTCGCGGTACCCGCCGCCGGCGGCGAGGTCGAGGTAGCGGCGCCGCCCGCCCTCCTCGACGTAGAACCGCTCGATCCCGCGGAGCCGGTCCGGCACCGCCACGCCGTCCTTCTCCGCGCGGGCCACGAACGCGGGGACGCCCACCGCGTCGAGCATCTCGAACGGGCCGAGGTCCCAGCCGAAGCCCCAGCGCATGGCCGCGTCCACGTTCACCACGTCGTCGGCGATCTCCGGGATCCGCTCGAACGCGTAGAGAAGCGTGTCGCGCAGGTTGCGCCAGGCGTGCTCCGCGACCTTGTCCTTCCCGGCGAGCGCGGTCCGCAGGCGCTGGGCCGGGTCGTCGATGCCCTTCGTCGCCTCCACCGAGGCGCTGCGCGGCTTCGCGGCCGGCACGTACTCGCCCTTGCGGTGGTCGTAGATCGAGAGGCCGCCGCCCTCGCCCTTGTCCTTCCTGAAGAAGCCGCCCTTCGATTTGTTGCCGAGGATCCCCTTCGCGACCATCTGCTCGAGGAACGCGGGGAGCTTGAACTCCTCGCGGCGCGAGTCGCCCGGGAGCAGCTCGTAGGAGTTCTTCGCCACGTGGAGGAGCGTGTCGAGCCCCACCAGGTCGGCGGTGCGGAACGTCGCGCTCTTCGGCCGCGCGGTGGGGGGGCCGGCGATGGCGTCCACCTCCTCGACGGTCAGGTCGAGCTCCACCATGTGCCGGATGGCGTTGCACATCGCGAACACGCCGATGCGGTTCGCCACGAAGTTCGGCGTGTCCTTGCCGGTGACGATGCCCTTGCCGAGGCGCACGCGGATGAGCTCGGCCATGCCCGCGGCGATGGCCGGGTCGGTGTGCCGGCTCGAGACGATCTCGACGAGCCGCATGTAGCGCGGCGGGTTGAAGAAGTGGGTGACGAGGAAGCGCGGGCGGAGCGCCTCGGGCAGCGTGTCGGCGATGGCGTTCACCGAGAGGCCGCTCGTGTTCGTGGTGAGGACCGCCGTGGGCTTGAGGTGCGGGGCGATGCGCCCGAGGAGCTGGCGCTTCACCTCGAGGTTCTCGAGCACCACCTCGACCACCCAGTCGCAGGTCGCGAGCCGCGGGAGGTCGTCCTCGAGGTTGCCGACGTCGATGCGCGAGGCGTAGGCGGGCAGGTAGAGCGGCGCCGGCTTCAGCTTCTCGAGGCCGGCGCGCGCCGCGGTCGCGAGGCGGTTGCGGACCACCGGGCTGTCGAGCCCGAGGCCGGCCGCCTTCTCCTCGGCGTTCGGCTCCTTCGGGACGATGTCGAGGAGCAGCACCCCGAACCCCGCGTTGGCCAGGTGCGCGGCGATGGTGCTGCCCATCACGCCCGACCCCAGCACCGCCACCCGCTCGATCCGGTCCATCGTGGCCTCCGTGGTGCGTTCGCGTCCGCTGCGCGGCCCCTGCCGGCCGCCGCGCCGACGCGCACAAGTTGCACGTGCCGCACCACGTCATCGGCCGCGGCCGGCCGAGCGGCCAAGGCGGCGGGTTGACATGCGAATCAACGCGTGGTCCCCGCGCGGGTCCCACGCCCCGATATGTTCCGATCCGTTCCGTAGCTGGCGCACCTCGTTCCGGTTTCGGTACACTTCCCGGCACACCATGCCCGCCGCTCCCGAACCCAGAGTCGTTTCCTCCTGACCCAGAGTCGTTTCGCGAGGTGCCGTCATGACCGCCGCCGACCGCCGGCCCATCGTCTGGGCCTTCAGCACGAGCCGACTCCGGCACGTGTTCGAGAGCGTGGCGCCGCTCATGGCCGACGTCGCCGAGGTCCGGGTCTTCGACAAGGGCTTCGAGGAGGCGCTCCAGATCGCGCGCGAGCTCCGGCAGGCCGGCGAGGAGGTGGACGCGTTCGTCGCCGCCGGCACCAACGGCGCGTACCTGCGCGACCACGCGGACGTGCCGGTGGTGGTGGTGACCGCCTCGACGGTGGACGCGCTCCAGGCGCTGGTGCAGGCGCGCAAGCTCTCGAAGCGCATCGGCGTGGTGAACTTCCGGCGCACGGTGGCGGGCCTCGAGGGCGTGCACCTCATCGACGACACCGTCATCGAGCAGCGGCCCTACGTGACGCCGGAGGAGGGGCAGGCCGCGGTGGACGACCTCTCCGCGCGCGGCTTCAAGGTGATCGTCGGGCCCGGGCCGATCTGCTCGGTGGCGGAGCGCGCCGGGCTGCGGGCGGTGCTGCTCTACGGGCAGGACTCGCTGGAGGAGGCGATCCGCCAGGCCGCCGAGGTGGCGCGCATCGCGCGCGCGGAGGTGGCGCGCCGCACGCACCTCCAGGCGATGTTCCAGCACCTCGAGGTCGGGATGGTGGCGGTGGACACCGAGGAGCGCATCCAGGCCATCAACCCGGCGCTGCAGCGGCTGCTCGGCGTGACCGCGGCCGAGGTGCAGGGGCGGAGGCTCTCCGCGGTCGCGCCGGAGCTCGCGCTCGGCCCGGTGCTGGAGGGCGGCCCGCCGGAGGTCGAGACGGTGCAGCGCATCGGCGTGTCGGCCGCGGTGGTGAGCCGGTTCCCGCTGCACGAGCACGGCGTCCAGCTCGGCGCGGTGCTCACCTGCCAGCCCGCCCCCATGATCCAGCGCCTCGAGCGCGGGCTCCGCTCGACGCACCGCCCGCCCCGCTTCGTGGCGCGCTACGCGCTCTCCGGGCTGGTGGGCGACTCGCCGGCCATGGTGCGCCTCCGCGAGCTGGCCGGGCGGTACGCGCGCACCGACGCCACCGTGCTCATCACCGGCGAGAGCGGCACCGGCAAGGAGATGGTGGCGCAGGGCATCCACGGCGCGAGCCGCCGCCGCGACCGGCCGTTCGTGGCGGTGAACTGCGCAGCCTTCCCGGAGACGCTGCTCGAGGCCGAGCTGTTCGGCTACGAGGAGGGCGCGTTCACCGGCTCGCGGCGCGGCGGCCGCCCCGGCCTGTTCGAGGCGGCGCACACCGGCACGCTGTTCCTCGACGAGATCGGCGACGTGCCGGTCACCTTGCAGACGCGGCTGCTGCGCGTGCTGCAGGAGCGGCAGGTGCTCCGGCTCGGCAGCAACGATCCCACGCCGGTGGACGTGCGCGTCATCGCCGCCACGCACCGCGACCTGCGCCAGGCCATCGCGCGCGGCGAGTTCCGCGAGGACCTCTACTACCGGCTCGACATCCTCCCGCTGCACCTGCCCCCGCTCCGCGAGCGCGGCGAGGCGGACGTGGAGCTCATCGCCTCCGACCTGCTGAAGCGCGCCCTGCTCCGCCACGACGCCGCCGACGCGCACCGGCGCGCGCTCTCGATGGTGCTGCCCCGCCTGCGCGGGCACGCCTGGCCCGGGAACGTGCGCGAGCTCGAGAACGTGCTCGAGCGCGTGGCGGTGCTGTTCGCCGACCGCGACCCGCGCGCGAGGGTGACCGAGGAGGAGCTCGCCGCGGTGATGCCGGAGGTCTCGGAGTCCGCGCGCGCCGCCGTGCCCGTGGATCCCCCCGCGCCGCTCGCCGCGCCCATCGACCTCCGCGCCGCCCGTGCCGCCCAGGAGCGGGCGCTCATCGAGCGGACCGTCGCGGAGTGCGGCGGCAACCAGGCCGAGGCCGCCCGGCGGCTCGGGATCGGGCGGACCACGCTCTACCGGAAGCTCGGGAGGGCCCGGACGTAGGCGCCGGCCGCCCCCTCCCGAGCGCGCCGCCGATCTCCTTGACTCCCGCCCGGCTTCACGGCAAAAACGGGGTCGCGACGCGGGAATAGCTCAGTTGGTAGAGCATCAGCTTCCCAAGCTGAGGGTCGCCGGTTCGAATCCGGTTTCCCGCTCCAACCTTCGATGGACCGAACGCCCGGCGACCCCGGGCGTTTCGTCTTTCTGGCGACACCAGGGTACGGTGTGCACTGCGGGTCGAAGCCGAGCCCGCCGCAAGCGAACCCGATGCGCGACCGATGATGAACCTCCTCCCCTTCGCCCGCGCCGAGCTTCGATCGACCTCGACGCCCGAGGAGGTGACGGCGCGGGTCGCGGAGATCGTGACGCAGGGGCACTGGGCGCCACAGCGCCCGCTCCGCGGGAGGATCCAGAGGCGACGGCTCGAGCTCGTGCGAAACATCGCCCGCACGCACGCCGTGGTCCTCGGTGAGATCGAGGGCGCAGGGGCTGGCTCCGTCGTCCACCTCCGCTTCCGCCTTCGCTGGTGGCTCGCCGCGATCCTGGGCACCTGGTTCGCGTTCTTCTCGTATGCGGCCGCGGCGAACCTGCGCTGGCTCGCATCCGGTGTCGCGGGGATCGTCCTCGCGCTCGCGGCCGGGGCCGTGACCGTCGGCTTCGCCGCCGCCCTGCTCACGACGCCGTTCCGGCGCGACGTCCGGGCGATCCTCGAGGCGCTGCGGGACGCCGTCGAGCGCGGCTGAGCCACGCCTCGGGGAATCAGCCCCGCCTGCCGCGCCCAGACGCGAAGGGCATCCCGCCCCCGTCGTCGCGAGCACGATCCGCCTGGCCTCGTTGCGCCTGCCCCGCCCGGACCCGCGCGCCCGCTGCGCGTCACGCTTCGGGCGGCTACGTCGTCTCCCCGGGATGACCGACACGGGGGAGACCTTCGAGGCGCAGCGCCCCGCCCTGCTCGCGCTCGCCTACCGGATGCTCGGCGAGCTGGCGCGCGCCGAGGACGTGGTGCAGGAGGCATGGATCCGGTGGCAGCGGCGCCCGGGCGAGGTCGACTCCCCGAAGGCGTTCCTGCTCACCACGGTCGCGCGGCTGTGCCTCGACGAACTCGGCTCGGCCCGCGCGCGGCGCGAGGAGAGCCGCAGCGATCGCTTGCCGGAGCCGGTGGAGCTCGATCGCGCCGGCCTCGGGCGCGTGGAGCTGCTCGACCGGATCTCGATGGCGTTCCTGGTCCTCCTGCAGCGCCTCACGGCCGCCGAGCGCGCCGTGCTGCTGCTGCACGACGTGTTCGACATGACGCACGCCGAGATCGCGGCGCGGCTCGAGAAGAGCGAGCCGGCGTGCCGCCAGCTCCTGCGGCGGGCGAGAGAGAACGTCGCCACGGAGCGCCGCACGCTCCGGACGTCGCGGGACGAGCACCAGCGGCTCCTCGCGGCCTTCATGGAGGCGAGCGCGCGCGGCGATCAGGGCGCGCTGCTCGACCTGCTCGCGGAGGACGCCGTCCTCGTCGCCGACGCGGGTCCCGGCGTGGTGCGCTACGGGCGCATCCGGAACGTCGGACGGCCCGTGGTCGGCGGGCTCAAGGTCGCGGCGCTGCTCGCGTCCGTCGCGCGGCAGCGGGTCGGGCCGCCGCTCGAGCTGCGCGAGCGCACGCTCAACGGCGAGCCGGCCGCGGTGGCGTTCGAGGGCGGGCGCCCGGTATCCGCGATCCTGCTCGGGGTCGCCGAGGGGAAGGTCCGGCACGTGTACCTCCAGGCAGACCCGGAGCGGCTCCGGCATGTCGGCTCGCTCGACTGAGCGGCGCCGCGTCACGCTCCGCGGGGCTGCGTCGTCTCCGCGGCAAACCCAGCATGGAGGTTTGCCCAGATGACGGTGATGCCCTCGACTGCCGAAGCAGCCTCGCGCTCCGCGCCCCGCGGCGCGCGGCGCGCGGCGCTCGCGTACTGGATCAGCACCGGCCTGGTCTGTGCGGTGATGGTGTTCAGCGTCCTGTCGTTCACGTTCTACGACCACTTCCCCTTCCCGAATGGCAAGGAGGGCGCGTTCGTCCACCTCGGGCTGCCCCCGTACTTCAAGGTGGAGCTCACGATCGCGAAGGCGCTCGGCGTGCTCGCGCTGCTCGTCCCCGGCGTGCCGCGCAAGATCCGGGAGTTCGCGTACTTCGGGTTCGGCCTCACGCTCCTCTCCGCCGCGATCGCGCACTTCTCGGTCGGCGACGCCCGGCTGCTGAGCCCGCTGTACGTGATCGATCCGCTCCTGTTCCTCGGGTGCCTCACCGTGTCCTATGCCGGCTTCCTCCGCGGCGCGCCCGAGGCGTTTCGCGGCCCGCCCGCGCAGCCGGGCGTCGGTTCGAACGGCGCCGCGACCGTCCGCTCCGTCCGCGTGGCACGCCCGGCTCCGCCCAGCGAGGCCGCGCCGAGGTGACGCGCTCCGGGTGAAGGGGCGTGCCGATCCGCGGCTCAGCCAGCGCCCGCACGCTTCACGAAGCGTTACATCGGCAGGCGGGCGTCCTTCGCTGTAGTCTCGGCGCCATGCCTCACCTCTTGCCCGTCCCGTATCTCGTGGCGCTCGGGATCCTCGTCGTCGGAGTCGCGCTCGGTGGCGCGCTCACGCAGCCGCGCTGGCCCCGGGCGGCAGGATTCCTGGCCGCGATCCTCGTGGCGTCGTTCGTGGCCCTCGCCGCCACCGCGACGGCGCTCGGCTGGCAGAAGGCAGGCTGGCTCGGTGAACGGCTGGTCCCGGACCTCGCCGCGGTGGGACTTCCCCTCGTCCCGGTGCTGGCGACGCTGGCGGTGTTCCGTCGCGCAAGAGCGCCCGTCCGGATCGCCCTCGCCCTCGCGCTCGGCGCGGCCGGGCTCTCGTATGCCGGGATGGCGGCCGTGGCCACTGCCTGCTTCGTGATCGGTGATTGCCTTTGACGTGCACGGGATCGCCTTCCCGGCGATCCCGTTCGCCTCTTCCCGAACGGCGAGCAGGGCGCGTGCGTCCACCCCGGACTGCCGCCGGAGCGAGGAGCCGAGCGCGCCGGATGACTCCGAATCGGGGGCCGTGGTCTATCTCGTTCGCGCGTCGTCCTGCGAGCAGCGAGAGCGCCGCGGCGATCCGGTGCCAGCTGCATCGCTCGGCGTGGGTCCGTGCCGTGTCGAGCTCGGTCATGGCGCGCTGGCGAGCGCGGTCGGCGCGACGCCGCGCTAATGCGAGCCGAACTCCTGCAACCACGACCACGCGAGCGCGATCGTGAGACCGGCGTAGCTCACGGCGTTCATCACCCAGCTCACGTATCGCGGGTCAGGGCCCGCGGCGGCGCCGCGCGCCTCCCACCTGCGGCGAAGCGCCGGCGCCGCCATCCGCCGCCGCGATCCCGGGGAACGCGAGGAGGCTCAGAACGGCGGGCGCGTCCCGCGCACCTCGTCCGTTCGAGCTCGCGGCCGGCACGTTCGCGCATCGCCGCTCTCGCGGAGGGAGATGGGCGAGCGCGGCTGAACCGCGCCTCAGGGAATCAGGCCAGCCTGCCGCGCCCAGAGGCGCAGCTCGCCGTGATCGGAGCCCGTCTCGCTCGCCGCGGCCACGATGCGCCTGGCCTCGTCGCGCCGCCCTGCGAGCAGGGCGAGCGCCGCGGCGACCAACCGTTCGCCGCGCCCCTCGGCGCGCGTCCGCGCCGCCTCCGGGTCGGCCATCACCCGCAGCCACGGCAACCCGTGCGCGCGCACCGCCTCGGTGAGCTCCGCCGAGACCTCGTTCCAAGACGCTCCGACCTCGAGGTCCCACCAGTGGTCGCCGCCCTGCGCCGGCATGAGGGCACCGATTCGCTCGCGGACCTGGCAGTGCACCTCGGTTGGACCGGCCGCGGCCGGCACGGCCCAGCTCCCGAGCTGCAGGATGTCGATCAACGCCGGATAGAACACCCCGAGGTTGATGGTGAACCGCAGCGCGTCCCGCGTGCTGGTCGTGCTCGATTGCACGTTCACGACGAGCACGCACCCGGGGACGGTGCTGCGGAAGGTGTGGCCTGCCTTGCGGAAGCCCTCCGCCTTCAGCATCGGCGCGAGCCCGGACCGGACCACCTCGTCGAGCAGCTGCTGCGCGGGCGTCTTCGTCATTGGCGTACCCCGTGGCTCAAACCAACCCGCTCGCGGCTGCCAGCAGCTCCCGGGTCAGGCCGTCCGGGCTGCGCATGCCGATGGGACCGCAGGGAGTCTCCGCCAGCTCCAGCGCCACCGCCGTGAGAGATCCAGGCGGCCACCGGTAGGGCATGAGCCGCAGGAACTCGTTCATCGACCCGAGCACTTGACGGCTGGCGGTCTTGCCGATCCGTGGCTCCGCCATGGACCGCACCTCGCGGTCGATCACGGCCGAGGGAACCTTCAGCTGCGCGAGGACCTCGGCCAGGGCCGGCGGGAAGCGCGCGGCCAGCGTCCGAGCTTCCCGCGCCGGGACCACCACCGGAAGCAGGGTGCGCTCGCTCACCAGCAGGACCACCTGCATCCCCGGCGCGTGGACCAGGGTTCCGTACCAGTCGCCGAGGCGCGTGGTCGGCGGCTCGCGGACCCGCTCGGTGGCGGGGCCGACGCGCTTCAGCAGCTTGCCGGTGCAGCGGAGGGTGTACACGCGCGCATCTTGTCACGGAGCGTCGGCGCGACGGCAGCCCTCCTCACCTGGCCCGCTCGCCCTCGCGGCCGTGCCCGGCCGCGTACGCCCGCGCCAGCTCCGCCGTGTGCTGCAGCAGCTCGGGACCGCACGCCGCGCCGTGGCCCGGGACGACGGTGTGCGCCTGCGGATAGCGACGCGCGGCGGCATCGGCGCCCTTCGCCCACTGCTCCGGATCGATCTCCTCGAGGTTCCCGAGCGTCGTCGCCTCCGCTGCCTTCACGAAGCACCCGCCCACGAGCAGCGCGTCCGCCGGGACCCAGACGACGAGGTTGTCGGCGGTGTGCCCGTGCCCGGGGTACCAGGTCTCGAGCTTCACGCCTGCGAGGACGAGCCGTTCCTCGGGCCGAAGCTCGCGCTCCGGCACCACCAGGCCGTGGCTCCGCGCGAGCGCACGCGTCTGCCCGAGTGCGTACGTCTCGATGCGGTTCGGCCGGGCCAGCCCGATCCCGCCCATCCGGTCGGCGTGCCAGTGGGTGACGACGAGGTGGCGCACCGGCCGGTGCAGCGTCTCCGCGGCCCACGCGAGCACGAGCGCGTTCTGCGCCTCGGTGGCCGGCGTGTCGATCAGGACGGACTCGGCGGCGCCCGCCACCAGGACCGCGTTGGACTCGACGTCCCCGAACCCGTCGATCGGGCTCACCGACCGAACGATCCACGCGTCCCTCGCGACGGGCCGCACCCACACGCGCTGGCCGAGTTCGATCTCCGCTTCCCCTCCCCCGTGGGCTTCGGCCAGGCCCGCGATCGGGAGGACCGCCAGCGTCAGGGTGAGCAGCGTTCGCATGGGCGGCGAAGCTAGCGGCATCCGGCGCGGCCAGGAAGCGCTGAGTCGGGTCGTCCGCGGGGCAGGAGCGGATGCAGGCGCCCCACGTGGACGCGCCCGCCGTGAAGTGGTTCACTGAGGGCATGCCCTCGCCCGTCCTCCTGGCGCTCGCGCTCGCCTCGTCGGCCGCAGCCCCGAGCCCGCCCTTGGCCGAGGGCCCCTCGTCGCGCCCGCCCGAGCTCGCCGGCTGCGCCGTCGCCGAGCGCGACGTGGCGGCGCTGACCCTGGACTGCCCCGGCGTCCGCTTCTTCGTGCGGGTCCGCGGCGCCGGCGGCGCGGACGCGTTCGCGCGCGGAATCGTCGCCGGGTTCAAGGCGACGGCGCCGCAGCCGGTCGACGAGGCCACGACCAAGGTGCCGCTGGCGGAGCGGTCGCTGCTGGCCACCCGGGTTCGCACCGGCGACGGCCGGGTCCTGCTCGTCGGCGTCGACGCCCAGCCGGCGGCGACGCTGATCCTCGGCTGCCAGGCGTTGCCCGGGTCGGAGGGGCGCTGCACCGCGCTGCTCGCGACCTTGGCGACGATGCGCCTCGACGACCCGCGCCTCGGCGAGCTCCCGGCGGCCGCTCAGGCGACGTTCGCCGGCCGCGCGCTCCCCACACCGGAGGGCTGCCGCCTGTCGGTCCACGCCGGCGGGGCAACGATCCAGTGCGGCGGGGAAGCGGCGCTGTCCTGGCTCGCCGTCCCCGACGGCCGCGAGGGCGTCCTCGACGCGCTCATCGACGGGCTCAGCGCCACGCTCGGGTTCCAGGGTCCCGAGCGCCGGACCCAGCCGTGCGCGGTCGAGGGGCTCGCCGCCACCTGTCGCGTCCTGCGAAACCCGGCGGGCGGGCCGCCCAACCTCGTCGGCGTCGAGCAGGTGGTCCGTGGCACGCGCATGGTGGTCGCCTGCATCGACGGGCGCGCGGGTCCGGAGCTCCCCGAGCTCTGCCGATCGGTGCTCTCGCTGTCCGCTCCGGCGCCATCGGCTGCCGACACGGCCGCCCCCGCCGCACCCTGAGCCCGCGTCCGGGGCCGGATCCGCTACCCTGCCCCCATGCCCCGCCTCGATCCGCGCCGCCTGCAGTCGTTCCGCGAGGTCGCGCTCGCCGGCCGCATTTCGGTGGCCGCGCGCACGCTCCACCTGTCGCCGTCCGCGCTCTCGGAGCAGGTCCGCGAGCTGGAGCGCGAGTGCGGGCGGCCGCTCCTCCTGCGCACGGCCCAGGGGGTCCACCTCACCGCGGACGGGCAGCGGCTCCTCGAGCACGCGCAGCGCGTGGACGAGGCGCTGCGCGCGGCGGAGGCGTCGATGGACCGGGAGGCGGAGGAGGGCGGCACGCTGGTGCTGGGCGCGAGCCAGACGACCGCGGCCTGGGTGGTCCCGCACCTCGTCGCGGAGCTGCGCCGCGCGCGCCCGGGCGTGGCGGTGCGCGTGGAGGTCGGCAACACCGACGCGGTCCTCGGCTGGCTCGCCAAGGGCACCGTCCCGCTCGGCCTGGTGGAGGGGCTCTCCCGCGCGCCGCACGTCCGGCTGGAGCCGTTCGCGCCGGACGAGCTCGTCGCGGCGGCGTCGAGCGCGGCGCCGGCCGAGATCCTGCGGCTGCGCCGCGTCGCCGACCTGGACCGCGTGCCCATCGTGTGGCGGGAGGTCGGCTCGGGCACGCGCGCGGTGGTGGAGAAGGCGCTCCGGCGCGCGGGCGTCCGCCGGACGCGGCGCCACGCCGACCTCGAGCTCGGGACGAACGACGCGGTGAAGGCGGCGGTCCAGCTCGGCCTGGGCCTGGGCTTCCTGTCCCGCTGGGCGATCCGCACCGAGCTCGCCACGGGGGCGCTGCGCGCGATCCCGCTCGACGGCCTCCGCATCGAGCGCGCGTTCTCGTGGGCGCTGCCGGCCGGCGGCGTGTCCGGGATCGCCGGCCGCTTCCTGCGCGAGGCGCAGCGGCTCGCGGCCGGGACGGCGCGGCCGGCCTGGTTCCCGTGAGGCCGGCGGCGCCGCCGATGCCCCTTCGGAAATGCCGGCGGGCCTCGGCGCCGCCGAGCGGCTAGGTTCCCGCCGCATGGAACGGCCCACCCCCGAACCCCGCACCTCGCCGCCCCGGTCGATCGCGTCCTTCCTCGTGCCGGCCCTGGGCCTGGCCTGCGTCGCCGTCCCGCACGTCTCCCCGGCGCTCGCGCTCACCGCCGGCGTCGCGCTCGCGCTCTCCACCGGGAACCCGTACGCCCCCGCCACGCGCGCGCTGGCCCGCCGGCTCCTGCCGCTCTCGGTGGTGGCGCTCGGCGGCGCCATGGACCTCCGCGTGGTCGCGCACGTCGGCGCGCGCGGCGTGGGCTACACGTTCGTCAGCATCGCCGCGTGCCTGGCCCTGGGCGCGCTCCTCGCCCGCGCCGCGCGGGTGGAGGCGCGCACCGCGGCGCTCATCTCGGTCGGCACCGCCATCTGCGGAGGGAGCGCCATCGCCGCGGTCGCGCCGGTGGTCGGGGCGGACGAGCACGAGACCTCGATCGCGCTCGGCGCGGTGTTCCTGCTCAACTCGGCCGCGCTGCTCGTGTTCCCGCTGGTGGGCCACGCCGCCGGCCTGGCCGAGCCTGCGTTCGGCCTGTGGGCGGCGCTCGGCATCCACGACACGAGCTCGGTGGTGGGCGCCACGCTCGCGTACGGCCCGCAGGCGCTCGCGGTGGGGACGACCGTGAAGCTGGCCCGCGCGCTCTGGATCGTGCCGGTGACGCTCGCCATCGCGATCGTGGCGCGGCGCGCGCGCGGCGGCGGGGCGGCGACCTCGGCGCGCCCGCCCTGGTTCATCCTCGGCTTCGTGGCGGTGGCCGCGCTCGCGACCTTCCTGCCCGTCCTGCGTCCCGCCGGGCTGCTCGCCGCCGAGGCCGGGCGCCGCGCCCTGGTGCTGACGCTCTTCCTGGTGGGCCTCGGGCTCTCCCGCCAGGCGCTGCGCTCGGTCGGGGCGGGCGCCCTCGCGATGGCGGTCGCGCTCTGGATCGCGGTCGGGACCGCCACGCTCGCCGCCGTGCGGGGCGGCCTCGTGCACCTCTGAGGCCGGCACCACGGGATCACGCCGCCCCGGCCCGCGCCGCGCGCGGCACCTCGCGGACGCGCTCGAGCGCGAACGTGAGCGAGGGCAGCGTGGGCAGCTCGATCACCTCGGCGAGCCGGGCGCGCAGGAGCGGCGCGGCGCGGGCAAGCGCCTCGGCCGCCTCGCGCTCCGCGCCGGGTCCGTCGCCGCGCAGCACCTCGAGCGCGTACCCGATGCGCGCCTCCGCGCCCTCGGACGAGAGGCGGAGCGCGACGAGGTCGACGCCCTGGAGCCCGGGATCGGTGGACTCCTCGCGCACCACCGAGCGGAACAGGGCGAGGAGGATGCGCTCCAGCCGCTGGGCGCGGAGCGCGGCAGCGTCCGCCGCAGACGCGGCGGGCTGCGGGTCGGACGAGGTGGCGCGCGCGGGCGCGCCGGGACGGTTCGGGCGTTCTGGGGTCATCACGACGGGTTCCTGGCGCGCGCTCCCGCGGGAGCGCGGTCGCGTGGACGTGCCTGGGCGCAGCGCTTCGGAGGAGAGCGCGCGCAGCGAGAGCCGGTCGTGGACGATCGATCGGGTCGGCTAGGCGCGCTCCGAGGGACATCCCGGGCGGGCGACGAGCTCCAGCTTCATGGGACACCTCCTCCGGCGCGAACACCGAGCGTGAGAAGGGCGGACGGATACCTCACGGCTGGGCGGGCGTCAAGCGCGCCTTGACGATGCGTCGCCTCGCCGCGAGGGCGCGGGCGCGAACGCGCGGCTACATTCGCGTGGCGATGATCACGCCCTCGCTCGTGTTCCTCCCCGGCGCCGGCGGCCGGGCCGCCTTCTGGGCCCCGGTCGCGGAGCGGCTCGCCGATCTCGGCCCGCCGCGCTGCCTCGACTACCCGGGCTTCGGCGGCTGCCCGCCGGACCCGGCGATCCGCTCCACCGGCGACCTCTTCGGCTGGGTGCTGGCGCAGCTGCCGCCGGGAAGGAGCCATGTGATCGCGCAGTCGATGGGCGGCGCGCTGGCGGTGCGGCTCGCCCTCGAGCACCCGGAGCGCGTCGAGCGGCTCGTCCTGGTCGCGACCTCGGGCGGCGTGGACCTGCGCGGCACCGGCGCCGCCGACTGGAGGCCGGACTACCTGGCGTCGCTGCCGGGCGTGCCGCGCTGGTTCGTGGACGACCGGAGCGATCACACGGCGCGGCTCTCCGAGCTCGCCGCGCCCACGCTGCTCCTGTGGAGCGACGCCGACCCGGTGAGCCCGCTCGCCGTCGGGCGCCTGCTCGAGGCGCGGATCCCGGGCGCCGCGCTGCGCATCTTCCCGGGCGGCACCCACGCGTTCGCGCAGGAGCGGCCGGACGAGGTGGCGGCCGCGATCCGCGCGCACCTCGCCGGCGCCCCGACGCCGCCCCTGAGCGACGCGGGCGGCTAGAGGGTGATCCGCGTCCCGAGGACCTGGAGGAACTTCGCGATCCAGTCCGGGTGCGCCGGCCAGGCGGGCGCGGTCACGAGGTTCCGGTCCACCGCCGCCTTGTCGATCGCGATCTCGGCGTACTCGCCGCCGGCCAGCCGCACCTCGGGCGCGCAGGCGGGGTACGCGGAGACGAGCCGGCCCTTCACCACCCCCGCGGCGGCGAGCAGCTGCGCCCCGTGGCAGATGGCGGCGATGGGCTTCGCCGCCTCGGCGAAGTGGCGGACCACCTCGATCACGCGCGCGTCGAGCCGGAGGTACTCGGGCGCGCGGCCGCCGGGGATGCAGAGCGCGTCGTACTCCTGCGGCCGCGCCTCGTCGAACGTGGCGTTCAGCGCGAAGTCGTGGCCGCGCTTCTCGCTGTACGTCTGGTCGCCCTCGAAGTCGTGGATGGCGGTGCGCACCTTCTCGCCCGCCTTCTTGCCCGGGCAGGCGGCGTGGACGGTGTGCCCCACCGCCTGCAGCGCCTGGAACGGCACCATCACCTCGTAGTCCTCGACGTAGTCCCCGACCAGCATCAGGATCTTCTTCGCCATGGCTCGCCTCCTCGTGCGTGGCCGCATAGCCGCGGGGGCGGCGCGGATCAACGCAGTGAGGGGGTGTGGCGAGGGTGCTACCGGGCGCGGCCCGGCGGGGCGCCGGGCCGGGTCCGCGGGCGCGGTCAGTCGCAGAGGTCCACGACGAACCAGCGCGCGCCGAGCGCGCCGGGCCGCAGGTGCGTGCAGACGACGTCGCCGACCTCGACCTCGCCGTACAGCTCCGCGCCCACGTCCACCTCCTGCGGCTCGGCGACCGGTCCCCAGGGCGGGAGCCGGAGGTCGTAGCTCGTGTGCTTGCCGCTCGAGACGTGCTTGTGCAGCACCGGGACCTCGTGGACCTCGGCCGGCGCCCGGTCGAGCAGCACGTCCGCGGCGTTGAGCGCCCCCCACGGATACGGGGCCGCGAGCGCGAGGATCAGGACGGGCACGAACCAGCGCCGCCGGAGCGCCGCGTCGCCCCGCACCAGCAGGGCGGTGAGCGCCACCGCGCCGACGGCGCTCCACCCGAGCACCCGCGAGATGTCCACCACCTGGTAGTCGAGCAGGGCGCGGAGCATGAGCACCATGCCCGGCCCGAAGACGGGCACCCCCACGCCCGGCCGGACCTCGTTGCGCTTCTCCTCCACCGCGTAGCGGCCTCGGCCGGCCAGCACGAGCGCGATCGTGGCGAGCGGGATCGCGGCCAGCGCGGCCATGGCGATCGGGTACGGCCGCGGGAAGAGCAGCCCCCAGCCGCACGCGACGACGGCGACGCCCTTCAGCGCCTTCGCGGCGCGGTGCGACCGCGCGAGCGCGGCCCGGCGGGCCTCCTCGTCGGCGCCGAGCCCGGTCGAGGCGAGCAGCGCCGCCTCGGCGCCGGCCCGGTCGGCCGCGTCGAGATCGGGGACGGACGCGAGCCACGCGTCGAGCGCGGCGTCGCGCTCGAACAGGAAGTTCACCGTGAGCGGCTTCGCCCCGGGCTCGCGCCGCTCCAGCACGAGCTTCTCCATCCCGTACTGCAGCGGGACGGTGCGGCGCCCCGCGATCTGGTCGGTGCGCAGCCGCCGCGGCGCCCGCCCCAGCGTGATCACCTCGACGCCGTCGGCGTGCAGGAGGAAGCGCTCGACGCGCGTCGCGGCGACGAGGTACGCGCCCAGCGCGCCGAACCCGAGCGCCACGACGAGCCCCGGCGCCGGGAGCGCGCCGCGGAGCGCCGCCACCGACGCCGCCGCGGCCGCCGCGAGGCCGATCGCGCCGAGCCCCTGGTTCAGGACGCGCCAGCGCCGGGCCAGCCGGTAGGTGCGCGGCCAGACGCCGTCGCGGCGGGCGGGGATGCCGAGGTATCGGTCGGATCGCATGCGCCGCATACAGAGCATGGGGCCGCGCGCGCCGTCCACGGAGCGTGCGGGCGGCGTTCGCCCACACCGGCGCACCGCGGCGGCGCCGCGGGACACGCCGGCCGCGGCCACGGGCCGCGGGCACGCCTCGCCCGGCCCGTGGAGCGCGGGCGCGCGCCCGC
>NZ_BAZG01000028.1 GCF_000964525.1 Anaeromyxobacter sp. PSR-1
GGGGCCGCGCGCGGCGGCGCCTCGGGCGCGGCGCGCTTCTTCCGGGCGAGCCGCAGCGCGGCCACCACCACGAGGAGGAGCACGGCGGCGACGATCGCGACGGCGGCGGCGTCGTTCGCGGTGAGTGCGAGCGGGTTCACGGCGGGCGGGCTCCGGGCGAGGAAAATGCTTCGGGAGCCCGAGCATATAGGGCCCCCGGCGCGCGGGTGTCAATTCGGCGCGGCAGGGCACCGCGCTCGCCCTTCGACGGGCTCGGGGCGAGCGGCTCGGAGACGGCGCCTTGGAAGATGCTGCCCGGCAGAGGACCGCTCGTGGTGAGCCCGTCGAACCACGAGCGGCTCCAGGACGGCGCGCGCTTCGCCGGCCGACTACGCCGCCGCGGCCTCGCGGGTGCGCTCGGAGAGCCGCACCGAGACCAGCTTCGAGACGCCCGGCTCCTCCATGGTCACCCCGTAGAGCGTGTCCACCATCTCCATGGTCCGCTTGTTGTGGGTGATCAGGATGAACTGCGAGTTCTTCGACATCTCCTTCACCATCTCGTTGTAGCGGCCCACGTTCGCGTCGTCGAGCGGCGCGTCGACCTCGTCCAGCAGGCAGAACGGGGTGGGCTTGATGAGGAAGATGGCGAAGATGAGGGAGACCGCGGTGAGCGCCTTCTCGCCGCCGGAGAGCAGGTTGACGCTCTGGAGCTTCTTGCCGGGCGGCTGCGCGAAGATCTCCACGCCCTGCTCGCCGTCGCCCTCCGCGGCGGTGAGCACCAGGCCGGCGCGCCCGCCCGCGAACAGGCGCGGGAACACCTGCTGGAACTTCTCGTTCACCCGGTCGAACGTCTCCTGGAAGCGCTCGCGGCTGGCGCGGTTGATCTTGACGATGGCCGCCTTGAGGTCGGCGAGCGATCGCTCCAGGTCGGCGCGCTGCTCGCTCATGAACGCGTGCCGGCTGGACAGCTCGTCGTACTCCTCGATGGCGGTCAGGTTGATGGCGCCCATCCGCTCGGCCTGGGCCTTGAGGTCGTCCAGCCGCTCGCGCTCGGCGTCCCCCGGCGGCTTCTCCAGGTGGAAGCGGGCCACCTCCCAGCGCAGCTCGGCCTGGCAGCGCTCGCGGGTCTGCTCCTCGAGGTGCGAGAGCTCCAGCGCGTGCTCGCGCGCGGTGAGCGCCGCCTCGTTGCAGGCCTGCCGCACCGTCTCGGCCCGGCCGCGCAGCTCGCGCGCCTCGGCCTCGCGGCCGCGCGACGCGGCCACCAGCGCCTCGTGCGCCGCGCGCGCGCGCGCCAGCTCCTCGCGGATCGCGGCCAGGTCCTGGCCCAGCCGGCCCAGGTCCACCCGCGTGCCCTCCAGCCGGCCGCGCAGCTCGGCCGCGCGCGCGTTCGCCTCGGAGAGCGCCGCGAACAGCCGGCCGCGCCGCTCGTCCACCTCGCGCCGGGCGTCGTCGATCCGCTTCAGGGCGGAGCCGATGCCCTCGCGCCGCTCGGCGTCGGCGGCGGCCTTCACCTTCAGGTTCATCAGCTCGGCCGAGAGCACGTCGCCGCGGGCGCGGGTGTGCTCCAGCGCCGCCACCGCCTCGCGGGCCCGCTCCTCGGCGCGCCCCTGCTCGGCCTCGGCGGTGGCCGCCGCGACCCGGTGCTCCTCCTCCTCGCGCACCAGCCCAGCGACCGCCTCCTCCAGCTGCTTCCGCTCCGCCTCGAGCTGCCCGGTGCGGTCGCCGACGCGCTCCAGCTCGGAGCCCACGCGGGCGAGGTCCTTCTCCTCCTCGACCAGCGCCAGCTCCTTCTCGCGCCCGTCCTTGTCGAGCGACTTCAGCGCCGCCTCGAGCTGGAGCAGCCGCGCCTGCAGGGTGCGGTGCCGCTCCTGCGCCAGCGAGAACTCGGCCTCGAAGCCGCGGACCGTCTCCTCCAGCTCCTGCACCTCGCGCCGCCGCTGCAGCGCGCCGTGCCCCTCGCCCTCCAGCGGGCCGCCGGTGACGACGCCGTACGGGTCGAGCACCTCGCCGTCGAGCGTGACCAGCGTCCGCTTCACCGCGCTCTGCTGCCAGATCTCCAGCGCGGAGGGGAGGTCGCGCACGATGATCGCGTCGCCGAGGAGGAAGCGGGCCACCTTCTCGTACGAGGGGTCGAACGTCACCACGTCCAGGCAGACCGCCACGAAGCCGGGCTGGCTCCGGTCGGCGTCGGTGGGATCGCTCGCGCCCGCCTCGCGCAGGCGGGCCATGGGGATGAGCGAGGCGCGCCCCTCGGCCGCCGTCTTCAGGTAGTCGATGGCCTCGACGCCCTGGGAGTGGCTCTCCACGATGACGTACTGGAGCCGCTCGCCGAGCACCGCCTCGATGGCGTTCTCGTACTCCTCCGGCGCGGACACCACGTCCGCCACCAGCCCGAAGATGCCGTGGTCGCGCGCCTCGTCCTGGCCGGCCCGGGTCATCAGGCTGCGCACGCCGCGGCCGTAGCCCTCGTAGTTGCGGACGATCTCGAGGAGGCTCTGCAGGCGCGAGCGCTTCTCGGCCAGCTCCTCGCGCAGCGTGATGAGCTTCGCCTCGTTCTGGATGAACTCGGCGCGGGTGCGCTCGAGCAGCTCCTCCTGCGCGCCGCGCTGCTCGTCGAGCCGGAGCTTCAGCTGGCGGGTGTGGCCCAGCTTCTCCACGTGGCGCGCGCGCGCCTCGTCGAGCTGGCCGGCGCGCTTCGCCAGGTCGTCGGCCTCGGCCCGGTTGCGCTCGATGCGGCCGCGCAGGTCGAGGCGCTGGCGCTCGATCTGCGCGAGCTGGCTGCGGTGCGAGGTGGCCTCGGAGAGCGCGGCGGCGGCGGCGGCGCGCGACCGGTCGGCCTCTGCCTGCAGCGCGCCCTGCTCGCGGCCCGCCTCGCGCAGCGCGGCCTCGGCCTCGCCCAGGCGGCCCTCGTCGGTGGTGACCAGCGACTGCAGGTCGTCGCGCTGCCGGAGCAGCGTCTCCCGCTCGGCGGCGAGCGCCTCGGCCTGGTCCTTCAGCGCCTCCACCTCGGCCGCCTGCGCGCGGGTGCGCTCGGCGATCTGGTCGAGCTCGCGGGCCGCCGCCTCCACCGAGACCTCGGAGACGCGCGCGGCGCTCTCCAGCGCGTGCTCGCGGGTGCCCAGGTCGGCGAGGCGCGCCTCGCTCTCGCCGGTGAGCGCGCGGTCCTGCTCGAGCGCGCCGTCCAGCTCGGCGAGCCGGGCGGTCAGCTCGGCCTCCTCCGCCTTCAGCGTCGCCTGCCGCTCCTCGGCGGCGCGGCGGGTGGCGGTCAGCTCCAGGTAGCGGGCGGCGGCGGTGCGCAGCTCGAGCTCGCGGATCTGCCCGCGCAGCGCCTTGTACTTCTCCGCCTTGCGCGCCTGCCGGTTGAGCGACTCGAGCTGCTTGCCCAGCTCCTGCACGATGTCGGCGACGCGCAGCAGGTTCTGCTGCGTGGCCTCCATCTTCCGCTCGGCCGCCTCGCGGCGCTTCTTGTACTTCGTGATGCCGGCCGCCTCCTCGATGATGGCGCGCCGGTCCTCGGGGCGGGCGGAGACGATCTGGCCGATGCGCCCCTGCTCGATGATCGAGTAGGCGGTGCGCCCGACGCCGGAGCCGAAGAAGATGTCGTTCACGTCCAGCAGGCGGGCCTGGACGCCGTTCACCAGGTACTCGGACTCGCCGGTGCGGAACAGCCGGCGGCCGACCGTGATCTCCCCGAACCCCTGGTACTGCGGCGGCAGCTCGCTGGGGCGGTCGTTGACGAAGGTGAGCATCACCTCCGCCATGGAGAGCGGGGGCTTCGACTCCGACCCGTTGAAGATCACGTCCTCCATGGAGCGGCCGCGCAGGTGGCGCGCGGACTGCTCGCCGAGGACCCACCGGATCGAGTCGGCCACGTTGGACTTGCCGCAGCCGTTCGGGCCCACGACGCCGGTCACCCCGTCGTCGAACGCGACGACCGTCTTGTCCATGAAGGACTTGAACCCGACGATGTCCAGGCGGCGGATGCGCATGGCGAAACGCGATATCACGACCCCATGGGCGAGTTCAAGCGAAGCCCTTGATCAATGGGGGGTTTTCACCGACCGCCGGGTCGGGTCCCGGGCGCCGCCGCCGGTTTCCCATGGGGAAACGCGACGTTGCGTTGCCTGACGTGTATGGCCGCGCGGGGGCAGCGCCGGCGCGCGCGCCCGGGATAGACTCCCGGGCCACATGCGCTTCGGCTGGCGGCTGGTCCGGAACGTCGCGTCGATGATCCTCCTCGGCACGGCGGTGGGGTGGTGGGTGACGCAGGCGTTCCCGCTCGCCACGCCCGAGCGCGAGGCGCTGCGCCTCGCGCTGGTCGCGAGCCTGGCGCTGGAGTGGGTCGCCGCGGGCGGGGCGGTCTGGATGCTCTCGCGCCCGCTGCGCGCCGCGGACGACGCGCACCGCCGCGCCGGCGCCATCCCGACGCCGCTCGCGCTGCGCGCCGCCGCCACCGGGCACCGGCTCCCGGCCTACACGGCCGCGGTGGTGCTCGCCGCCGGCGTCCTCGCCACGGTGGTGCTCACCGCCATGGCCCGCGCGCGCGGCGTCCCGCTCGACGTCGGGCTGGCCGGCGCCGCGGTGGGCTTCGCCAGCGCGTCGCTCGCGGCGATGCTCTGCTACGCGCTCGCCGGCACCGCCGCCGGCGAGGTGTTCGAGCGGCTCGGCCCGGACGCCGAGGTGGCCGTCCAGGGCACGGTGCGCGGGAAGATCCTGATCCTGGCGCTCGGGCTCATCACCATCTGCGTGCTGCTCTTCGCGGCCACCGGCTACGTCCGCTACCGCGGCGACATCGACCGCGAGTACGTCGCCACCGCCGCCCACGCGCAGGAGAGCGCGGTGGCCTCCGGCGCGGCCTCGACCGACGCGGAGCTCGCCGAGCACCTCTGGCTCGTGACGGGCACGCCCTCGGCCGTGCTCAGCCCCGGCGGCGCGGTGGTGGCGCGCTTCGGCGCGGGCCGCGTCCCGTTCGAGGGGGCGGCCACGGCGGCCGCGGGCGCGCTGCGGGTCGAGGGCGGCTGGCTCGTGTCGCGCGCCACCGCCTCGGGCGGCCGCGTGGTCTCCTGGCTCCCGGAGGAGCCGGTGCGCGCGCGGCGGCGCGCGTTCTGGGGCGCGCTCTCCGTCAGCGCGCTGGTGGTCTACGCGGCCACCGCGCTGCTCGCCTGGCTCGCCGCGAGCGCCATCACGCTCCCGTTCCGCACGCTCGGCCGCGCCGCAGACCGCATCGCCTCGGGCGACCTCGCCGCCAGCCCGCCCTCGGTCTCGCGCGACGAGATGGGCCAGCTCGCCGCCGACTTCCGGCGCATGGCGCAGGGGCTGAAGGCGCTGGTCGTGGACGTCCAGTCGGCGAGCGAGGGCGTCTCGGCGGGCGCGCGCGAGGCCGGCGCCATCGGCGAGCGGGTGCGGGCCGGCGCGCTCGACCAGCACGCCGGGGCGGTGGCGGCGCAGGGCGCGGTGGAGGCGATGGAGGGCTCGATCGCGCTGGTGGCGCGCGGGGTCGGCGGCCTGTCGGAGTACGTCTCCGCGACCACGCAGCAGGTGGGCGAGATGGCGTCCGGGCTGGACGAGGTGCGGCGCAAGGGGGCCGAGCTGGAGCGCGCCATGGCCGTCGCGCTCCGGGACGTGGAGTCGCTGGCGCACGCGGGCCGCGACGCCGACGCGACGCTGGCCGAGCTGGAGCAGCACGCCGGCAACGCCGCCGGGACGCTCTCGGCGGTGCGGTCGTCCATCGGGACGCTGGAGCGCGCCGCCGAGGAGAGCGAGCGGACCGCCGGCATGGTGGCGGACGTGGCCGAGCGGGCCGGCGGGGTGGTGGAGGAGACGGTGCACGGGATCGAGGCGCTGCGCGCGGCGGTGGCCGACGCGCACCGCCGCGTGGCCGTGCTGGGCCGGCGCTCCGACGACATCGACCAGGTGGTGGACTTCATCTCCGAGGTGGCCGGGCGCACCAGCCTGCTCTCGCTCAACGCGTCCATCATCGCCTCGCAGGCGGGCGAGCACGGCAAGGGCTTCGCGGTGGTGGCCGAGCAGATCCGCGAGCTGGCGGCGCAGATCGCCCGCTCGACCACCTCCATCGGCGACATCGTCCGCGCGGTGCGCGACGACGTGGAGGGCACCGCCGCGCTCATCGACCGCGGCGACGCGCTCGCGGGCGAGGGCGTGAAGCTGGCGCGCAACTCGCTCGAGGCGCTCGGCGAGATCCGCCGCTCCACCGCGCAGGGGCGCGAGACCGCCGCGGCGATCCGGGCGGCGGTCGGCTCGCACGCGCAGTCCACGCACGAGGTCTCGCTGCTGGTGGAGTCGGTGGCGGACGGCTCTCGCGCGGTCGCGGCCGCGGTGCAGCTCGTCGGCCGCAGCGCGGCCGGCGTGAACACCGCCTCGCGGACCGTGAACGCGATGGCCGATCAGGTGGCGCGCGCGCTGGAGGACCAGTCCACGCGCGGACGGCAGCAGCTGGAGAGCCTGGGGCGGGTGGAGCGCATGCTCGCGGAGATCGGGCGCGCGGTGGAGCGCCACAACGCGGCCACGCGCCGGGTGCGCGAGGGGCTGCGGACGCTCTCGCAGACGGCCGGCGAGCACGAGCGCGCCGTCGAGGGGCTGTCCGGCCTCGCCGAGCGCCTCGGGTCCCGCTCGCGCGCGCTGGCGGAGCGGGTGGGGCGGTTCAAGGTCTAGGGGGCGGACGGTCCCGCCCCGCTACTCCTCGTCCCCGCCGCCCATGGCCGGCCGGCCCTGCCCGGGCGTCAGCACGATGCGCGGGTGGCCGAGCGTCCCGACCACCTGGAGCCGGTAGGCGCCGTCCGGCGTGCGCGCCGAGGCGAGCGCGGCCTCCACGATGGGCCGCAGGCCGGCGGTGGCGCTCGCGCTCCAGAAGGCGGGCTGGATGCGCACCGTCGCCTTGCCGAACACCGCCGCGTGCTCGAGCCGCGGCCCGAGGGTCACGGCCAGCCCGTCGGTGGCGAGCTCCACGTCGCCGCCCTTCGCCTCGAGCCGCTCCACCGCCGCCTTGCCGCCCTCCAGCCTCACGCTGGCGGCGATCTCGCCCAGGCCGACGCGCGGGAGGCGCAGCCCGGTGGCCATGCCGGGGATGGGCAGCTGGCCCCCGGCCACGCCGGCGCGGGCCACCGCGAGCTCCATGTGGCCGGTGGGCCGGCCCGCCGGCGCCTCCGGCACGGTGACGTCCACCGAGCCGGACACCGAGCCCTGCAGGTCCATGCCGGTGGCGACCTTCAGCGGGACGGCGCGGGCCAGGTCGAGCCCCTGGAGCGCCAGGACGGTGCGCCGCTCGGCGCCGTTGAGCGCCGTGCTGCCGCGCACGCGCCCCTCGTAGATCAGCGCGTCCACGTCCATCACCTGCCGGCCGAGCAGCAGCGGCAGCAGCTGGAGCGAGGCGCTCACCCGGTCGATGGCGAGCTGGTGCGAGGCGTGGTCCTCGAGCCGCACCCCCTCGGCCGTCACGCCCAGCAGGCCGCCCGGGCCGATGTCGTCGGCCTCGAACTGCCAGCCGCGGGCGCCGGCCTCGAGGATGAGCCGCTCGCGGACCGCCTCCGAGGGGAACGTCCCGCGGAGCGCCACCGCGAACGCGAGCAGCGCGAACGCGGCGTAGCCGGCGCGCGGGCGCCACACGTTCCAGTCCACGCGCGACATGCCCGGGAGGCGCGCAAGCCACGGCATGGAGGGGAGCCGGATCCGTCCGAGGTCGAGCTTCATCGGTCAGGCCTTGAGCTGGTAGGTGGAGACCACCACGGTCGCGTCCACGAGCGCGGGGTCGTCGGTGCGCGTGGTGACGCGGACCCGGCGCACCTTCACCACGCCGGGGCCGCGCTCGAGGGTCTGCATCAGCCGGGCGAGCCGGCCCAGGTCCACGCGCGCGATGCTGACCTCCACCGCCTCCTCGCGCAGGCCCTCGAGGTCGCCCGCCGTGGTGGTGGGGCGGAGGTCGGTGACCTCGATGCCGAGCGCCGTGCCGGCCTGGGAGATGTGGCTGAGCAGCTGCACCGGCGGCCCCTTCAGCCGCGACTCGATGGCCTGCCGCTCCGCCTGGCGGCGCCGGTAGCCCTCCGCCAGCTTGCCCACCTGCGAGAGGACCTTGGTCTTGTCCTCGATGCGCGCCTCGCGCGCGGAGATGCCGCGGCTGATGGACAGCGAGACCAGCCAGATCGCGAACAGCGCCACGCCGAGCGCCGCGACCGTGACGAGCACCCGCTCGCGCGGCGCGAGCTTCGCCATCCAGGCCGCCACGTCCGAGCGCAGCTTGCGGAGGAAGTCCATCTCAGCCCCTCTCGCCCGCGTCGCGCGGGCCGGACTCGAGGCAGGTCAGCCCGGAGTCGATGGAGAACTCGAACTTGCCGTCGGACGCGCGCTTGCGGGCGCTGCCGGAGCGGGCGTCGCCGAAGCAGCGCGAGCCGCGCAGCCCCTCGACGACCTTGTCCACGCTCTCGGCGCCGTCGGTGGTGCCCTCCAGGTGCAGCTTGTCGCGGGTGATCTCGATCCGGTCGAACCGCACCGGGACCTCCGCCGGCACCTTGTCGGCCAGTTCGGCCAGCACGTCCACGGCCGAGACCCGCGGCAGCGCCGCAGCCGCGCTGCCGCGCCCGCGCAGGATGGCCTGCGCCTCCTCGAAGTTCGGGTAGCAGCGGCCCAGGATCTTCTGCTCCGCGTCGCAGAGCGCCCGATCGAGCGACGCCTCCTGGCGCGAGAGCGCGAACACCTTCACCCCGGCGCTCACCACGGCCAGCACCAGGATGGCCGCCGCGTACAGGCCGAGCCGCGCCAGCTTGCCCTTGAGGTGCTCGAAGTCGCGGGTGTACGCGAGCTCGCCGCGGCGCAGGTTCAGGCGCGGCGCGCGCGCGCCCTGGTGGCCGCGCAGCGCGAGCGCGAGCGCGAGCGCCAGCCCGGGGGCGCGGTCGGCGGGGACGGCGCCCGCGGCCGGGCCGGCCAGCGCGAGCGGCACCACCGGGCCGTCCACGTCCGCCGCGAGCAGCTCCGGGAGCCCCGGCAGCGCGGCCAGCTCGCCCGCCAGCGAGAGGCGCTCGAGGCGCCGCGGCCCCACCCGCGCCTGCCAGGCGCGCACCGTGGCGCGCACCTCGCGCACGAGCGGCTGCAGCGCGGCGGAGAGCGCCGCCGCCGCCCGCGGGTCGCGCGCCCTGGCCGCCAGCTCCGGGGGCGGCGGGGGGCCGCCCAGCTCGCCGGCGAGGAGCGCGCCCGCGTCGGCCTCGGGGATCGCGAGCGCCCGCGCCAGCGCGCGGACCAGGTGCGCGCCGCCGAACGCGAACGTCCGGGCCGCCTCGCACGCGCCCGCCACGGTGATGCACAGGCTGGTGCGCTCGGCGCCGACGTCGAGCACGCCCTCCGCCGGCGCGGGTCCCTCCGGCGGCGCCGCGGCGAGCGGCGCCACCGCCCCGCCCGCCAGCAGCGCCGCGTAGGCGGGGCCGGCGGGGATCACCGCGCGCGGGTCGAGGCCGCCGTGGCCGAGCGCCGCCAGCAGCGCGCCCAGCTCCTCCTTGCGCACCACGCCCACCAGCAGGTCGGTCTTGCCGTCGCGCACGCCGAGCGGCTGCCAGTCCCAGGCGACCGACGCGAGGTCGAACGGGATCTGCCCCTCCACCTCGAACCCGATGGTCTGCTCGATGCGGCGCGCGTCGGTGAACGGGAGCGTCACCACGTTCGAGGAGACGGCCGAGCCGGGGAACGCCACCACCGACTCGTCCACCCGCCACCCGCGCTCCTCCAGCAGCTGGTGGACGGCGGCCGCCTGCCGCGCCAGCAGCGGCGGCGCGTCGTCGCCCTCCGCGCGGGGGACGGGCGCGCTGGCGGCGCCGAGGACGGCGTAGCCGCGGTAGGTGCTCTCGAGGAGCACGGCCTTCACCGCGTGCGCGCCCAGGTCGAGGCCGAGGATGTGCTGGGCCATGTCTCTACTCCTCGCGCCAGTGGATGAGGCGGCCGGAGGAGATCCCGGCCTGGCCCTGGAGCGCGGTGATGAGGGGGTTGCCGGCGGCGGGCGTCCCGGCCGCCGGCGCCGTCCCGGCGGTCCCCGCGAGCGGGGCCGTGCCGGCCGGCTGGTTCTGGTTCGGGTCGAAGGTGACCACCGCGTCGATGGTCTTGCTGACCGCGCCGGCGTTGCCGAACGCGCGGATGCGGAACGCCGCCGAGCGGTCGGTGAACGGCGACTTCGGGTTCTGCGTCAGGTAGTCGGCGCGCACGGGCACGCCCAGCGCCGCGACCACCGCCGCGAACTGCGGGGGCGTGAGCGCCATCAGGCCGCCCATGCGCACGTCGGAGAGCGCGCGCTGCAGCTTCTGCGGGAAGGCGGGGTCGAGCAGGAGCGGCTGCGCCGCCGGGTCGGCCATCATCCACGCGATCCGCATCTGCTCCGACGCGTCCGAGGTGTTCACGTTGATCCTCGCCTCGCGCGGCAGGTAGACGGTGAGCCGGTCGCCGAAGGCGGCCAGGAACGCGTCGCTCACGCCCGCGACCAGGCTCAGCTCGGCGAGCGAGTCGAAGCGGGCGTTCTTGGCGCGGTAGCGATCGCGGCCGTGGTCGTAGGGCCGGTTCTCGTCGGAGAAGCCCTTCTCGAACGGGTTGGCGGGGACGACGAACGTGCACCCGTCGCCGCCCGGGTAGCTCACCGCGAGCGCGGAGCCGGCCTCGTCGTCGTCCACCCAGTCGCGCAGGTGCAGGAGGAGGTCGTTGCGGGTCCAGCGCTGCCCGTCCGCGTCCTCGCGGTCGAACAGCGGATCCCAGCGCGCGTCGCAGACGAGCCGGAGGATCGCCTCGACCTGCGGGCCGAGCAGCCCGCTGGTCTGGAGCGCGTCCAGCTGCACGTTCACCTTGCGCCCCTCGTCCTCGATCTTCGAGGCGAACCCGCCCTCGAAGTCGCCGAAGCGGGCCTGCGGCGGCGCGCCCTCCGCGGCCGCCTGCGCCGCCGGGCCGGCCTCGCCGAACAGCGCCTGCACCAGGCCGGAGCTGACCGGGACCAGCTCCCAGATCTGCGGGCGCGGACAGGCTCCCCCCGCCGCCTGACCGCCGGCGCCGGCGGTCCCGGTCGCGCCCGTCCCGGTCGCCGTGCCGCCGCCGGCGCCGCCGGCGAGCGCGCCGAACGCCTGGCAGGCCGCGCCGCTGGCCTGGTCGATCTGCTGCTGGAACGCGAGCACCAGGCGCGAGAAGGACACGGCGCTCTTCGCGAGGTAGGTGGCGCGGAGCTCGTCGCGGCCGTTCACCGCGATCTGCAGCCGGACGCGGGTCTCGTAGGCGAGGTCCACCGAGAGCGCGGTGAGGATCGCGAGCGACACCATCACGACGAGGAGCGCGGCGCCGCGGGGGCGCCGGCGAACGGGTCGCGGGCTCGGGCGGAGGGCGCGCATCAGAAGTCCAGCGGCCGCGTCAACGCGACCCGCGCCTCGGTGGAGAACCGCTCGGTGCGGCCGTCGGCGAGCTTCACCTCGAGCTCGAAGCGGACGCGCGCGGGCAGCTCGTTCGCGCGCTCCACCGAGCGGGTGTTCCACTCGCGCACCCAGTCCTTCTTCTTCGCGTCCCAGTACTGGACCCGGAACCCGGTGACGTGGTCGGCGACGATGTCCTTGCGCCCGTCGCGCTCGGGCTCCTCGTCCACGCGCCCCTTCTCGCGCCGGAACAGCGCCTGCTCCCCGCCGCCCGGGGTCGACTCCAGGGTGTACTCCACCACCGACTGGTCGGACTCGCGCGCGTCGCGGAGCAGCCGCCGGTGCGCCTGCGTCGAGAACAGCAGCGTGTCCTCGCGCCCGCGGAACAGGGTGGGGCGCTCGCGCAGCCGGTTCTTGTCGTAGTGCTCGGACAGGAACGCCATCGAGGTCTCGCGCGCCAGGCGCGTGAGCGCGAGGCGCGCCGCCGCGTAGCGATCCCCCTGGGAGCGGGCGATCTCCTGCGCGCGGTCCACCTGGTGGAACGCGCCGAGCGTCATCGCCCCCACCGCGGCGGTGATCGCCATCGCGATCAGCACCTCGAGGAGCGTGAACCCGCCCGCGGCGGCGCGCCGCCCGCTCACGTGCCCGGCTCCGTCGGCGCGAGCACCACCAGGTGCGTCACCACCGTGAAGGAGTCCTGCCGCGCGCCCTCGGGCCACGAGACGGTGAGGCGCACCTCGCGCACCGCCTTCTTGATCTGCTCGCCCATGGCGGTGAGCTGCGCGTTCAGCGTGCCCGCCACCGCGGCGGTGCCCGGCGTGACCGTCTGCGGGCCGCCGCCCTGCGCGTCCTTCCCGCCGCCCGACCCGCCGAGCAGGGCCGAGAGGTCGCCGCCCTCGCTGCCGGTGAGCAGCTGCAGGATGCGCTCCGGGCCGAGCTCCACGCGCGGGCGGAGCACCTCCAGCTTCCAGCGCACCTCCGGGTGCCCCTCGCGCTCGAAGGAGCCGTCGTCCTCCTCGTCGAAGTCGCGGAACCCCTTGCGCTCGTACGCCTCCTCCAGCTCCACCATCTTCCCGCGCGCGAGCAGGGTGGCCACGTCCAGCCGCCCGGCGCGGGCGTGGTTGCGGAGCGCGCCGCCCACCACGTCGGACAGCGCCATCAGCCCCATGGCGAGGATCGCGAGCGCGACCATCACCTCGAGGAGCGTGAAGCCGCGGGCGCGGCGATCGGCCCGGCTCCCCCGGCGCGCGGCGGCGGGCGTCACTCGGCCACCTCCACCTTGCCCGGCACCACGCGCGAGCGGCCGGTGAACGGCTCGGTGACCACGGTGTAGACGTTGGACCGGTCCACCACCGGGACCCAGGCGCGCTGCGCCTGGCCGCCCGGGAAGAAGTACACGTAGGCCAGCCCCTGCTCGATCGCGTCGCGCCGCCCCTCCACGTGGACGGGCCCGAACCCGGTGGAGCCGGGCAGCTTGCGCTCGCCGACGAGGCGGTCCTCGAACTTGCCGAACGTGCTGCGCGCGAGCAGGCGCCGGATCTCCTCGTCCTTCTCGTCCGGGAAGCGCTTCGCCAGCGCCGCGTCGTCCTGCGGCCGCGCCGGGTCCGAGATGCCCACCGCCCCGGGCGCGCACTCCGCCCACCACGAGCGCTGCCCCAGGTCGAGCGCGATCCGGCAGGTGGCGTTCCGCAGCGCGGCCGTGTCGTACAGGTAGCGCATCGCCCCGGACAGCTCGCCCGCCGCCTTGCGCGCGTTCGCGCCGGTGGCCGACTCCGCCGCGGGCACGACCATCGCCGCGAGCAGGCCGATCACGCCGATCACGATCAGCAGCTCGATGAGGGTGAACCCTCGCTGGCGGCGGCGTCGGCCCAAGCGCCCGGCCTCACGGGTTCACGACGTCGGCGTTCTCGCCCTCGCCGCCGGGCTGGCCGTCGGCGCCGTAGCTCTTCACGTCGTAGCCGTCCTGGTGCGTCTGGCCCGGGTACAGGTAGACGTACTCCTTGTCCCACGGGTCCTTCAGCGTCCCGTCTTTGTTGGCCTTGAGGATGTTCTCCTTGATGAGGATCGAGAGGCCCTCCTCGGTGGTCGGGTAGCGGCCCTTCAGCACCTTGAACGTGTCCACGCCGTCCGCGATCTTGCGGACGTCGTTCTTGGCGGTGTCCACGCGGGCCTTGGACATCTGGCCGACCACGTTCACGGCCACCGCGGAGGCGATCAGGCCGAGGATCACGATCACCACCATGATCTCGATGAGGGTCATGCCGCGCTGGGCGCGGCGACGGTTGCGGGCGTGCATCTCTAGCCTCCTGCGAGGTTGTTGATCTGGAGGATGGGGAGAAGGACGGAGAACACGATGAAGGCGACCACCACGCCCATCGCGACGATCATGAGCGGCTCGAGCAGCGAGGTGAGCGCGCCCACCGTCGTCTCGACCTGGTCCTCGTACGCCTTGGCGACGTTCCCGAGCATCTCCTCGAGCGCGCCGGAGCGCTCGCCGATCGCCACCATGTGGTAGACGAGCGGCGGGAACTCGCCGGAGCGCTTGAGCGGGGCGGCGATGGACTCGCCCTCCCGGATGGCGTCGCGGGCCTGGTCGATCACGTCGGCGAGCCGCGTGTTGCCGACGATGTTCTTCACGATCTCCATGGCGGTGAGCAGCGGGACGCCGCTGCGGAGCAGCGTGGAGAGCGTGCGCGCGAAGCGGCTGATGGCGATCTGGCGGGTCAGCGGGCCGAAGATCCAGAAGCGCAGCGCCGCGCGATCCCAGGCGGCGCGCCCGGCCGGCGTCCGGCGCCACCGCAGGAAGCCCCAGATCGCGAGCACGACCAGCGCGAGCAGGAGCCACCAGTAGTCGGCGACGAACTGCGAGACGGCGATGAGCGCCCGCGTGTTCCAGGGGAGCTGCGCCTTCGTGTCCTCGAAGATCTTGGTGATCTTCGGGATGACGACGGTGAACAGCACCCCCAGGATGATCGAGCCGATCACCACCATGGCGGCCGGGTAGGCCATCGTGCCGAGGATCTTGGAGCGCAGCCGGGCCTGGCTCTCGGTGAAGTCGGCCAGCCGGACCAGCACCACCTCGAGCGCGCCGGAGTGCTCGCCGGCGCGGATCATGTTCACGTACAGCGTCGAGAACACGCGCGGGTGGGCGGCGAGCGCGTCGGCCAGGGCCGCGCCCTCGTTCACGCGCTGCTTCACGTCGCCGAGCACGCGCTTGAGCCGCTCGTGCTCGACCTGGTCCACCAGCGCGGTGAGCGCCTCGACCAGCGGGATGCCCGCGCCCACCAGCACGGCGAGCTGGCGGGTGGCGATGGCGAGGTTCACCGGGCCGACGCGCCCCACCATCCAGCGGCGCACGCTCACCTCGCGCGCCTGCTGGGCCTTCACCTGCTGCTCGCCCAGCACCTCGGTGAGGAACACGCCGTCGCGGCGCAGCACGCTGCGCAGCGCCTTCGGCGAGTCGGCCTCGCGCAGGCCCTGGATCGCCTTGCCCTGGGCGTCGTACGCCTTGTACTCGAAGACCGGCATCAGGCGGCTCCGTGGGCGCGCGGCGCGCCGCTCACCGGATGTCCTCCGCGGTGACCGACAGCACCTCGGCCGCGGTGGTGATGCCGCGCGCGACCTTGTAGGCGCCGTGCTCCATGAGCGTCACCATCCCGCGCTCGACGGCGGCGCGCTTGATGGTGGTGGCGTCCACCGACTTGAGGATGAGCGGGCGGACGTCGTCGTCCACCATCATCAGCTCGTAGATGCCGGTCCGGCCCTGGTAGCCGGTGTGGTTGCAGGCCGGGCAGCCCACCGCCTTGTAGAGGTGGGTCGGGTTCCCGGCCTGGCGCAGGATCTCGGGCGTGAGGCCGGCCAGCGCGCGCTCCTCGGCGGTGGGGACGTAGGGCTTCTTGCAGGTCGGGCAGAGCACGCGCACCAGGCGCTGCGCCAGCACGCCCACCAGCGAGGAGGCCACCAGGAACGGCTGGACGCCCATGTCCACCAGGCGCGTGATGGCCCCGGCGGCGTCGTTGGTGTGCACGGTGGAGAGCACCAGGTGGCCGGTGAGCGACGCCTGGATGGCGATCTCGGCGGTCTCCAGGTCGCGGATCTCGCCGACCATGATGACGTCGGGATCCTGGCGGAGGAACGAGCGCAGCCCGCTCGCGAAGGTCAGGTCGATCTTCGGGTTGACCTGCACCTGGCCAACGCCCTTCAGCGGGATCTCGACCGGATCCTCGATGGTGAGGATGTTCAGGTCGGGCGAGTTGATCTTGGCGAGCGCGGCGTAGAGCGTGGTGGTCTTGCCGGAGCCGGTCGGGCCGGTGACCAGCACGATGCCGTGCGAGCGGGTGATGAGCGTGTCCATCACCTTCAGCTGCCAGTCCTCGAAGCCGAGCTCGGCCAGGTCCAGCACCACGTTGGACTTGTCGAGGAGGCGCATCACGATGCGCTCGCCGTGGGCGGTGGGCACCGTGGAGAGGCGGATGTCCACGTCCTTGCCGGCGATCTTGATGCGGATGCGGCCGTCCTGCGGCAGCCGCTTCTCGGCGATGTTGAGGCCGCCCATGATCTTGATGCGGCTGCCGATGGAGGCCTGGAAGCGCTTCGGGGGGCGGATCACCTCGCGGAGCACGCCGTCGATCCGGTAGCGCACCGAGATGTCCTTCTCCTCCGGGTTGATGTGGATGTCGCTGGCGCGCTCCTTCACCGCGCGGAACAGGAGCGAGTTGACCAGGCGGATGATGGGCGCCTCGTCGTCCGCCTCGAGGAGGTCGGTCGGCTCCTGCAGCTCGTGCGCGACGCTCTCGAGGTCCTCGGTCTCGAGGTCCTCCATGAGCTTGTCGTGCTCGTCGGCGGCGCGGTCGTACACCGCGTTGATGGCGTCGAGCACCACCTGCGGCGGCGCCACCTCCGGCGCCACCGCGGCGCCGAGCAGCATCGACACCGAGTCCTGCGCGGCGGTGTCGAGCGGGTCGCCCACCGCCACGCGGATCGCGTCCCCCGCGGTGCCGAGCGGCAGCACCTTCGACTGCTTGGCGAAGTGGATGGGCACCTTGGCCGCGAGCTCGCCGGGCACCGACTCGGGGTCGATGCGCTCGACGAAGGGGAGGTCGAGCTGGGCCGCGAGCGCGCGCAGCACGTCCTCCTCGCTGACGGCCTTCAGGCGGACGAGGATCTCGCCGAGCCGCTGCCCGGCCTGCTCGCCCTGCTGCAGCGCGAGCGCCTCCTCGAGGCGCGCCGGATCCAGCCCGGCGATCTCCCTGAGGATCTCGCCGATGGGGCGGCCGGAGAGGCCCGGCGCGGCGGCGAGCCCGGGGACGGCGCCCTGGACGGCGGCCCGGGCGGTGTCGATCTGTGCGTCGTTCGGCATGAGGATCCCGTGAAACGGACGGTCCGCCCCCGCTCATTCCTGCGGCGGGGTCCCTCCCGGCGCGGCCGGCTCGCCGGCGGGCGGCGCCTGCTGCGGCGAGAGCCGCTCGATCGGCTCGGGCGTGCCCTCGGGCGGCGGGGCCGCCTCGGGCGCGGCCTCCGGCTCGGGCGGGGGGGCGGGGGAGGTCGGGCGCGGCACCGGGACGACGGTGGTGGAGGGTGGGCCGCCAGCGGGGGGAGCGGACAGGTACTCGCCCGGCGCGCCGCCGCCGCCGTTCTCGATGCGCGAGGTCTCCTGGCTGACGCCCTGGCGCAGCCGCGAGTAGGGGCCGGTCTTGCGGCTGAAGTCCACGTCCACGTCGTAGCGCGGCTGCCGGCCGTAGAACTGCTCGATGAACTGCTGCTGCTCCTCGCGCTTCTTCTCGTAGATGCGCCGGTAGTCCGCCTCGTCGCGGATGATGTACGGCGTGAGGAAGAGCAGCAGGTTCACCTTCTGCTTGGTGGTGGTGGTGTCGCGGAACAGCCAGCCGAGGATGGGCAGGCTGCCCAGGAACGGGATCTTGGACACGCTGCGGATGGCGCGGTCCTGGATCAGGCCGCCGATCACGATCGTGCTCTGGTCCCGCGCCACGATCTGCGTCTTGACGCTGCGCTTGGCGGTGGTCGGGCCGAGCTGCGGGTCCTTCTCCGCGATCTCCTCGGTCTGCTCCTCGATGGAGAGGCGGATGTTCCCGCCCTCGTTGATCTGCGGCTTGATCTTGAGCTTCAGCTCCACGTTCTGCCGCTGGATGGGCGCGTAGAGCGAGCTCAGGCCCTGGGTGCCGAGCGCGGAGCCGACGGTGCTGCTGGCGCCGGTGCCGGAGCCGGAGAGCAGGTTGGACAGGCCGGACGGCGCGTAGCCGGACTGGAACGGCACGTTCTGGCCGACCGTGATCTCCGACTCCTCGTTGTCGGTGGCGAGCAGGTGCGGCGTGGAGAGCACGTTCACGTCGGAGTTGGACTGCAGCGCCTGGATGAGCAGGCCGAGGCTGGGGATGTTGCCGAAGCCCAGGTCCTTCAGCTCCGCGGAGATCGGTCCGGTGTAGCCGGTGAGGAAGCCGCCCAGCGCGATCGCGCTCGACATGTCGAGCGAGTTGACGCGCCCGGTCTGCGAGGAGAGCGGGATGACGCCGGTGTCGCCCTTGTACTTGTACGGGATGGCGCCGTGCGCGCTGACGCCGAGCTCCATGGAGTTCTTGAGGTTCACCTCCATGATCACCGCCTCGACGAACACCTGGCGGCGCGGCCGGTCGAGCTTCTCGACGAGGCGCTGGACCGCGGCGAAGTCCGCCCCGCTCGCCTGCACGAGCAGCGCGTTCTGCGTCTTGTCGGCGGTGATCTTCACCTCGCCCGAGAACAGCTCGGCGGTGACCTCGCCGGCCGGCGCGGGCGTCGCCGCGGCCGGGGGCGCCCCGGGCATGCCCGCCGGACGCGCCGCCGGCTGCGTGGGCGCGCCGGGGGTGGTGGTGCGCTTGGCCTGGCCCTGGGCCAGGTTGGAGAGCGTGGTGGCGAGCTCCTCCGCGTTCGCGTTCTTGAGGAACAGCACGTGGACGCCGCCGTCGGCGCTGGTGGGCACGTCGAGCTGCTGCACCAGCTCCATGATCTGCTGGAAGCTCTTCTCGTCGGCGATGACGATGAGCTTGTTGGTGCGGTCGTCGGGGAGGACCTTGTAGACCGAGACCTCCACCGCGCCGCCCGCGGGCTGGGTGGTGGGCACGCCGGGCCGCCCCGGGCCGGCGCTCGAGATGCGCGCCGGGCGCGGGGACCGCCCGCCCTGCGCCTGGAAGATCTGGTTCACCTTGTCGGCCAGGTCCTTCGCGGACGCGTAGCGGACCTGGACGATGCGGACCAGGTCGCCGCCGCCGACCTTGTCGATCGCCTCGATCATCTTCTCGATGCGGCGGATGTTGAGGCCGGTGTCGGTGATGACCAGCGTCGAGGGCGGGATCGACTGGATGTCCGCGCCCTGCGGCGAGATGAAGTTGCCCATCACCCCGCGGAGCTGGTCGGCGTCGGCGTACTGCAGGCGGATCACCTTGGTGATGACCTGCTCGCTCGCCGGCGTGCCGCTCTCCGGGTCGGTGTACGTCGGGATGGGCATCTTCTTGCTGTCGGCGGCGCGGCCCAGGCGCCAGTACCGGCCCGTCGGGTAGACGGTGATGTTGTTCGCGTTCAGCGCGGCGAGGAACGCGGCGTAGGCCTCCTCGGCCGTGACCGGCGTCTTGGAGAGCAGCGTGATCTTCCCGCGCGCCACGTCCTCCGTGTAGATGAAGTTGCGGCAGGTCCAGCGGCTGGCCTGCTCGAGCACGTCCACCACCTCGGCCCGGTTGAACGTCAGCATGAAGCGCCCCTGCATCGGGACGCACTTGCCGTTCGCGGCCGGCAGCGTGGTCTCGGCCTCGCCGCCGCCGCCGCGCGCGGGCGCGGGGGTGGGCGTGGCCGCGCCGCCCGGGCGCGGGGCCGGCGAGGTGGGCCGGCCCGGGGGCGGGCGCGCGCCGTTCGGCGAGATCGGGGCCACGCCGCCCGGGCCGATGGAGGTCCCCGGGGGCGGCGGCGTGGTGGGGATGCCGGTCGGCGGCGAGGTGGGCCGGGTGGTGGGCGGGCGCGGCCGGGCCGGCGACTCGGGGTCGTCGGTCGGGCGCAACGGCACCTGCGCGGCGGCGAGCACCGGGACGAGCAACGTCGTGGCGAGGAGCTTCTTCATGGCGTTCCCTCGGCCGGGATCACGGGCCGGTGATGTTGTACTCCTTGCGGATCGGCTGCCCCTGCCGCTCGAGCTCGATCGTCACGTGCCCGGAGTCGCGCAGCTTCTGGTACAGCTCGAGCGCCTTCTCGGGCGAGTTGAGCTCGTACCCGTTCACGCGCTGGATGACGTCGCCGTTCTCGATGCCGATCGAGGCGTAGAGCGAGCCCGGCTGGATCGAGAACAGCTTGAACCCGTTCGCCACGCCGTTCTTGAACGACGGGACGATGCGGGCCTGGGTGGCGATGGCGCTCAGGTTGTTGAGCGTGCCGTCGATGACCTTGCGGTCGATCTCGTACTTGTCCTTCGAGACCGCGCGCACGCCCTCCATCGGCCCCGGCGCGCCCGGCGCGGGCTGGGCCGCGGCACCGACGAGTAGCCGAGGTTGGTGCCGGCGTCCGGCGCCTCGCTCCCGCCGCCCTCGAAGTCCAGGTACTCCTTCGTGCCGCGGTTGCACAGCACCGCGATCACCTTGAACGCGTTCCCGGTGACGTCGCCGCCGTCGCGGACGCGCTGCAGGCCGAGCAGCTGGGCGCCCTGGATCCGGTCGCCCACCCCGAGCACCACCGTCTCGCGCGTGGTGAGGTCGGTGATGGTCGCGAGCGAGAAGCGCGGCTGCTCGGCGACCACGCCGGCCACCAGCGCGAGCCGCAGGTCGGAGCGGGCCGGCTCGGCGCGCGGATCGGCGCAGTTCTGCGGGCGCGCGGGCGCCGCCGGCGTCGCGTCGGCGGACTGCTGCGGCGGCTCCTGTCCGATGAGGTGGTACAGCCGCGCCTCGTCGATCGAGGCGGGCAGCACCGTCCGGGCGGGCGCGGGAGGCGGCAGCGCGAGCTCCGCCTGCGGCCTCGGCCGGATCACCGCGCCGACGAGCGTGTTGACGGTCTTCGCCGTGAGCCAGGCCGCCGCGAACAGCAGCGCGAGGTTCGCGGTCCAGGCGTACTTGCGGAAGAAGAGGTCGAGCATGGGAGCGGCCAGGGGCCGGGATGAGCAACCGTCGTGCCACGGAGACGGGCCCTGGCCGATGCACAACATGCCGGGAACACATGCAAATCCCAGCCGGTGCGCCCGCCCGAGGGGAGCGTCGGCCCCGCCGCTGCCAATTTGGCAAGGCCGCCCCGGCGCGCCCCGCGCCGCCGCCAAATTGGCAGGCTACTCCGCGCCCTCGCCGCCGCCCTCCGGCGGACCGAGGAGGCGCCCATCCTCGTCGCGATCGAGCTTCCGGTAGATGGTCCGCGCGGCGATGCCGAGGAGCTGCGCCGCCAGGTTCTTGTCACCGTGGGTGTGGCGGAGCGTCTCGCGGATCACGCGCCGCTCGATCTCGTCCATGGGCGTGCCGAGCGGCACCGTGAGCACCGGGGCGCCGGCCGGTCCGGCGGGCGGCGCCGGCTCCGCGGCGGCCGGTCCCGCCGCGCGGATGGCCTCCGGGAGGTCGCCGACCTCGACCGCGTCGGCGCGGGTGAGCACCACGGCGCGCTCGATGGCGTGCTGCAGCTCGCGCACGTTGCCCGGCCAGGCGTAGCGCTCCAGCGCGGCCATGGCGCCCGGCGTGAACCCGGCGACCGGCTTCCCGTTGCGCTCGGCCATGCGGCGCAGGAAGGCCATGGCGAGCAGCGGCACGTCCTCGCGCCGCTCGCGCAGCGGCGGGAGGCGCACCCGCACCACGTCGAGCCGGTAGAACAGGTCCTCGCGGAAGCGGCCCGCCTTCACCTCGGCGGCGAGGTCCTTGTTCGTCGCGGCCACCACCCGCACGTCCACGCGCACCGGCTCGTTCCCACCCACGCGCTCGAGCACCCCGTCCTGCAGGAACCGGAGCAGCTTCACCTGCACCGCCGGCGACATCTCGCCGATCTCGTCGAGGAACAGCGTGCCGCCGTGGGCGCGCTCGAAGCGCCCGTCCTTGCGCGCCACCGCGCCGGTGAACGCGCCCTTCTCGTGGCCGAACAGCTCGGACTCGAGCAGCGTCTCCGGGATGGCCGCGCAGTGGATGGGCACGAACGGCCCGGCGGCGCGCGGCGACAGGTCGTGCACCAGCCGCGCGGCGAGCTCCTTGCCGGTGCCGCTCTCGCCGAGGAGCAGCACGGTCGCCTGCGTCGGCGCGGCCTGGCGCAGGATCTCCAGCACGGCGCGGAACGCCGGCGCGTCCCCGAGGAGCGCGCCCGCGCCGCCGGGCGCGAGCTCGGCCAGGCGCGCCTTCAGCGCGCGGTTCTCCGCGACCAGCGAGGCGCGCTCCAGCGCCTGGCGCACCGCCTTCACGATGGCGTGGCGCTTCACGGGCTTGGTGATGAAGTCGTAGGCGCCCTGCTTCATGGCGGCGACCGCCGCCTCCACGGTGCCGTAGGCGGTCATCACCACCACCTCGGACTCCGGCGACACCGCCTTCACCGCGCGGAGCAGCTCGTCCCCGCTCATGCCCGGCATCATCAGGTCGGTGACCACCACGGCGGCGCGCTCGCGCCGGAGCACCTCCAGCGCGGCGGAACCGGAGCCGGCGAGCGCCACGCGCCAGCCCTCGCGCTCGAAGATCTTGCCGAGCGACTCGAGGTTGGGGCTCTCGTCGTCGACGACCAGGACGAGGGGGGACACGGCGGGGAGGATATACCGTCCGCGCGCCGGCCGGGCGTCAGCCGGCGTCGGCGGCCGGCGCGGACGGGGCCGCCGGGGCCGGCGCGGCGGGGACCGCCGGCGGGCTGCCGAGCGCGGCGCGGATCTCCGGGGCGAAGAGCGCCACCGCGCCGGCGGCCAGGATCGCGAGCGCGCCGACCAGCAGCAGGTACTCGGTGAGCCCCTGCCGCGACGGTCTGGAGCGGTGCGCCGGCTCGGCCATGATCGACCTGTAGATCGGGCCCGGCCCGCGGGCAAGCGCACGCCCGCCGCGGAAAAGGAAAGAGCGGCGCCGGATGGCGCCGCTCTCGGAACCTGCGGACCGCTCGCCTGCGACTACTCGGGCTTCGCCTCGGCGGCGGGCGCCTCGGCGGCCGGGGCGGCCTCGGACTTCTTGCTCTTGCCGGCCTTCGCGCGCTTCGCGGCGCGGTTCTCCTTGGCCTCGAGCTTCTTCGCCGGCTCGGCGGCGGGCGCCTTCTTGGCGGGCTCGGCCTTGGCCGGGGTGGCGGCGTAGCGCGTCTTGAAGCGCTCGATGCGGCCGGCCGTGTCCATGATCTTCTGCTTGCCCGTGAAGAACGGGTGGCAGTTCGAGCAGATCTCGATGTGGAAGTCGCCGCGCACGGAGCGGGTCTCGATGACGTTCCCGCAGGCGCAGAGGACCTTCGTGGCCTTGTAGTCGGGGTGGATGCCTTCCTTCATGCTCGCCTCTGGGCCGCTTGCATCGCCGTGGTCGGCGATGGTCCGGGCCCGGTTGTGGAACCGCGGGATCTAGTCGGATCGCGGGGATAGGTCAAGCGGAGCGCGCCGCGGGCGGGGACTCCCTCCTGCGGGCGAGCGGCCCCTACTTGCCGCCGCCGACCATCATCTTGAAGAACTCGTCGTGGTTCTTCACCTGGCGGAACTTGTCCAGGATGAACTTCATCGCCTCGACGTTGTCGAGGCCGTTCAGGATGGTCTGGCGCAGGATGTAGATCTTCGAGAGCCAGTCGGCCGGCAGGAGCAGCTCCTCCTTGCGCGTGCCGCTCTTCCCGATGTCCATGCAGGGGAAGATGCGCTTCTCCATCAGCTTGCGGTCGAGCACGATCTCGGAGTTCCCGGTGCCCTTGAACTCCTCGAAGATCACCTCGTCCATGCGGCTGCCGGTGTCGACGAGCGCGGTGCCGATGATGGTGAGCGAGCCGCCCTCCTCGATGTTGCGGGCCGCGCCGAAGAAGCGCTTCGGCTTGTGCAGCGCGTTCGAGTCCACGCCGCCGGAGAGGATCTTGCCCGAGGGCGGCACGGTCGAGTTGTAGGCGCGCGCGAGGCGGGTGATCGAGTCGAGCAGGATCACCACGTCCTTCTTGTGCTCGACCAGCCGCCGGGCCTTCTCGATCACCATCTCCGCGACCTGCACGTGCCGGGTGGCGGGCTCGTCGAAGGTGGAGGCGACCACCTCGCCCCGCACCGTCCGCTCCATGTCGGTGACCTCCTCGGGCCGCTCGTCGATGAGCAGGACGATGAGGGTGCACTCCGGGTGATTGGTGGTGACGGCGTGCGCGATGTTCTGGAGGAGCACCGTCTTGCCGGCGCGCGGCGGCGACACGATCAGGCAGCGCTGCCCCTTGCCGATGGGCGCGAACAGGTCCACCACCCGCGTGGTCATCTCGGCGGGATCGTGCTCGAGCGTCAGCCGCTGGGTCGGGTAGAGCGGCGTCAGGTTGTCGAAGAGGACCTTGGCCTGGTTCTCCTCGGGCGGCTCGCCGTTGATGGTGTCCACCTTCAGCAGCGCGAAGTAACGCTCGCCTTCCTTGGGCTGGCGGACCGTGCCGCGCACCGTGTCGCCGGTGCGCAGGTTGAAGCGGCGGATCTGCGAGGGCGAGACGTAGATGTCGTCGGGGCCCGGCAGGTAGGAGAAGTCCGGGCTGCGCAGGAAGCCGAAGCCGTCGGGCAGCACCTCCAGCGTCCCCTCGCCGCCGACCTCCATCTCCTCCTTGGCCGCCTCCGCCGCCTTCGACTGCGCCTGGAGGATCGCGAAGATGAGGTCCTGCTTCTTGAGCGCGCCCGCGGACTCGACGTTCAGGTCGCGCGCCAGCTTGGCGAGCTCCGCGACCTTCATGTGCTTGAGGTCGGTGAGGCTGGACGTGCTCGACGTGGCTGTCGGTGCGGGTGCGGGCATGTCGGTTCTCGGGGAGCTGGGCCGCGCGCTGCGGAGCGGGCGTGGCCGGCGGAGGCTGCGGGCGGTCTCTGGGCGAGGCCTAGGAGAGGCGGCAAACGTATGCGGTCGGTTTCAGGGTGTCAACGCCGCACACCCGCGCCGCCGTCGCACCTCGCGTGTGCCATGAACGCGGGGGCCGGCGCGCGGTGAGGTGAGATGCCCCGGCGGGTTAACATCTCCGCCGGTCCGCGCGGGACGCGCCCGAAGAAAGTGATCGATGCCGAGCAGCAGCCCAACCACCGAAGCCGTCGTCGCCGGGTCGAAGGCGTTCGCCGTCGCGCTGCTGGCGCCCGTCACCACGCGCCTCGGCACGCGCCCGCGCATCGCGGCGGACGCGGCGCAGGCGCTCTCGCTCTGCCGCGGGCCGGGCGGGCTCGTGGTGATCGAGTTCCAGGGGGAGGGCTCGCTGGCCGGCATCGAGCGGCTGCTGCGCGACGGCGGCGGCCTCCGCGTCCTGGCGGCGCTCGCGCCGGAGCACGCCGCCGCCGAGGCGCCGCTGCGCGCGCTCGGCGTCGAGCTGGCCCGCTGGGACGGCCGGCCGGACGGCGTGCTGGGCGCGATCGAGCGGATGGTGCGCGGCGCCGCGCCGGCCGCCGCGGCCAGCCCTTCTCCCACGGTGAAGCCGCCTCCGCTCGCGCCGCCGCCGCCGCCGTCCGCGGGGCCGCCGCCCCTGGCGCGGAAGGCCACCGCGCCGCCGCCGGACCTCTCGCTCGACGCCTTCGACGTCAGCGTGGACGACGCCTCCCCCGGCGAGCCGCCCGCGCCCGTCGCCCCGCCGAAGCCCGAGCCGCCGCGCGGGGGCGGCACCGTCTACGTCCCGCCGCCGCCCGCCGCGCGCGTGCTCTGGCCCGCGCAGTCCGCCTCCGCGGCGGACGCTCAGGCCGCGCTGGAGCGGGCCGCGTCCGGGGCCGCGCGCCCGGGCGACGCCCTCGACGGGCTCGCGGCGGGGATCGCCGGCGGGCTGTCCGAGCTCGAGCGCGCCGCGCTCGGCGACGGGCCCATGGCGCTCGACCCGGGCCCGATCCGCTCCGCCGCGGTGATGCGCCTCCGCGTCGCCTCGGCGCGCGCCTCGGCACCGGCGGGCGGCTCCGAGGTGGACGGCGCCGCGGTGCAGGCGATGCTCGCCGACCTCGACGCGACGCTCGCGGCCGTGAACGGGCTCGCCGCCGGTGCCCCTCCGGACCTCCTCCCCGGGGTGGAGGCCGTCCGCAACGCGCTCGTCCGCGAGGCGATCGACTTCTCGGACCTCGCCCAGCGCATCGCCTCCGCCGGCGCCGTGGCCGCGACCGCGGCGCGCGCGCCCGCGCGGCCGGTGCAGGCGCGGGTGATCGCGGTGTCGGCGGAGCCGCGGCCGCGGCGGTCGTGGGGGCTCTGGTTGCTCCTCGTGCTCTCCCTGGCGGCCGCGGGCGGCTATCACGGCTGGTATCGTTGGCACGTCCGGCAGAGGGTGGCTACACGCCTCGGAACGCTTCCGGGCGCGCCGCAGGGGATGGTGCTCATGCCGGGCTCCAAGCGGGCTCCGGCAATTCTGTACCCGATGGGCGGAGCGAAGGTGGATCGAGCGCAGGTGGAGCGTTTCATCGAGCAGGAGCACGCCAAGGGCAACGAGGTCGTCGAGCTGCCCGGCGGGGGTCTCGAAATCCGCCAGGGCGCGCACCCACGCGCGGAGATCAAGCCATGACGTCTACGAGCACGGGTCGCCGAAGCATCCGCGGCTTCACCTTAATCGAGCTGATGGTCGTGGTGGCGATCATCGGCATCCTCGCGAGCATCGCCATCCCGGTCTCGGTGCGCGCCTCACTGCGTGCGAAAGCGGCCGAGCGCAACGAGCTGATGTTGAGGGTGAAGACAGGGGTGATGGAGGTCTACATCCAGCAGGGAACGATCCCGGGCGGCGCGCTGGTGGCGGACTTTCAGCCGCCATATCCGCCCCAGAACCGCAAGCGGGCAATCGACTACCGGGCGCCGGGATGGCGGACGATCTTTCCCGCCGGACAGGAGATCCAGGGGAACGTCTACTACAGCTTCCGCGCACGCGCGTGGGCGGCCACCGCTAGCGCCCCCGCAACCATCGAGGTGACCGCCGTGGGAGATCTCGACGGCGACGGCGCCTACAGTACCGCTGTCATGGTCTTCAAGCAGGTCGACGGTGGGTTCCAGCTCGATGACTCGGAATCGGCCTACGCCGAGGACTACGAGACCTTCTGACACTCCCCGGCGCGGCTCCAGCGCCATTCCTCGTTGCCCGCGGCCCCCCGCCGCGCCATCCTTCGCGCCATGAAGAAGGCCGACGCCGCGGCGCGCGTCCGCGAGCTGCGCGAGCGGATCCGCGCCGCGGACCACGCCTACTACGTCCTCGACCAGCCCGTCCTCGCCGACGCCGAGTACGACCGGCTCATGCACGAGCTGCAGGCGTTCGAGGCCGAGCACCCGGAGCTCGTCACCGCGGACTCGCCCACGCAGCGGGTCTCCGGCGCGCCCTCGGAGCGCTTCGAGCGGGTGGTGCACCGCGAGCCCATGCTCTCGCTCGGCAACGTGCAGAGCGACGACGAGCTGCACGAGTTCGACGCGCGCGTGCGCCGGCTGCTGGGGCTGCCCGAGGGAGAGGCGGTCGGCTACGTGGTCGAGCCCAAGCTCGACGGGCTCGCGGTGGAGCTGGTGTACCGCGACGGCGCGTTCGCGGGCGGCTCCACCCGCGGCGACGGCGTCAACGGCGAGGACGTCACCGCGAACCTGCGGGTGGTGGGCGGGCTGGGCGCGAACCGCGGCGTGCCGCACGCGCTGGAGGGGAGGCCGCCGCCGCGCGTCGAGGTCCGCGGCGAGGTGCTGCTGTTCAAGGAGCACTTCGAGGCGATGAACCGGCAGCTGGTCCGCGCCGGCGAGGAGCCGTTCGCGAACCCGCGCAACGCCGCCGCCGGGACGCTGCGCCAGCTCGACTGGCGCGTCACCGCCCGCCGCCCGCTCTCCTTCGTCGCGTACGAGGCGCTGGTGCCGGGCGGCGACCCCTGGCGCACGCACTGGGACAAGCTGGAGGACCTCGCCGGCTGGGGCTTCGAGACCAACGCGGAGAACCGCCGCTGCCGCGGCATCGGCGAGGTGCTCGCCTACCGCGACCGCATGGCCGAGCGCCGCTTCGAGCTGCCCTACGACACCGACGGCATCGTGGTGAAGGTGGACGACCTCGACTGGCGGCGCCGGCTGGGCGCGGCCTCGAAGTTCCCGCGCTGGGCCGTCGCGTTCAAGTACCCGCCGCAGGAGGAGGCCACGAGGATCCGCCGGATCTGGGCGTCGGTGGGCCGCACCGGCGTGCTCACGCCCGTGGTGGACTTCGACCCGGTCCGCCTCTCCGGCGCGATGGTCGCGCGCGCCACGCTGCACAACGAGGACGAGATGCGCCGCAAGGACATCCTCGAGGGCGACTGGGTCCTGGTGCGGCGCGCCGGCGAGGTGATCCCCGAGGTGGTGAAGCCGCTCCCGGAGCGCCGGACCGGCGCGGAGCGGCCGTTCCGGTTCCCGGCCGAGTGCCCGGTGTGCGGCGCCCGGGTGGTGCGCGAGGAGGGCGAGAAGGTCTACCGCTGCACCGGCGCCGCCTGCCCGGCGCAGCTCGTGGGCCGGCTCTGCCACTTCGCGCAGCGCCGCGCCCTCGACGTCGAGGGGCTGGGCGAGAAGCTCGCCGCGGGCCTGGTGGAGCGCGGGCAGGTGAAGGACTTCGCCGACCTCTACGCGGTGCCGTTCGAGGTCTGGCAGCAGCTGTTCAGCCGCCCGCGCAAGGAGCAGGACGCGACGGCGGCGCGCGAGCTGCCCGAGAAGAGCGCGCAGAACATGGTCGCGGCGCTGGAGCGCTCGCGGAGCACCACGCTGCGGCGGTTCCTGTTCGCGCTCGGCATCCCGCAGGTCGGCGAGGCGACCGCGGCCACGCTGGCGCGCCACTTCGGCGACCTCGCGCGCTTCATGGACGCGGACGAGGAGGCGCTGCTCGCGGTCCGCGACGTGGGCCCGGAGACGGCCTCGGAGATCCGCGCCTGGACGCAGGAGCCGCAGAACCGGCGGGTGGTCGAGCGGCTCCTCGCCGCCGGGGTGAGGCCCGAGGCCGAGGTGGTGGAGGCGCGCGGCCCGTTCGCCGGCAAGACGGTCGTGCTCACCGGCGGGCTCTCGGCGATGTCGCGCGACGACGCCAAGGCCGAGATCGAGCGGCGCGGCGGCAAGGTGTCGGGCAGCGTCTCGCGGAAGACCGACCTGGTCGTGGCGGGCGAGGAGGCCGGCTCCAAGCTGGAGAAGGCGAGATCGCTGGGCGTGCGGGTCGTCGGCGAGGAGGAGTTCGTGCGCCTGCTGAAGGAGTGAGCGATGGCCGATCGGGTCCGCGCGCGCATCGTGGTGTCCGGCCGCGTCCAGGGCGTGGCCTTCCGCCAGTCCACGGCGGACGAGGGGCGTCGCCTGGGGGTGAAGGGCTGGGTCCGCAACCTGCCCGACGGCCGGGTGGAGGCGGAGGTCGAGGGCGAGCGCGCCGCGGTGGGCGCGCTCGTCCGGTGGTGCCACGCGGGCCCGCCCGCCGCGCGGGTGGACGGGGTCGAGGTGGAGTGGGCGGACGCCGCCGGCGACCTGGGCGCGTTCGAGATCCGCTTCTGAGCCGGGCGCGCCCTGGGCGGGCTCCGCCCGCGGAGGGGGGCGTGCTGCGGGCTCGACCCGCGCCGCGCGCCGTGCTATTCAGCCCGGCTCCGCCGGAATCTCCCGCAGATCCGGCGCCTTCCACCCCGACCGGCGGGCGACACGCGGTTCGAACCCGCGGCCCGAAGGGACATGAAGACCGACCTCGCGCTCTCCTCGTCCGCGCTCGACGAGCTCGTCCTCCAGGCGCAGAAGCCCTCCCGCTACGTCGGCGCCGAGTTCGGCGCGGTGGTGAAGGACCTCTCCGCCGCCCGCGTCCGCTTCGCCCTGGCGTTCCCCGACACCTACGAGGTCGGGATGTCCAACCTGGGCTTCCGGCTGCTGTACCACCTGCTCAACGACCGGCCGGAGATCGCCTGCGAGCGCGTCTTCCTGCCGTGGCCGGACATGGAGGGCATGCTCCGCGCGCGCGGCCTCCCGCTGTTCACGCTCGAGTCGCGGGCGGCGGTGCGCGGGTTCGACGTGCTCGGCATCACGCTCCAGTTCGAGCTCGCCTACACGAGCGCGCTCGCCATGCTGGACCTCGCCGGCATCCCGCTGCTCGCGCGCGAGCGCGGCGACGAGGACCCGCTGGTGCTGGGCGGCGGCCCGTGCGCGTTCAACCCGGAGCCGGTGGCGGACTTCTTCGACGCGTTCGCGGTGGGCGAGGGCGAGGAGGTCGCGCTGGAGATCGCCGACGCGGTCGCGGAGAGCGGCTTCCGCCGCGGCGGCGCGACGCGCCCGGAGCTGCTCCGGCGCCTGGCGCGCATCCCGGGCGTCTACGTGCCCTCGCTGTTCGCGCCGCGCTACGACCCGGTCTCGCGCACGCTCGCCGCCATCGAGCCGCTCCTGCCCGGCTACGAGAAGGTCGAGCGTCGGGTGATGCCGGACCTGAACGCGCTCCCGACCAGCGCGTACACCCGCCCGCTCGTCCCGTTCATGCAGACGGTGCACGACCGCCTCCCCATCGAGCTGCAGCGCGGCTGCACCCGCGGCTGCCGCTTCTGCCAGGTCGGCATGATCACGCGCCCGACCCGGCAGCGCGATCCGAAGCAGGTGCTGGCGCTCGCCGAGACCGGCCTGCGCGCCTCCGGCTACGAGGAGGTGGGGCTGCTCTCGCTGTCCTCGGGCGACTACGGCGCGCTGAACGGGCTGCTCGACGACTTCCTGGCGCGCTGGGAGGGCGAGCGGATCGCCATGAGCCTGCCCTCGCTCCGCACCGAGACGATGAACGAGGCGCTCGCGCAGAAGATCGCCCGCATCCGCAAGACCGGCTTCACGCTCGCGCCGGAGGCCGCCACCGAGCGCATGCGCGCGGTGATCAACAAGGGCAACCGCGAGGAGGACCTCCTCCGGGCGGCCGAGTCGATCTTCGGGAACGGCTGGTCGCTCCTGAAGCTCTACTTCATGATCGGGCTCCCCGAGGAGCGCGACGAGGACGTGGTGGCCATCGCCGAGCTGGCGAAGCGCTGCCTCGCCGCCGCGCGCCGCGTGCTGCCCAAGGGCGAGGGCTCGCCGTCCATCCACCTCGGCGCGTCCACCTTCGTGCCGAAGCCGTTCACGCCGTTCCAGTGGGAGCCGATGATCCCGCCCGAGGAGACGCGGCGCCGGCAGGCGCTCGTCACCGCGGCGCTGGGCGGCCGGAACGGCGCGATCCAGTTCAAGCCGCACGACTCGCGGCAGTCGTCGATCGAGGGCGCGCTCGCGCTCGGGGATCGCCGCGTCGGCACCGCGGTGCTCGCCGCCTACCGCCGCGGCCAGCGCCTCGACGGCTGGAGCGAGTGGTTCGACGAGCGGAACTGGCTCGAGGCGTTCGCGGAGTGTGAGCGCGAGCACGGCGTCGGGCTGGACTGGTTCGCGCACCGCCGCCGGCGCCTCGACGAGGTGCTGCCCTGGGAGCGCATCGACTGCGGCGTCACCAAGGCCTACCTCCAGAAGCAGCTCGCGGCGGCCCGCAACCTCGCCGAGGTGGCCGACTGCGTGCTCGAGCCGTGCACCGTGTGCGGCGCCTGCGACTACGACGTCGTGAAGAACCGCACCTACGAGGCGAAGGACTACGTCCCGGAGCCCCCGCGTCCGCCGCGCCCGGCCGATCCGCCGGTCCGGACGTTGGTGCGCGTCCGCTACGCGAAGCTCGGGCGGCTCGTGGCGCTCTCGCACCTCGAGACCATGCACGCCCTGCTCCGGGCCGTCCGGCGCGCCGGGCTGCCGGTGGCGTACTCGCAGGGCTACCACCCGAAGCCGCGCGTCTCGTTCGGTCCGGCGCTGCCGGTCGGCCTGGAGAGCCTGTGCGAGCACCTGGATCTCGATCTCCTCGGCGCGGTTGACCCGCAGGAGGTCCTGGCGCGGCTCGCCCCCGAGCTCCCGGAAGGGCTGAAGGTGCAGGAGGCCCACGTCCTCGACGCGCACGCCCCGTCGATCTCCGAGGCGCAGCGGGCCGTCCATTACCGCGCCGAGTTTCCTCGGGAAACCTGGGACGAGGCGACCCTCGAGGCGCGGGTCGCCGCGTTCCGCGACGCAGATCAGTCGGTCGTGACCCGCGCGGCGCCGCCCAGGCCCCGCGGAAAGGGCCGGGGCCAGAAGGTCGCAGCACGGAAGCAAAGAGAGATAGACTTGAAGGACATCGTGACCCACCTCGCGGTCGAGGGCCCGGGGACGGTCGCGTTCAGCTTGCGGGCGGATCCGTCCGGGAGCGCCAAGCCAGCCGAGGTGCTGGGGGCGATCTTCGGAGAAGACGGCACGCCGCCCCGGGGAGTGAAGGTTTTGAAGGAGGGCGTGAGCTTCGCGAGGAGCGGGCATGGACGGCCGGAGCCGAGCCAGCCCCGCGCGCCTCGCTACCTCGACGCCTGAACGTACGACGCGCCCCGCCGGTGCCGCGCACGAAACGCGGCCGCCGGGCGCGAGGAGACGCGAAGCTTTGAGCGCCAGCTCGACAGCAGATCCGACCCTCCCGGCTCCACCGGGACGGCCGCGATCGTGGCCCGCCGCTAGGGGCCTCGCTCTCCCCGCGCCTGAACGGGGCGAGAGAGGACCATCATGGCGGGCAACAGCATCCTCGTGATCAACGCGGCAGGCGCCGAGACGCGCGTCGCGCTGGTCGAGAACGGGACGATCCACGAGTACTACCTCGAGCGGAAGCGCGAGAAGGGGATCGTCGGGAACATCTACAAGGGCAGGGTGGTCCGCGTGCTCCCCGGCATGCAGGCCGCCTTCGTGGACATCGGCCTGGAGAAGGCGGCGTTCCTGTACGTCGGCGACGTGTACGGGGATCCGGACTTCTCCGAGGAGTTCGAGCTCACCGAGGGCGAGCACCGCGCCGAGGTGACCGACGTGCCGAGCGAGCAGGAGGCCGAGGAGGCCGAGCTGCGCGCGCGGACGGCGCCGGCCGAGCCCGCACCCGCGCCCGCGGCGGCCGAGGCTTCACCAAGCGTGGAGGTCGCTCCGGCGGCCGCGCCCGCCGAGGCGGCGCAGGGCGAGGCCGCGCCGGCCGAGGCGGCTCCGGTCGAGCCCGCCCCCGCCGACGCGGCGCCGGTGGAGGCGGCGCAGGCCGAGCCCGCCGCCGAGGAGCCGCCGCCCGCGCCGCTCACGCCCATCGCGCTCACGCAGGAGATCGGCATGGCGCCGGTGCCGGCGATCCCGGGCCTCCGGTGCCGCCGCTCGCCGACGCGCCCGCGGCCGAGCCCGCCGCCGCCGCGCCTGCGGAGGCGGTGACCCCGGCCGCCGAGCCGGCCGAGCCCCCCGCTCCGGCCGCCGAGGCCGCGCCGGCGGAGACCGCGCCGGCGGAGACCGCGCCGGCGGAGACCGCGCCGGCGGAGACCGCGCCGGCGACCGAGGCCGCCCTGGCCGCCCCGGCCCAGCCCGAGAAGGACCGCATCCAGGCGCCCGCGCGCGACGCCGCGCGCGAGGCCCGCGGCGACCGCGAGCGCGATCGCGGCGACCGCCGCCGCGACGAGCGCGGCCGGCGCGACGGGCGCGAGGGCCGCGAAGGGCGGGAGGGCCGCGAGGGCCGCGAGGGCCGCGACCGCAACGGCCGGAACGGCCGCGAGGAGAAGCGCACCAAGGAGGCGAAGAACATCCAGGACCTCCTGAAGGAGGGCCAGGAGGTCATCGTCCAGGTCGCGAAGGATCCGATCGGCACCAAGGGCGCCCGCATCACCAGCCACATCTCGCTGCCCGGCCGGCACCTCGTGTTCATGCCGACGGTGGACCACATCGGCATCTCGCGGCGGATCGAGAAGGACGGCGAGCGCCGCCGGCTCCGCGAGATCGTGGACCGCATGCGCCCCGAGGGCACCGGCTTCATCGTGCGGACGGTGGCGGAGAACGTCGAGGCGGCCAAGCTCGAGGCGGACATCCGCTTCCTCATCCAGGTGTGGAACGAGATCATCCGCACCAAGGACAAGGTCTCGGCGCCCGCGCTGCTGCACGGCGACCTCGACCTCATCCTGCGCGCCACGCGCGACCTGTTCACCGCGGAGGTGGGCAAGCTCGTCATCGACGACCGCGACGAGTACGAGCGGATCCTGCGCTTCGTGCACGATCAGGCGCCGCACCTCGAGTCGCAGATCGAGTCCTACCAGGGCGAGGAGCCGATCTTCGACGCCTACGGGATCGAGCAGGAGCTGAAGCGCGCGGCGCAGCGCAAGGTGTGGCTCAAGTCCGGCGGCTACATCATCATGGACCAGGCCGAGGCGCTCACGGCCATCGACGTCAACTCGGGCCGCTACGTCGGCAAGAAGAACCTCGAGGAGACGATCACCAAGATCAACGTCGAGGCCGCCAAGGAGATCGTCTACCAGCTGCGCCTGCGCAACATCGGCGGCATCATCATCATCGACTTCATCGACATGGACAAACCCCAGAACCGCGACAAGGTCTTCAAGGCCTTGCAGGACGCGCTGGGGCGGGACAAGGCCAAGACCAACGTCCTGAAGATCTCCGAGCTCGGCCTCGTCGAGATGACGCGCAAGCGCGTGCGCGAGTCGGTGACGCGGGTGATGAACGAGCCGTGCCCGTACTGCGACGGCCGCGGGCACGTGAAGTCCAAGATCACCATCGCCTACGAGATCTTCCGCGAGATCCGGCGCGAGGCGCCGCACTTCCCCGAGCCGGTGCTGGTCGTGAACTCCCACCCGGAGGTCGCGCGCATCCTGCAGGGCGCGGAGCGCGAGGAGCTCCGCTACCTGATGGATCGCTTCAACAAGACCATCCAGGTGAAGCCGCAGTCCGGCTACCACCAGGAGCAGTTCGACATCTACGGCCGGCAGGAACGCGCCGAGCAGGGCGGCGGCGCGGGCGGCGGCGGTGGAGGTGGCGGTGGAGGTGGCGGCGGCTCCGGCGGCGGTGGCGGTGGCGGCGGCCGGGATCGGGATCGCGGCCGCGGCCGCGACCGGCGCGGCGGGCGCGGCGAGCGGAACGAGCGCGGCGAGCGGAACGAGCGCGGCGAGCGGAACGACCGCAACGAGCGCGGCGAGCGCAACGATCGTGGCGAGCGCAACGACCGCGGCGAGCGGAGCGACCGCGGCGACCGCGGCGACCGTGGCGAGCGGGGCGAGCGCGGGCAGCGCGAGGAGCGCGGCGAGCGCGGCGGCGAGCCGCGCACGGCGCCCGAGGCACCGGCGCAGGGCGGCGAGAAGGCCTGAGGCGGGCCGTGCCGGCGCGCCTCGACCAGGGCTCGGGGGTGGCGAGGGTGGAGCGCGAGCTCCGCTTCGCCAGCACCGCGCTCCGGCTGGCGCTGCGCGTGGTGGAGGGCGAGACCGTGCGCCTGCGCGCGATGGCCCTCACCTACATCTCGCTGTTCGCGCTGGTGCCGGCGCTGGTGGTGGCGTTCTCGGTGGTGCAGGCGTTCACCGGGATGGACGCCATCTCCAGCCGCGTCCACGACTTTCTCATCCAGAACCTGGCGGTGGGCGCCCGCTCGTCCATCGAGCCGTACCTGGATCGCTTCATCCGGAACGCGCACGCCACCAGCGCGGGCGTGGTGGGCGGCGCGCTGCTGGTCTGGTCGGCGGTGACGCTGTTCACCAACGTCGATCACGCGGTGAACGACGTCTGGGGGATCCGGCGCCGCCGCAGCGTCACGCAGCAGGCGGTCACCTACTGGGTGGGCCTCACGCTCGGCCCCATCCTGCTCGCGGCGTCCACCACGCTCGGCGCGTACACGCAGACGCTGCTCGCCAACACCGGCGTGCGCGCGCTGGTGGTGCTGAGCGGCACGCTGCTCAACTGCGCGTTCTTCGCCACGCTCTACCAGATCGTCCCGAACACGCGCGTGAAGCTCCGCGCGGCCGTGGTGGGCGGCGTCGCGGCGGGCGTGGCCTGGGACGTCGCGAAGTGGGGCTACGCGTTCGTGGTCGCCCGCATCTTCAAGTACCACGCGATCTACGGCTCGGTGGCGGCGGTCCCGATCTTCCTGTTCTGGCTGTTCGTCTCCTGGACCATCGTGCTGTTCGGGGCCCGGCTCGCGTACGTGGTGCAGTACGCGCGGACGCTCATGTCGCCCGCCCCGCGCGCCGACTCGGCCATCGCGCGCGAGATCCTGGCCGGCCGGACCCTGCTGCTGGTCGCGCAGGCGTTCGACCGCGGCGACGACGCGCCGGACCCCGGCGACGTGGCCGCGCGGCTCGGAGCGACCCCCGAGGAGGCGAGCGAGGCCCTGGGCGCGCTCCGCCTGAGGGGCATCGTGGTGTCGCTGGCCGACGGCGGGCTCGTGCCCGCCCGGCCGCTGGAGAAGATCACGCTCCTCGACGTCCGTCGGGCGGTGTCCGGGCGGGAAGCGCGGCCGGACGAGCGCGGCATCCTGTCGGAAATACTGACGGATCTGGAAGCGAAGGCCGCCGGGCAGCTCGACGCGGTCACGTTCCGGGAGCTGTGCGACCGGGAGCGCGCCCGCGAGGCCGGCCATCGTGCCCCGGGAACGGGTGCCTCTGAAGGGGTGGATCCGACCGCCGCAGGCGACGCGCGCGCGTGAGCGGAAGCGGATCCCCAGGTCGGGGTCCCGCCCACCCAGACGCGCATGCCCGTGGAACCCTTGCTGATTTCGGAGCCTTCGGCTAGGCTCTCCCCATCCCGAGCGGCTTTCCAAGGGTGGGGGCCGTCAGCGAGCCGGAGTCCCGATGCTGAAGTCGGATCTCATCAACATCCTCGTCGTGAAGCGCGGTGTGACCCAGAAGCAGGCCGAGGCCACCATCGAGACGATCTTCGACTCGATGAAGGACGCGCTCTGCAAGGGAGAGAACATCGAGATCCGCGGGCTTGGCGCGTTCCACGTCAAGCACTACGACGGCTACCAGGGGCGCAACCCCAAGACCGGAGAGGTGATTCCGGTGAAGCCGAAGCGCGGGATCCTGTTCCGCACCGGCAAGGAGCTGCGCGACCGCGTGAACCGGCCGGAGCTGGGTGGCGCGAAGCCATCCCAGCCGGAAGGCGAGGGCCAGGGCACGCCCCCGGTCGCCGCCGGCGCGTAACCGCGCGGCTTTGCTCGATGGTGGCGGGGTCGGGCCGCGAGGCCGCGACCCCGCGCTGCGTTCCAGGGTTCAGGCTGCCAGCGCGACGCGCCCGAGCGGCCGGACCGTGAGCTCGGGCGGGAGCTCGTCGTAGGCGAGCACCGCCACGGCCGGCAGGCGGGGCGCGAGCAGGGTCCGGAGCGCCCGGCGGACGTCGGCGCTGGTCAGCACCACCGGCGGCGCCGCCTGCGCCTCCGCCTCGGCGCCGATGCGCTCCACCAGCTCCGCCGCCACGCGCGGATCGATCGCGAGCGCGTCGCCCGCGAGCCCCTCGCGGAGCATCTGCTCCGCGGCCGGATCCAGCAGCAGCGCGGCGAGCGGGCCCTCGCCCGCGTGGGCGTGCGCGAGGTGGCGGCGGAGCGCGCGCCGGGCGGCCTCGGCCAGCGCCGCCGGCCCGCGCCCCGCGCCGCCCGCCTCGAGCAGCGCCTCCAGGATCGTGCGCAGCGGCCGGATCGAGACGCCCTCCTCCACGAGGCGCCGCAGCACCTCCGCGAGCAGCGCGGGCGGGAGCTGCCGGCTCGCCTCGCGGACCAGCGCCGGCGCGCCGGGCTCGAGCCCGTCGAGCAGCGCCTGCACCTCCTGCACGCCGACGAGCTGCGACGCGTTGCGGATCAGCGCCGCCGCGGCGGCCGCGAGCGCGCGATCCAGCGGGCCACGCACCGCG